>NZ_CAAAJC010000021.1 GCF_900640175.1 Legionella sp. W10-070 | reverse complement strand
TTATTATTCATTTTGGCAGTTCTTTTAGTGATTTTTCGACGGCAAATCGTATTTCACTATAGAAACTGCCTTTTTTTCAACTAATTAGAAATTTCGTTCACGGAGCCTAATTTAATTAGTGATACTGACAAATAATGTCAAACTCATATGAGTTGCACTTGGTTTTTGCACTATATATGTTAGTTGAGCAAACTAAGTAATCTATGTATCTGCCCCACAAGATAAAAGGGAATGGATATAAAAGTATAGTTTACGGATTTCCCTAAATTATCTTTTACATCTACATTAGTTTTACTTGGATAATCAGAATTAATTCGCATGGCGAGAGGTAATTTTTTTAATCCCATGAAAACATGTAGTGACTTTAGGCTTCCTGTGGCACCAGCTTTTACTTCAATAGGTATAATTTTATTACCATGTTGGATTACATAATCAATTTCAGCACTTGAACCAGCCTCTTCTCTATGCCAATAATACAAAACTGGTTCAATATAGGGTGGTTCAATTGTTCTTAGCAATTGGCCAACTACCTGTTCAGCGATGCCGCCATTATTAATCAAAAGAATTTCATTTGTTGAATTAATTTGGTTTAAACTCAGTCCTAGTGCTGTACTACATAAGCCTATATCAAGGAAAATTTCTTTAAAAAATTTTTCTTTAATTTCAGATGCGAGGGGAACACCATTTGCTGAGCTACTTTGTACTCGGTGGCTAATTCGGGCTTTTTCTAACAGATCTAATACATGCTTTATTGTCGATGCTTGAATCGTTTTATTAACTCTACTAAATACAAATTTTTGTCCAAGCATTTTTGGAATAGAATTAAGTACTTCGTCTAATCTTTCTGTCGCTAAACGACCTTTATATTTTGAAAAGTCATCGCGATAGGTGGCCAATAAGTCATTTTGTATTTGACTAACTCTATTCAGAGAGCGTTCAGCAGCCCAATTAGAGACTACAGCGGGCATACCGCCGATAATCAGATATTCTTTAAATAAAGTAGTTAATTGCTCGTGAATCGCAGAGGGGAGCTCGATACTTAGGTCATATTGATTTAAATAGTCATAAAGTGATTCTTTGTCATTTGCTAATAAAAATTCATCAAATGACAATGGTTCCAAATGCATATAGCTAACTCGCCCAACCGGCATACTAAATGAGTGCTCCGCTAGAATAAATTCTAATAGAGAGCCAGCGGAGATTACTGCTAGTTGGGGTAAATCTTCTGCAAACCAACGGAGTTTGCTAAGCAGTTGAGGTGCTGCCTGTATTTCATCTAGGAATAATAAGCACTTTGGGGGATCTATTTTCTGATTTAATACCGTACTTAAATTTAATAAAATTTGATTTACATCATTAGAAGCAAAAAGACTGGCATAGGAAGGTTGCTTCTCGAAGTTGAGTTCAATTAATTGCATTCCTGTCTTTTCAGCTAAGTGCCTTACTAGCCATGTTTTACCAACTTGTCTTGCCCCACGAATGACTAATGGTTTCCGGTCAGGTGAAACCAGCCAGTTATCCATATAATTTAATAGAGTTCGTTTCATTTAATATACTTATCATTAGTAATATACTAAATTATAAGCAATAATATATTTAAGTCAACAAAACAGACGGTTGTTTTTATTATTAAACCAACAAAACAGCGCCCTGTTTTAATTAATATCCATGGAAAACAGAGGGTTGTTATTTGAATTTTTAAAGTATTGAGGGCTAGTAACACCACATGATATTTACTTTAATCTCCATTAAATACTAATACTTACCTATTACTGGAGATTAAGGTAAATGATGGTAGAACAATTTTTTTATGACCACTCAACCAACCATAAATTGGGTTATCAAGTAACACCAAAGGTTAATTAAAAAATATAGCGGTTGTAAGGAAACAAATTCAATTCCCATATACGGAATCAAACTGAACAAAAACGCAATTGTTAACAAAAAACTACCCAATATCTGCCCAAAAAAGTTGAGCTAAAAATAAAACGAAGTAATATCAATAGATTAAAAAAAATTGTCGCGGGTTCGATTCCCGCCGCCCCAATTATTAAAACCATTCCTGACCACCAAAGCCCATCACAAACCCTTGCGTATTCTGACGAAAATGAACACCCATTCTGGTCGAACGTGAACACCTATTATTTTACGCATTGTCCAAATGACCTTTTACACCAAGTGTTCACTTTCAGTCAATTTCCCAAGTATTTTTCGCATGGATTCACCTTTTAAATTTAGTCGATGACCATTATGAACCAGTCGATCCAAAATAGCGTCAGCCAGTGTGTTATCACCAATACAGGCATACCACTGTTCGACAGGAAGCTGACTAATGATTAGTGTTGATGACTGTTCGTGTCTATCGTCCATAATTTCCATTAGATCACTTCGTTGAGCTTGAGTTATTGGCTCCATTCCCCAATCATCAATGATCAATAACCTGGTTTGTGACAGCGCTGTTAATTCCTTGTGATAGGTGCCATCGGCTTTGGCTTTCGCCAAGGTGATAAACAATCGTGACAGACGGTAATATCTGGTTTGAAGACCTTTCAGGCAAGCGCTATGACCGAGACTGCAGGCTAAGTAGGTTTTTCCACTGCCACAAGGCCCTGTAAGAAGCAGGTTTTGTTTTCTGGTTATCCAGTCGGCTTGTGCCAACTAGTAAAAAGCACCAAACTCGCTTAACCTCAATGGATAGAAAAATCCTTGGTTCTCCCATTATCTACACATAGAAATCTAATATTATGGGTGCCACCCCCGTTGCATCACGGAAATAGGTAACCCGAAATACGCTAAAACAATTATGTTTTATAATCGACTCAAGTCGGCGTAACATAGAAGCTGTTTTTGGTGCCAAACCATAATATTTGAAACAAGGAAGTGAGATGATGTTTAAAAAAGTTGCTTTTACCATGTATCCAGTGCTCGATATTCATCGAGCCCGTAAATTTTATGAAGTAACACTTGGTCTTAAACCAGGTAAAGTTGAAGAACAATGGGTAGAGTATGATCTTCCCGGAGGCGGCTGTTTAGCCATTACAAACTGGGCTGAAGGAGGTCAACCAAGCTCTAACAGTGGTGGTAGTGTCGCTTTTGAAGTTGATGATCTTGATGCGCTTATGACTCAACTGAAAGAAAAAAATGTAGAAGTTAAGTTGGATATTTTCTCTTCTCCTGTATGTAGAATGGCGATCATCGTTGATTCTGAAGGGAATGCTTTAACTTTGCATCAACTTCACGTTCAGTAAAAATAATTGAAAAATTATGGCAATGCAGGCGTCAATTTTGAAAACAAACTGGGGGCGTTAGAGACAGCAAAATAAAGCTGGTTCTTTATAAATTTTGAATTACCAGGCTGATGAGTTGTTAATTCCGTTAAACTTGATGTTGGTCATATTTTAGCGCGGCAAGCCACTTTTCTTGATGGTCTGGTGGCGGAAACAATTTATAGTGTGATCATTAACCATTCCTGTCGCTTGCATCAAGGCGTAGCAAATTTTAGAACCGACAAATTTAAACCCCCGCTTCTTCAAATCTTTTGCCATGAGATCGGATATGGCAGATTGGGCTGGAATTTGACTGGCACTTTGCCATTGATTGAGAATTGGCTTACCATTCACAAAATTCCATAAGTATTTTGAAAAATCGCCTAATTCCTTCTCAACCTCTAGAAAAGCATGGGCATTGTTAATGACCGATTGAATTTTTAGTTTATTTCTAATAAGCCCGGCATCGTTTATTAATGCGTTAAATTTATTGATGTCGTAACTCGCGATTTTTTTAACGTCAAAATTATCAAATGCAGCACGAAAATGTTCTCTTTTTTTTAAGATGGTCAACCAACTTAATCCTGCTTGCATGCCTTCCAGGGTTAAAAATTCAAATAACATTTGTCCGTTAAAAACTGGTGTTCCCCATTCATCATCATGGTATTGCATTAATAATAAATCCGTTTTAGCCCACTCACAGCGTTGTTTTATCACCAGCAACCTCTTTTAATTATTTGAATTCAATTAAACCAATTATTGATTGGTTTTTTCCAGGTTAATCAACCATTCTTTACGTGCTATTCCCCCGCCGTAACCGCCTAATTGGCCATTTTCATTAATGACACGATGACAAGGAATAATTATTGCTAATTGGTTAGCCCCATTGGCTTGAGCTACTGCTCTAAAAGCCGATTGTTTGCCGATGAATTTGGCAATATCCAGATAAGACCGTGTCTCGCCATAAGGAATTTGACACAGTGCTTGCCATACTTGTTGCTGAAAAGGACTGCCGAACAGCCGATAAGGCGTTTTAAACGCCTTTAATCTACCCTCAAAATAGGCTTTCAATTCGACTTCAATCGAGGTTAGAGGTGCTGTATACCCAGGAATGATAGCAAAACCACGGCTCCTTAAACGCTCCACTTCGCGTTCCAAGCCCCTCCTCATAACAAATTCGAGCAAATATAGCCTCTCATCATCAGCAATGGCTATCATTGGACCTAAGGCAGTATCTATCCAGGCAGCCCTTAAGATAACAGCTTGTTTATTAGTTTGCTTGGGCACATTACCAAATAATTTTGAAAACGCATCCCGAAATCCACTGCCGGACTCATAACCTGCTTGCAATTGGGTATCGATCACCGAAGTACCATGACGAATTTCTTTCATTGCTTCTCCTATTCTTCTTGCCCTGGCATAGGCTACAAAGGTCATTCCAAAACGTTTTTTAAATTGACGTCTGGCAGTCGACTCATCGATGGCCAGATTTTTAAAGTCGGCTGCCTGCCAGCGTTTGGTTGGGTTGTTCTCAACTGCTTCAACTAAAAGACGAACAATATCAGTTGCTTGATTGGGATGTGACAGCGGTCGGCAACGTTTGCAGGGACGATAACCTGCCAGCAAGGCCTCTTGTGTTGCCCTAAAAAATTCGCAATGCTCAGCCTTCGGTTTTCTGGCGGTGCACGTTGGACGACAAAACACACCGGTTGTTCTAACCCCAACAAAAAATATACCTTCATAATTTGTATCCTTGGCAATTAATGCCTCGTAATATTCCTGATGTTTACTCTTATTCATATTAATTGGCTTCAAATTAATTTAACCTGGCTTTATCAGTATAAGTTTTTTATCAGCCTGTTGCCGCCGAAAATCAGGCATGCATTTTTTATAAGAGGGTAATGATGCTTATTGTTAATTTGGATATCATAAACAAGCTCAGGCTTAAGCCAGGGGTGTATAGGAGAAAAGGTAACTAATGCCAGTAAATAAGGGTGGTTTGTGATCAATCATTTTATTTCAAAACAATTTTTTATTTTTCTGTTAACCGGGGGGATATCACTCATAGTGAATTTCTGCAGCAGGATTTTATATAATTATTCTTTTGGTTTTTCAATCTCGATTATATTTGCCTATATTACCGGGATGGTGACTGCTTTTACGCTCAGTAAATTGTTTGTATTTCGTCATGGTCAACAAACTTTTTTGCGCTCGATTGTATTTTTTATTTTGGTAAATTTGATGGGTTTGCTGCAGACATTGCTGATTAGCCTGATACTGGCTTATTATGTCTTGCCAACGATGAATATTAGTGCGTATACACATGAAATAGCACATGCCTTTGGATTGATATTTCCGGTGTTCACCATTTTTTTGGGTCATAAATATTGGACTTTTCGTTCCTTATAATTATCCTTGATCATTGCAGCAGTGTTGGCTTGATTCGGGCTAATTCCTCAATGCAAAAGTCCAGTTGTTCTTTTTGGTGTAGCGCAGTAATAAAAAATCGAATCCTCGCCTGCTCTTCAGTTACCCCGGGTGCAATAATTGGCGGTGCGTAGATTCCCTCACAGAATAATTGATATGATGCTTCCAGCGTTTTGTTGGAGTCTTTTATAATTACAGGGACAATAGGGGTGTTTCTTGATTCTCCTGTATCAAGTCCAAGCGTATTTGCTTGTTTAAGAAAATAATCAGCATTATGCTGCATGCGTTGAATTAATTGTGGCTCTTTCTTTATGCGTTGCAACGCATAAAGTGCGGCTGCAGCATTCGCGGGTGTAATTCCTGCAGAAAAAACGAAACCAGGAGCGGAAAATTTCATATACTGGATTAATTCTCTGCTCGCACAAACAAAGCCACCGCAACTGGAAAAAGCTTTGCTCAAGGTACCAATAATGATATCAATATCTTCGGGAGACTGTTGAAAATATTCAATAACACCGCGGCCTGTATTGCCAATGACTCCCAATGAATGCGCCTCGTCAATCATTAAAAAGCAACCGTATTCTTTTTTGAGGGCTATAATTTTGTCGATAGGGGCAATATCGCCATCCATGCTAAAGACACCTTCAGTAATAATTAATATCTTTTCAAACTTATTCGCTAATAGAGCCAGTTGGTTGTGTAATGATTCTGGATCATTATGTTTGAAGGTATATAACTCGGCTCCTGAATAATAGGCACCTAGCAAACTGCTGTTATGGACTAATTCATCATAAATAATCGCGTCATTATGACCAAATAAATGGGTAATTGTTGACACGACGGTCTGATAACCCGCAGTAAACAGTATCGCGTCAGGATAGCCGACAAATTGCGCCAGTTCCTGTTCCAATCGCTCCGTTAAAACTCGATTTCCAGCGACCAGGCGGCTTGCCGACGCTGAACTGCCGTATCGATCGACATTATCTTTTATAAATTGCTTCATTTCTTTATCATCGCTTAAGCCTAAATAATTATATGAAGCAAAATTAATAAATGGTTTGCCATCCAGGGATATAATACTATTTGCAGGCCCTTCAAAAGCCCGCATAAATAATTGGTGATAATTTTTTTCAACTAAATCGCTATGCCTTTCCAACAGATTTTTGATTTTTGGCAGCTGCTCCAGTCGTGTAATGCGTTTTGACTCCTGCGTTAATCGGGCTATCTCTTTTGCTAATGTCCTGATTGTTTGATTTTTATTGACTACGATATCATTTACTTCAAATTCCAAGGATAGCCGTTGCTTGAGAGAGGACAACAATTTTATATACATAATCGAATCAAGGCCTAATCTTTCCAAAGACGTGTTAGGCTTGCATTTTAATAATTGGGAATAATTGGCATTGACCAATTCAATTATGGTGCGTTCAATAAGTTTAGCTCTTTTTTTACCTTCATAATGGCATTTTTTATGCTCTGGCGCTGGTTTTACAGGTACCTCTGCCCTACCGTCCTGCGGCAGATGATTGTTAAAATGGAAAAGAACGCATTCAGGGTGGGTTTCAATGTGTTTTACTGTTTGATATCTCTGTAATTTTCCGCTGGTTGTTTTAAGGATAGAATGCGGTTTGAGCAACTTAATTTCGGCGACTGAAATTCCAAAATACTGGTTGACTTCAAGCATAATATGGCGAACCAAATCCGGATAATGGTCTTCTTTTCCTGATTTTACTTCTATAGCCAACGCCAGTTGACTAATCCCTGATTCAAAGGACTCATAGGCAACGCAGCAGCCTTGTCGGATATCAGGGCTGCAAACATGAACAATGGATTCGATTTCATGGGCAAAATAATTCCGTCCACCAATAATGATCAGATCATTCATTCGACCGCTAATAAATAATTTTCCCTCAGATAAAAAACCTAAATCGCCGCTGTGATAATATCGATTTCCATCAGGGGCAACTTTAAAAGCAGCATCCGTCTTTTGTTGGTCATTCCAATATCCGGAAGAAACACTATTCCCATTAATTAAAATTTCACCAATTTGCTTTTCTTGCAGAAACTCACCTGTTTCGGTTGAGGCAATTTTCACATTAAGCAGTGGCATGCCACAATCCACCACACTGACTGAGTTATGGGAAGAATCAAAGACGACCTGTCCATTGCTTAAGGAGTCGCGATTGATTTTTACCACATTCAAATGCTCATTATAATTTGTACTGCTAACAATTAAAGTACTTTCAGCATTTCCATAACAGGGTATTAACGCGGTTGGTTTAAAACCGCAGGCTTTAAATTTGCGAACAAAGTGGTTCATTGTTTCTGCATTAATGGGTTCTGCGCCGCAAAATGCAATTTCCCAGGACGACAAATCCAGACGCTCTAGATATTCATCACTGGTTCGACGATTACATAGATTATAGGCAAAATTGGGGCCGCCGCTGATTGTTGCTCTGTACTTGGAAATTGATTCCAGCCAGAGGTTAGGATTTTTGATAAAATTGAGCGGGCTTGTCAAGACGACCGGGATGCAGTGGTATAGGGGTACCAAAATTCCGCCAATTAATCCCATATCATGGTATGGAGGCAACCAGATAAATCCTTTTGACTCGGAGTGGATATTAAATGCTTCTCGAATCAAATGTAGATTATCGGCAATATTGCTGTGGCTAATTAGTACCCCTTTGGGATTTGAGGTCGTTCCTGAAGTATATTGAATAAACGCAGGCCCCTCTATTTTTGCTACATCAAAATTAGCCTGGTCATCACTTAGTGAATCAGTTGCCATCATCTGTGACACGCTCTCAAATAAAAACACAATATTATCGGGTACATGAAATGCACGAAGCACTTTCTTTTTTATATAAGGGAGGAGAAGGTACTTTATCAAAGGGATTTTCTTTAAATTTTTCAGAATAGTTTCCTCGCTCAAAATTAGCGCAGGATTTGAGTTTCTGATGATACTTTCCAGGCGGGAAACCGCGGAAAAATTAATGGGTGGATAAGCAGGGATAGCCAATCTGTTTGTATACAGACAGGCAAGAAAGGCAACAATGAAGTTGATTCCAGGTGTATAAAGCAGCAATACAGGCGCGCCGTTATGAGTTGACTCCAATATTGCATTCCCTACTCCATTGATTTTCTTCATTAATTCCGAATAGCTAATATCAATGGCTTCTTTCTTCTCGTTAAGGAAAGTAATTGCGATTTTATCAGGATTACTAATAACGTTTTGTAAAAACTGATAAGGGAAGGTGAGCTTATTCATAGCCATAATGAACCTCATTATTTTCATATTCTTTTAGAAGCTGCTCTATCTCGCTGAGCCAGTCACTTTCTGCATTTTTCTTATTTTCGTAAATACGGATTGCTATTTTTGCGATTGTTGGCGCTTGGTATAACTCTATAGGTTGGAGCTGCAACTGATGGGAGGTTGCAATGTAGTTATAGAATTCTGTAGCTAATAATGAATTTCCGCCTAATTGGAAAAAATTATCATCCACAGAAACCTGAGGAACCATCAACAGGGACTTCCACAATTCCACAAGCTCTTCTTCCAATTTATTTTGCGGCTTCCGGAAGGGTTTATTGGTTGCAGGTAATGATTGTGCAATCGAGAGCCTATTAATTTTTCCGGTTGCTGATTTAGGTATGTCATCGACAATATAAATCTCGTAAGGAAGCATATACTCTGCAACTTTGTCCTGCAGGTACTCATAAATCGCCTTTTTCTCCAAACCTTGTTCAGTAACAACCATTAAGCCAATATCATCGCCAAGTGTTTCATGAGGGATTGGGAAGGTAATGGCTTCTTTGATTTGAGGGTGTCTTAACATTACCTGGTCAATTTGCAGGGGGGCAATTTTAAACCCTCCTTTATTAATTATTTCTTTTTTTCTTCCTGTTAAAAATAAATATCCGTCCGAATCAATATAACCAAGATCCCCTGTTCGGAAATGGCCTTGAATAAAAGCGTCTTTGTTCGCCTCAGGATTATTCATATAGCCTTGGAATACATTGTCTCCTTGAATACAAACTTCTCCCACTTCATTGCGATTTAGTTTCTGATTCTCATCTCCAATGATCATGACAGAAATGCCCCCTTTGGTTTGGCCTACCGAATTTATTTTAATATCAGCGATGGATAGGGGGTTGGTAGAAACCTGGTGTGCTGCTTCAGTCATGCCATATGCTTGTATCACGGGCACATTCAACAGCGCTTGTATCTTTTGCTGCAACACTTCAGACAGCGGCGATGAACAAGAGCGTACAAAACGTAAACTACCGGTTGCGCACTCATTTGGCTGCATGGAGAGTGCCTGATAAATTTTGTGATGAATGGTAGGAACAGCGGTATACCAGGTTGGTTTGTCATTAATTAAATAATCCGTTATTTTCGTATAATCGATATCTTTTAAAATCAGGGTGCCGCCACTTGCAAGGGTGGAGAGCATTGAGGCAACGATACCGTGGATATGAAAAAGAGGCATCATATTTAAATTACGGTCGTTTATACTTAATTGCAGTGTTCTAATGATATTCGCAATGCTTTCGTTTAAATTTTTATAAGAGAGAGGAACGCACTTGGGCTTGGCTGTGGTCCCTGATGTATGGAGAATCAGGGCTACTTCATTTTCTTTAGGGTATGCCGCGACGTCCTGGTGTTTTTTTTGTTTTTTGGATTGCACCAGCGCATTATCCAGTCTTATTTCCCGGGCATGAATCCCGATTCTTTGAGCGAGTTCACCCGCCTTGTCCGCATTCATCGGGTCATGAATCACCGATGCTGGGTTTAAGGATTGTACAACTTCTTGAATGTGTTCGAGTGGCAATGCGGGATTAATTGGCATGACCGGACATAGTCGGGCCACTGCCAGGAATGTTGCTACGTACTCGATGTTGTTATTAAAAAGTAAAATGCAGGGTGTTTTTTCTGGAGAAGCAATGGCAGCAAATTGCAATTGGAGGTAGTCGACCAGCCTGTATAATGTTTCATAGCTTAATTGATATTGGCTGCTTTCCAAGGCAATTAAACCATAGTAATTGCTGCTGTTTTCTATAAAAAGCTTAGTTGATAACATACTTGACCTCATAGGGAAATAACCACTTATCAGCCAGCTGCGTTAATACATATTGTCTTAATATAGGTTGCTTTTTAGCCAAAAACAAAAAAATTGAACTTTTTAAATGATTCTATCCTATAGTATTAATTAAACGTGAGGAGGTATTGCTATGTCTCTTTTGTACGGACAAAAACTCAGGCAGTTAAAAAACGAGAAAAAGATTTTGCCTTTTATCGGAATATATGATGTTTTTTCTGCTTCCCTGGTGGCAAATTATCATAATTGTTTATTTGTCAGTGGCTTTGGGTTTGCCGCTAGTCACTATGGACTTCCTGATATTGGCTTTAATACCTGGTCTGATCTGTTGAATTATGTCATGCGAATTAGAAGCATACTTCCAGATGCACATATCCTGGTTGATATAGACGATGGTTTTGTGGATATCCATAATGCAAAAATGATTACTGCCTGCCTGTATGATGCCGGCGCTTCAGGAATTATCCTCGAGGATCAATCAAGGCCAAGGCGATGCGGCCATTACAACGGGAAAACCCTTGTTTCGCCAGATAATTATATTAAAAAATTAGAGGAAGTCATGTCCGTGAGCGGGGATCTTTTCGTTGTTGCACGTACGGATGCAACCCAGATGGAAGAGATACTTGAACGGGTTTCAAAAATGAAAGCGCTCCCGGTAGATTCTATTCTGGTTGACGGTATGTCTGTCGAGCAACTTTGCTCTTTGGATGTGCTTTATGATTTAAGGAAAGAAAATAAAATTGCTTATAATCAGATAGCGGGCGGGAAATCCAGCCCTCATAACCTGACTGAATTAGAAGAATGTGGCATAGGACTGGCCATATTCAGTACCCCATGCCTTTTTTCCGCCCAACACGCAATTCAAAAAGCCATGCAGCAACTAATGGAGCATGATTTTTTATTAAGTAAAATCAGCCCTTCATCTGTACTTGAAGAATGTACTGAGGTGCTAAATAAAAATATGTCGCGGAGATTTAAAAAAAATGGAGCAGTTTAGGATTAATCAGCGTCTTGGCTTGATTGCTAAAAGGATACTGGCTTTGCCAAAAAAGGCAAAGCAAGCCTGTTTATCAGAAATAAAAAAAAACTACAGCCAGGAAAAACTAAGCCTGCTGCATAAAAACATAAAACAGCAGGAACGGCTGCTTGAGAAAATGCGCCATCCTAATAAAATTCCTCTTAGTGACTGCCAACTTCTCTTTTGGAGTATCGAATTGACTTCAGGATATTCCAAGAATGAAGTTATTTCCTTTTTTTGGGAAGGGAAATTAGACAAAATTAAACTGGAAAATGTACTTAATTATTTAGTTACTGAATTTGATATATTTAATTTCCGGGTTAACAATTGGCTTCCTTACGCAAAAAAATTGCCCAAACAAAAAATTGAATTGGTAACCTTTCCTTTAGAACAGACAAAGTCCTATGAAGAGCAAATTGATGCAATTAACATGCAATTGGCACAGGTTGATTTACGCAAACTAAAGCAGAACATTTACCCCTGTTTGATTCAAATCGATGAACGTAATGCATTATTGCAGTTAGTGATCACGCATAAGGCAATCGATGCTAAAACCAAATCCCTTATATGGCAAATTTTGTGGCAAAAATATAATGATTTGGAAATTAAAAATTATTATCCCTATCGAAACTATATCCATAGTGAAAAAAGCTATTACGCTAATCTTTACCAATCATTGCAGCGGCATATTGAAAAGGACTATGGGAATTTTAGTCCCTGTCAGATTAGTAATGACATTATTGATCAACAAACATCCATAAAAAAGCGCTTACTCTATACTTTAGAAAAACACCAAACAGATGCACTGAAGGAATTTGCTTATTCTCATGATTATACGATAGAAGAACTCATTATTAGTGCAACACTGAATGCTTTCAAGCCTTATTGCAAGAATAATAATTTCCTTATTCAATTGATTAGTCAGCCCCACTTTAATAATCAGTATCAGGAAATTTTAGGACCTTGTCTTAATGAACGTTCGTTTGCGTTTAATCCCGTTAATGACGATTTAATTGGAATGACGGAAGATTTAAAAAATAAAAATAGAAAATCATTAAATTATTCTAATTTACCTTATGGAGCGGCATTAGGATGGTTGTATTATTGCAAGTATAAAAAAAGTGCACCTTTGATAAGTTTTATGCTCCGCGCCTTTACCGGCATATCAAAATATACGAGGGTGAGCAAAGCAATGGCAGATTGTTATGCCGGGCTGATAGCTTATGAATTTTTTGCCAATAAAAATAAAGCGTTTCCTTTGCTAAGCTTTAATTTTCGTAATGCGGTGTCTGATAAGAAAATAAAAAAAGGATTTGTTTCTAATCAGCTGAAACTAAAACACTATTTTTATCCGTTATATCACAATACAAAAAATTACGTTTCTATAAATATTGATGACACTAATGATGGTGGGCTGATACTCCATATTGAATCCTATTACCTGGAAGTAATTGATAAGCAAATAATGCAGACGATCTTAAATAACCTTAATAATTATTCAGCGTTTAAATGAATTGCGTTTAGCGTCGTAATCTGGATGAAGCGTACCTGCCATTCTATCCCACCAGCTGAAATGAGTGGCAAAATTATATTTTACTGCACTATGATGCTGGTCATGGTGGACAACAGCCACAAGAAATTTCCATTTCAAAGGCAATACGCCGCTAATTTCATAGCCGGAATGGCCCATCATGCCGGTTATCTGATCATAAATTTTATGGATGAACAGTACTATTGCCGGGAAAGGCAATAAAACAAAAGCAAAGAACCAATAGGATTGCAAAAATAGATCATCAAGTAATGTATCACTGTTATTTGCCCACGTTGATGGGGTTCTTAAACTACGACGATGGTGCCACGCATGCACGTATTTAAATAGCGGTTGTACATGGATTAAGCGGTGCATCCAGTAAAACCAGGTATCGAAAAGAATTAACGATAAAATAAAATAAAGCGGATATTCAATAATCACCCTTAGCAGCGAATGAGGCTGCGGTGAAAATAAGCTAAAACCATAGCCTTGTAGTGTATATCCTAAAGCAATAAAAAAACTAATTGATAGTAAAGAGATAACACTTTGCTTGATATCAAGAAGTTTATCCTTGTGGAAAACCATTGTTCCTTTTTGTATTTTCAGGTTGGGATTTTTGGCTACAATGCATTCAATAATCCATCCTGTTATAAAATAAAGGCACACCAAACCACCATATATCGTTATCCAGGAAATAAATAAATCCAGAATAATAGGGGGAGTAGTCATTGGCGAAACACCCAAATTAGATTTTAATTCTATAATTATAATCAATGATTATCGGGCTGGTGTTAACTACATGAAAAGAAATACGGATTATTACAAGCAGTTTAAAAAAATTGTCATTGTCGGTGGCTCTTCAGGGATTGGGTTTTGTCTGGCAAAAGAGCTGCTTGATGAATCAAATGAAATTAGCCTTATTTCAAGAAGCCAGGAAAAACTGGAACTGGCCAGAAATAGTTTAATAAGAGAAAAAAAAGGGACCAAAGTACATTGCTTCCCTGCCAATGTTGCCAACCAAACTGATATTGAGACTGCATTAAAAAAGGCAATTGAAACAATGGCTGGGATTGATTTGCTCATTATCACCGCTGGTATTGCTCATCCGGGGATGGCGGCCCAGCTTGAAGTCCCGCTTTACCAGTCCGCGATTACAGTGAATTATCTTGGCAGTGTTTATTGTGTCCAATATTGCTTACCTTTTTTACGCCAAAATCAGTGCGCAAAAATTTTGCTAACTTCGTCTGTGGCCGGATTAATAGCCATATATGGTTATTCAACTTATAGCCCTACCAAGTCAGCCATCAGTATGTATGGGCAAATTCTGCAGCAGGAATTAGCAGGAACGACGGTTTCATTATCTATCCTTTACCCACCAGACACCAATACCGAGCAGTTGCATTATGAGGAGCGGCTCAAGCCTGAGGTAACCCGGATTATTACAAAGAATGGAGGGTTTTGGCAACCTGAACAAGTTGCAATCTATACTTTGAAAAAACTAAAAAAGAATAATATCAATCCAGGGTTCGCCTCCAAAATGATACGGTTATTTTCTAGTTTGATAGCGCCAATGTTTAAAAAATACACCCGTATTTTAATCTGGTCTAATAAAGCTTCCCGCCTTACATCCACTGACAAAACATCAGGTTAGACTATCTTGGCGAACATTAGTAATAATCTGCCTATAGTGCTGTTTCTTATTCCTGGCATTTTAGACAGTAAGGTATAAACTTGCTGTTTTATCCAGATAAGATTTGGCTTGCCTCCAGTCTGGACTGACCTTATCCAATAATCGATAAAATTTATGGCTATGATTGTGTTCGGCAATATGGCATAGCTCATGGAGGATAACATAGTCAATGCAGGCCAAAGGTGCTTTGATTAAGTGGGTATTTAGGGTTATTTTCCCTTTGGCTGAACAGCTGCCCCAGCGTGAGCGCATCGCCCTTAAGCGAATATCAGGATACACTCTTACCCATGTCGTTTCAGGTAAAAGCAGCGCTAATCGACAGTTAAAAATTTCATCGGCTTTTTCCCTGTACCAGGATGATAATAATTGTTGGCTGTTTTTCTTTTCCCTGGGGGAAATGACTTGCAGGTAATCGTCTGATAATTTTACCTGTGGGGTCATATCCGGTTCGTCGATTACCTTGAGGATATATTCCTTCCCAAGGTAATAATGGCTTTCGCCACTTATATATTGCCGGGGAGAAATAACTTCCTGCTGGTTTTTAAACCATTGTAATTTATTGTGAACCCAACGGGCGCGCTTATTAACAGCGACAATAATTTCATCTCTTGCTGCTGAAGGGGGTGCTGAAACAACCACCCGGCAATCGGCCTTTACTTTGATGGTGATACGCCGGCTTTGCCGTTTTTTTGCTTGAAGCTCGAAGGGGATTTTATCATCTCCGAAAGTAATGTAAGGTATGTCTGCGGGCATCGATTATCCTTCGTTAGTAATCAGCAGGCAGAAAACAGGCTGAGATCCCTGCATTACAGTTTACAACAATCGCACCGGTACAATTTACTGCTGAGAAGCCGGTAATTGCTCCGCCCGCTACGCTGACAGTTACACTGCAGCTGTTCCCTGTGCCTGTGCCATTGATGGTTACTTCAGCACCATTGTAGACTACAAAATAGGGCCAGGGGTTGATGGCCATATTATCTCTATTTTCATTAGGAATAATAGCCGTGATTCCGGCATCCGCCATAGTCACAGGGTTGGTTTGGCTAACTTGAACTTCAAATTGGGGCTGAGTAGTGGTGTTGCCACCAATTACATTGAATAAAGCGCCGCTGGTAAAACCGGCACACCCCGGGTTTGATGCGATTGAAAAACTGCGGTTGGGTAATAAGGAAACCCCCTTTAAGCCACAATTACTGTCGAATACGCCGTAAAAGTTCTCTGCATTATCGGCATGAACAGGATCTTTTGCTGGTTCATTATAGGCTTCAAAGACTAAAGCGCCGCTATTATTACCAGAATTGCCGACATAAGCATACAGTGCGGTCAAATAGGTTCCGGCATTTGCAACACTGGGAGCACAATTATTTTGAGTGGCGCAAAAATAACCAGCATAGGTTCCAAGTCCGCTGGTGGCCCAGCCTGTTTCAGCCATGATAATGGTGCGGGGAGCTGCTGTATAAAAGGATTGACTGATAACCTGGGCATAATCCCAGGCAATTGAATTTATCAATGTCACATTGGATACGGCCTGATCTGGCGGACTAACCCCCCATTGAAATGGATAAGGGTCAAATGCCCAAGGGGCGTTAGCCGAATAACTGTTGACCAGGGTGGTCATATCAGCGGCGATGGCAGGGCTTGGGGTGACCAGGTTGCCACTTATCAGGGCAGAACCAACGGGCACATTGGTTATCCCTTTGCTGGCCAGAGCCGATTTAAGTTGAGTTATGGCGCTGGTTAAATAATTAATATTCGTGTTGCTGTAATTTTCATGGCCTGCAAATAAAAGGATAACCGTATTATTGAAGGTGGTAGTGCCTACGGTATCAATCACGTGATTTAAAACGGTAATGGCATTTGTGATATCCGTTTGTGAGCCATTCTGAGGGATGACTGCTTCATAAACGACCTTCATGCCCAAGGCATTAGCCTGATTGATAATATCAATCCAGGCATACTCGACTGTTTGATAGGAGCGCACGGTATTAAACCCGGCTGCTTTAAGCTGGGAAAGCTCAGCATAGACATTGGTGATGGCTAATCCATTGGCAGTACCCGAATAAAATACATCATGACCATTGAACGGGTTGCCATTTGGGTAATGATTAGGTTGGTAATCGACCCCAATTAAACCACTCCAGCCAGCATCCTGGATGACGGCGGTGACTCTGGTAGAGATTCGTATCGGCACAGAGTTTTTACCATAATTCAAATAGACCACAGCCGATTTATTCCCTGTTGTCCGTGCATTTAAGCCAACCGATATCTCACAGCTTTGTCCAGGAGATAAACGTATGCCGTTGCAATGATCGGTAACGGTAAACTCGCCGCTGGGAGCAGAAATCTGCAGTGAATTGGAGAAAGCAGTTGGCATGGTGAAGGGCAGGTTTGAGGTGACAGTATAGGCCACCAGATAAACTCCGCCAAGCGAACTGGCAGCAGGAATAGTGGTATTGGAGGTTATTCGCGGTGCAATTGGGTCAACACCGATTTTCTTTTCAAACTGTGAAAATACCGGAGCAACAAATAACGTATTGATAAAAAAAGACAGGAGAACGAAAAAGAAAACCCGAAATGCAGTCATATTGCAACAACTCCCTTTAAGCAGCATGATCGAAAAAATAATTTATATTAATAACCACCGCGTTATCAGTTACTCTGGCTTTTAAGTAATCTGTAGAATAACCAGACTTGCCATAGCCTGTTTGTGCATCACCAAAATACCCATGGCGGTATCCTGCACCCAGCCAAAGATTAGCATTGACAAGGTAATCAATCCCAGCCATTAAGGTATAGCTAAAATGACTATGGCGGTTATTTTCAAAGTGAGGGGAAACTCGGGGGGTGATGTCAGGAGAGACCGGCGATTCAATATAATTTCCCATCTGGTTAAAGGAACTGCCGATGCCAGCTGAAATAAAGGGCATCAGTCTGCGGTATTGGAAAATAGTAGCTTTTAGAACGGCAAGCACTGTCTGGCGTTTGAGTTGGTATTGAAAGTTATAGTTCTCAAATTGGGCTAAGGAATATTGCTGAATCGTTCCTTTGACAGTATTGGGGAAATAATAGGTATAGCTTGCCCCCACGCTGTAAGATGGCAGCCAATCCCGCTGGGTAAACCAGGTATAGCCTCCTGTCAATGACACCAGAACGGAGGAGTTTGGATTATGACTGATATAGCGGTCATCTGGCCATCCATCACCGTTAGGAGCATACTGGTTTTTCGTTACTTCAGGATAGGACGCGCCCATGCTGCCGCCTAAATACCAGCGACCTGAAGCAGTATTAGCGGAAGTGCCACCCGCGTAAGATGGTGATAATTGACTTAATAGTAAAACAAAAATTGGAGCAAATTTTTTCACCGCAATCCTTTGGGGTAATTTAGGAGGCTATCCTAATTGAATTAAAGATAAATTACCAGAAACACCATCTGTCCGGTTTGATTTTCTTTTTAAGCTTAAATACGATTCAGTTGATTAGAGGGTGATTTTTAGTTTGTGCTCTCCGTTCGGCAATAATTCCACATAGCGTTGATAATCTTGCCGGATTTCAGGTGGCAATTTGGTTTGCCAATGATAATTCCTGGATATTTTCCATTGCTTAAAAGCATATCATGGGCAGCCGCATAGGATTTGGAGACGTTCTTTTGAGTAATGAGCACATAGGCTGTGCCGATACCGTAAATCGCTACTTTTTTATCATCAAAAAATTTAAACATGGGCTTAATCTGCCTCAACAGGATTCATCCTCTTTTTTGAGGGAATTTAGAATAAAGAAATCCATATGATAGCATTGAATTCCATTGGTCAAATGTCAATCGATAATGCAGTGGCTGATCTTAATGCAAGGTTGAATTTGGCATTAGCTTTGACAGGGTTATGATGATGACAGGCATATGAATACGTTTCCATGCAACACTGTTGCTCTGATTCAATATTGCTTCAACCAGAGGATATGATGACTTTTTTTATTTTTGGTTTCGGTTATACGGCGCAGTTTTTAGCCCCTGAGCTTTCCCAACTGGGCTTTTCAATCAGTGGTACTACACGCCAGCCAGGAAAAATCAAACAGGGTGATAGGCAGGCTTATAATTTAATTGATTTTTTTGATCCCAAGTTAGAGTCGCAGCTGGAGAGGGCAACCCATATCCTGATCACTATTCCGCCAATAGAGTCGGTCGGAGACATTGTTTTGGCGCATTATACTGATTTGCTCAAGCGTTGTTCTTCCTCTATCCAATGGATTGGTTATCTCTCATCAACAGGTGTTTATGGCAATCAAAACGGGCAATGGGTTGATGAATCAGCCTCCTGCATTCCATCAAGCAGGCATGGCATTTTAAGGTTTGAAGCAGAAAATGCATGGCGGTCTTTCGCAGAAGCCTGCACGCTGCCGCTCCATACCTTCAGACTGGCAGGTATTTATGGTCCAGGCAGAAATGCGCTTACACGCCTGGAAGGCGGGAAGCAATACTCCATCTATAAAGAGGGGCAAGTCTTTTCAAGGATACATGTCGAAGACATCGCCTTGACAATTATCGCCTCAATCCAGTCGCCCAACCCCTTATCGGTTTATAATGTGGCCGATGATGAGCCTGCGCCCGCCCATGTTGTCGATGCATATGCCGCCCATTTGCTGGGTAGGCCCGCCTTGCCCTGCCTCCCTGTGGAGGAGGCAGCCTTATCTGCGATGGAAAAAGCTTTCTATGCAGAGAGTCGCCGGGTTTCAAATGCAAAAATAAAAGAAGAGCTTAAGGTAATTTTGCAATACCCATCCTTTCGTGATGGCCTGAAAAAAATCAAGGCAGACAGGCTGGATGAAGGTTAAATATCGGCTTAATAGTGATGCACATCCCAGTGAGGATGGTGCGTGTGGTGGTAGATATGGTCTTTCTTGCCGGTAGTATCCACAGGTTTGTGGATATCGATGTGGCCGTTGTGGGTTGATGCATCGTCGTTACCGGTAAGCGCATTATGATGATGCAAATTATTATAAGGACTGAATTCATGCCCTTTTTCCATAAATGGATAATGATGGTGGGTGGAGTGCCGGGGGCTTGTCGTATTGGGTTGAAAATGACTGTGCGCTGACGCCATGCCAAGCATTAAAACCGCAATCAGAATAAACTCCTTCATTATTCTCCCCCTTTGACCGCGTAACGTGAGTGCTTAATTTAAATATAGCTTAAATTCCCATCACCCGGTTATCCCTGAATGGTTTTAAGTTAACTGCAGTCAATCAGGGTTTTATATTCCAGGTTCTGTGCTTATCTACTATCTTGGCCAAAAAGCCTTGATTTTCTGCCCTCCGAGGCTCACATACTTCTATGTATGCTCCGCTTCGGTGCTCGCCAATCAAGGCTTTTTGACCCAAGCTAGCGATAAGCGCACAGAACCTAGAGCCCGGGTGGTTTCATCCCGTTTTCGCCTGAAGGGGCTGTATCATCCTTGAAATTTGACGCCTTCTCTTTTGATTCCTCTAAAAGTTTCTCAGAGGTGGTTTTCATACCAAGCACTTCACGCACGGTTTTAACAAGTTTGGCAAGGAAATTAAAAACCCATTTATCACTAAATGAATGCTCCTTCAGGGCTTTTTGGTTTTCAGGCTTGTTTACGATTTCTTCGGCCTGCTGTAGGAAATAATGCAGGATTTCACCGGCTTTCTTGTCATCTAATGTATCAATACCCTTCCCAAGGTGGTCAACTTTCTGGTTTTTATTGTAATTGACAGGGAGATATTTTTCTTTTAATGATGATTTTTCAAATATTTGCGCGGTTATGGAGTCAAAGAGTCCCTCCATCACCTTTTTTCTTGCTTTTATCCTCTCCACGTCGTCATTGTTTAAAAAAAGCGAGCCGTTGTAATTCCGATTAAGTACGGTTCTTTCTACATCAGCGAGTTTATCAATCTCCAATACAAAAGCCTTTACGATTTCTTTTAAACATTCTTTTTTTGTTTTCATCGAAGACCTCATAAACAGTTGTTAAGATACGATGATAGTAATATTAGTAGAAAATTAAGGAATGATCGGATCATTTGACAACCCCCATATTATTTTTATTGATGCTCGCTCATGTATTTAATCGTTTCTTTGAGCCCTGTAGCTAATGGTATCTTCGAGCTAAAACCAAACTGATGCATTTTCTTTACTGATCCCAAGGAGTGTTTTACATCCGCGCTTCTTTCCGGTTGATAGTTTATGCACAGTTTTTTTTTCATTAGGGAAGCCGTTTCATGGGCAAGTGCTTGGATGGTGATGCTTTTGCCATTGCATAGGTTAATCACTTCTGCTTCAGAATTTACAATTTGCATTGCTTTTATCAACCCGGAAACAACATCGTCAACATAAATAAAATCACGGGTTTGTTGCCCATCACCATAGATGGTTACACCACGGTCATTTAATAAATTTTCGATGAACAGACTGATGACTCCGGCATAAGGCGAGTCAGGCTGTTGACGTGGACCATAGACATTAAAAAAACGTAATCCCATTACAGGTAAAGAGTGGCTTTTGGCCATAAAATAAGCATTTAGTTCAAGCGATAATTTGTCACATCCATAAGAAGAAATTGGTTTGATGTGCATGGCTTCTGTTAAAGGAAGGGTTTGTGCGTCCCCGTAGACGGCGCAGGAAGAGGCATACACCAGTGGGATATTTCCGCCAAGATGGGCAAGTTTCAATATATTTAATCCGGCCTGCAGATTAATATTATGTAAATCGAACCAATCTTCGACTGAAGAAACAACCGATGGAACTGCTGCTAAATGAAAGCAACCGTCAATATCCCTAAAAAAAGATTTAATAGCGTTGTAGTCTCTCAAGTCCTCTCTGACCAGATGAGCATCTGGGGCACAATGCTGACCTACGGAAAGATTATCAATAATGATGACTTTATGACCCTGTGCAAGCAATCGTTCGGTTAAATGCGAGCCGATAAAACCGGCGCCGCCAGTAACAATATATTTGCCCATAGAAACTCCTTTTACAGCAACTTTCCCTTTAGTCGATTAAAGAAATAATGAAATGTGCCATATACGCTAATCAACACACGATATTGTCGGAAGCCAAACATTTCCAGTGTAGCTAACAGCAACATCCATAAGACGTTACTTAAGCGTTGATAACGATTAAATGTCACAATACTTATAAAAGTATTGGCCACAGATAAATAAGACGCAAACCCCCAAGCGAGGATAATATATAAAATTGCCGAAACCGTATCTAAAAACCCAAGATAATAAGCCAAACTAACGGTAAAATAAGCAGTAAACTCAACATAAGGTGCTATTATTTCCAATAGAATATAGGCTGGGAACCCGAACAAACCCTGAATTTTATATTTTGGGTTAAATAATAATTTTCTATTAAGCCATACTGAACGTAATAATCCGCGAGTCCATTTATCGCGCTGCTGCGCAAACTCCTTTAAATTTTTAGGTACATCCGTCCAGACAGCGGCCGCTGGTGTAAATGAAATGGTATATTTTTTCGGCTGCTCACGCATGATTTTTTGCAAGCGCATGATAATTTCACTATCCTGGGCATAATTACCTGCATCAAATCCGCCCACGTCTAACACCACTTGACGATTAAAGAGGGTGCCTGTTCCAGAGTAACTCATGCTGCCGCCAAAACTGTTCCAACCAGTACGGTTGAATAAATGTGAAAGCAGGTATTCATTAGCCTGAATGCCACTAGTATAGCGATAAGGTACCAATGATTGCTTCACAATACCGTCTTCTACGTCACATCCATTAAGGACATAGATGCCGCATCCAATAGCGATAGGGTTTATATGGGTGAAAACCTCATACATAACCAATGATATTGCGTTGGGGTCAATAACTGAATCAGAGTCAAGGGTAAAAAAATAAGGGGTAAAGCAGGCGTTTAGACCAGCATTAATGGCATCGCCTGCGCCACCGTTTTCCTTATCAAGAACCATCAGGTTAGGATAGATACTGGAAATAAAAGATCGCTTTACGGATTTGGTTTTTATTATTGGATTGACCACTACCGGCACTTCTTCGAGCTTAAATTTTTCCTGCAGAAATTCCAGACTGTCATCTGTTGAACCATCGTTGACTACTATGAGGTAAAGATTTTTATACGTTGATTTCAATGCGCTCAGAATTGTATTCAAGGCAAGTTCGCGCTCATTGTACATAGGGGTGATCAAAGTAACCGCTAACTGTGTTTCGGCTTCCATGACCTCGCTTGCGACTAGATAGTGACTGATATTAAAAAACCGCAAAATGGTAGGAAAAGAACCAATTAATAAAGTAGTATAAATAATTGCAGAGCCAATAAAATATATCAGAATGGCGAAATTGATGTAGTAGAGTAGTTCTTCCATTATTTATTCTTTAATCGCTCCAACTTATAAAAATATTCTGCATAATCAGTAAAAGTATCCGGGATCTGTGTCTTACAATCCTTAAGTATCTGCAGGCCGCTGCCCCCAAGCTGTACCAGCGCTTTTGCCGCTGAGAGTCTTACCCACCATACAGGATCGTCCAATCGTTTTATAATATCAGGAATGTAATGTTCATCTCTCAACACGCCTAAAGATTGAACTGCAACATTTCTTAATAGCCAGTCATCCTCATGGGTTAACGATTGTAAAACCCCCCCTGCTTGCTCTCTATTGGTATAGGGTAAAATGCGGATTGCTGCAAGACGCATATTTCTATGGCCAAAGATACTGTCATATTTCGCTGCCTCGTAAAATGACGCATCACAGCCGATGTGCAATAACATGTCATAAATAATTTTTTTCAATTGTGAATTATGCTGCCGCCTTAGTTGGTCGAGCAAAAAAGGTAACATCGCTTTGTTTTTATGGAGATTATCGATGTACATTGTTTGATTAGAATGATCGCAGTGCAACAATTGATCCAGAATGGCGTTATAAATGTCCCAATTATTGATTGATGATCCAATCCGCACGGCCTCAATACTGATAATCGGTATTGGGTCACCTATTAATTGGATGAGAGTTGGATAATACTCTTTTGTTAAATCATACTTTAATGCGGTTAATAAATGATAACGCTTTTGCCATTTTTTTGATTTTTGGCATGGGAGTATTTTGGGCAAAATTATTTTTATCAGTTTAATTTTTTGTTCATTTTTCAAGCCAGTCTTGTTTAATAAGGGTAAAAACAAATCTGCCGAGCGTAGTTTACCAAAGTGACGGCAATCGCTGTCTTTTTTATATTGATTGAGGAGTTGCGTGTATTTTTTGACTTTACATTCAAAAAAAAAATTTGTTAAAAGGGAAAAAAGCTTGGCTGCATAGACCAGTAAGATAAATAAGAAAATCAATAGAAATTCCAGGATGATAAACGAGATGACAATGAGCTGTCCTTGACTAAACATTTTCCATCCTGTATTTCAAACCGAGGTTCAGATAAGTCAGTTCGCGCTGTCGATTGTTCAAAAATTTTTGATTTTCATAGCCGCCACCAATCTGTATCATCAGGGCGTTACTTATCTTTGCTTGTGCTTTAACCATAATAATTTGTTCATGCACCTTAAAAAAATCTACGGTTGTTAAATCGAATAAGTCTGGCGAATAACCGGTATAATAGGCTACCTCAACGTATTGATCAGGGTCATCAAAATCATAGTGCAGGCTCATACGGTAAAGGATAGAATTAGGGCCTGATTTTGTCCGGTAAATAAAGGGTCTGAAGGAAAATGAATAAGAGCCGGCATAGGTGGTAAGGTTGGCGGTATAGGTATTAAAGTAAGTTTTTGCGATTTTGCGATAGGTATTGCCTGCTGATACGGTAAATGCACCAAATAGATTCTGAAACATTTCTCCGTAAACGGTATGATCAGGGAATAGAGACGGACTGTTCGCATAATAATAGCTGGTTTCAAACCAGGTGTCCTTATTAATTTGAGGGTTGACGGCGATGCCGCCTTGAACTGCTTCCATCCCAAGTCGGCGTGCGTAATTCATTATTGCACCATAATTAAGATGTTCAGCTTCACGGTATAACGACATGCTGGAGAAATTCCAGTATTGCCGAGGGAGTGTCACATCCATGATGCTGGTTCCTGCCGAAAAAGTATACCTGGGGAATATCGCTTGCTCTTTTTTTATTTCTTCTGGTGGCAAAGATGTGGTTGGTTTAGACTTTTTAAGTGATTCTTTTATCAGCGTATTGAGTTTTTTTCTCAGCTCAAGTGCAGGCAGGTAATTCTCATTAACTAATTGTATTTGGGCAATTTGTTGACCAGCTGCTTCATAATTTTTCTCAAGGATAAAGACCTTTGCTTTTGCCATCAGCAGATGGATGCTGTCAGGTTTTATTTGCAACCCCTCTGTTGCTGCCTTCAGTATAGAGGGGTAGTCTTCCATCGCGAACAAGGTGCTAATTAACGCTTCCCGGGTATCCAGATAGTCGGGATGTTGTTGCAGAATTATCAGGAATTGATCGTTTGCCTGCGGGTATTTTTTTTGCTGATAATACGATAATCCGATGTAATATCGCACATCCACGGCGTTGGGATAGGCCCGAATGTACTCTTTACCTTTTTTAATGACCTCTTCATATTGTTTACTTTGATATAAAGACTTAAAGTACTCCTCATCATAGGGAAGTTGTTCTTTTGCCAAGACAAACTTTTCTGTAGGCGCGATATCCAGATTTTTTTTCAGCTGCAGGGCAGGCTCATAATCTGCTTTAATTTTTAGCAGGATATTCAAAGTCTGTTTTGCTTCGCTATTTTTTTGCATTGCAATTTCGAGGGAGGCTTTTTGATATAATAGAGCCACATTACCTGGTTGGAGGATTAAACCATCGAGTATCAATGTATAGGCCGTATGGTTGTCGCCTTGGGCCATGTAAGCGCGCACCAGGCCCAGACGCACGTCCAGATACTTTGGATAGGCTGATAGCGCCGGCTTTAATACTTCAATTGCCTTATCATATTCCCGTAGCTGATAATAGGCCAAACCAGTATAGAGCCTGATATCAGGGTCTTCTTCACTTTGCAGATAGGTATCCCCTTTATCTACCACGCTTTGATAATCTTTTTCATGGTATTTTTTTTCTAATTGTTTCAGAGGCGTACTGTCGGTTGAAATCAGGGTATTATTTACGCTGGATAATGACATTATAGGCGACAACAGCAGACATGTTATAAAAAATCCTTTTTTCAAATGCATTATCAATATTCGCTTCAGAAATTAGCCGGCAATGTTAAATAGTAACGTTAATAAGCCAGAGAAAAAAGATAGGATAATTATTACTATAAGCTCCAATATATAATCGGGCTATCAAGGTTATTTCCTTCTTCAATAAATAAATTGGGTATGTCCATGAGTAGCCCTGTTTTGCTGAATCGAGTAATGAATTTTTCCAGGCCCATTTCACGGTAAAAATCATGTTGCACAATAATAATGGCAACAGAAAGATCTTGTATGGTGTTAAATTCCTGCAAATCCACACCATATCGATTTTGTACTATTTTTTTATCAGCCAATGGATCGTGGACGATGACCTCATAACCATAATCTTTAAACTCTTTAATGAGTTTAAAAGAAAGGCTGTTGCGTATGTCAGGCACATTTTCCTTATAGGTCACTCCAAATAAGCCAATTCTTATTTCCTTAAAAAAAATCTTATTTCGGATAAGAATTTTATTCATTTCATGGATGATAAACTGAGTCATGCCATCATTGATTTGTCTGGCGGTTAAAATTAACTTGGGCTCTACACCATGCCGTTTTGCTTTAAATGCAAGGTATTGAGGATCAACGGCTATGCAATGCCCTCCGACAAATCCTGGCTTGAAAGGAGCAAAACTCCATTTTGTCTTTGCCCCCTCGATAATTTCATGGGTATCCAAATTGAGCGCATGCATGATTTGTGCAAATTCATTCATAAAGGCAATATTGATATCCCGTTGGGTATTTTCCAGGATTTTGACTGCCTCTGCTGTTTTTATATTGGAAACGGGATAGACCCTATCACAGATTAACTGGTAAACGGTTTGGACTGCCTGCAGTGTTTCCGGGTTTTGTGCCGAGATCACCTTGGGGATATTTTTTAAATGATGTTGCTTATCGCCAGGACTGATTCGCTCAGGTGAATAACCGATATTAAAATCCTTGCCACAGCGCAAGTGGCTTAGTTCCTCTAACAGTGGCAGGCAAATTTCTTCCGTTGTTCCCGGGTATACGGTTGATTCAAAAACAACAATATCCCCTTTCTTGAGCAGCTTGCCCACATCCCGGGTTGCCTTGATTAAAGGCTCTAAATTTGGCAGCTCATAATAATAAGCGGGGGTGGAAACCGCTATGATATAGAAATCGGCTTTCCGTATGGCATCCACATCAGCAGTGAGTTGTAACTGGGTATTGTTTAGCCGCTCTGAAGGGACAATATTATTCCTGTCATAGCCTTGTTGTAATTCTTCTATTCTTGCCTTGGAAATATCGTAGCCAATTGTTTGACTCGACTTCGCCAGGGCAACAGCTAATTCCAGTCCGACATATCCCAAACCTACAACGGCAAAAATTCCCATAAATGATTACCAGAGTAAAGCAAGATATTAATTAGGATAGTTATTTTTTAGCTATTAGTAAAATCGCTTGTTTATAAATTCATCAGCGATTTGATAGTTGCTTCAAGTGACCATTGATGCTGAAACTCAATCAGACTAAACAGTTTTTTCAGTTGGGGTCTTCTTCGCTGGATATCAACATAATTCTCCCCGTAAGCTTCGAGGTAAGGGATGTGGTCAATGACTGCATCTGGATTGACCGTTTGTTTTACGACATTGGCAAGCTGGTTGATGGTTATTTCCCTGTCATTCCCGACATTGATAATTTCTCCAAAACTTGAGTTGGTATTCATTAATAAATCAAGCATAACTACCGTATCGCGTACATCGCAAAATGAGCGAGTCTGATTTCCCGTGCCAAAGACAGTAATCGGAAGATTGGACATCGCTTGTTTTACAAAGTTGGGAACAACCATCCCATATCGCCCTGTTTGTCTTGGCCCGATAGTATTAAACAGACGGGCCATGACGATGGGGATGTTAAATTTTTGATGATAGGATAAACCCATGGCCTCATTGGCCAGCTTGCTAATCGCATAATTCCAGCGATTTTTGGCGGCAGTCTCGAGAATGATATTGTCATCCTCAGCCAGAGGTAATTTATTGCTCGGGCCATAAACCTCTGCGCTCGATGCCAATAAGAGTTGGGCTTTCCAGTTGGCTTTGCGCACAGCCCTGAGTAAGCGCTCACAACCGGCAATATTGACTGCCAAAACCCGTTCGGGCTCATCGATTACCTTGTAAACGCCAACAATCGCGGCCATGTGGTATATCCTGTCAGCCCAGGCGGCGAATTTTTCAATCTCAGGCCAGGTAATGATGTCATCCTGTATAAAATGAAACTCAGGGTCAGGAAGAAAGGGCTGTATATTGCTTTCAACGCCGGAGCTCATATCATCAATGCCACAGACGGTGTCCCCTTTCTTGAGGTGGTATTGGACAAGATGGGAGCCTATAAATCCAGCGGCACCGGTAACTAATATTCTCATAACAATATCCTTATTAGAGATAACGCTGTCTTGTTGCATATAGTCTAGTGTAGATTCAAAAAACGATGATTGCCTGTCTCAGCTGAATGGCAGCAGACTTGTCTGCTTGTCATTTTTCTTTAGTCTGGGATATCATCCCTTCCTTTAATTGCAATGGCAGGTAAATCATGTTGGATTCCTTAACCGATTTTTTTCGGGTGAAGAAAGTAAAATATTCGGACCATACAATCGACATAACGGTTGTAAATAGAAAGGATAAGGTAAGAGGTACGGCTAAAGCGGCGCTTGAAGCGCAACAGCAGCTTGAAAAAGAGCTTCAGGGTGCGAGCGAGAAAAACGTAGAAGAAGTTCAAAGGGTAGATCGCAGAGAAAAGGGTAATACACTCGCTGTGGCATACGCTTTGAGCACTGCGGTAGCAACGGCACGAAAGATCAGTTTGATGTATGACCACGATAAGAATTTAGAAGAGATTTCGTTGACTACCGATGGCATCAATCGCCCGCATTTCGAAGAAATTTACCTCGCCGATGGAGAGGCTTTGTCTGAATCGTTCAAACACATGACTACTGCCAATTTGGAAAAAATCAAGCAGGATCTGATCGTTAAACTGGATTCATTTGAAAAGGTGCTAGATAAAGAAAACAGCAATTTCTGTAAGAAATTTCCATCAAAAATGGCATCTTGCCGTAAAGTAATTGCCCAAGCCAAACAGTTGATTGCCTGTGCAAAGTCAGTGTCGGCGGTTATTGCCAGTGTTGCTGTCTCAGCGGATGTGTTGGCGCAAATGGGGTTGGCAGCAGACCCTTTTCATACTGATAGCACAGCCGATCTTTTCGCCGAAACACTGCCCAACCAGCTTGAAAAGACATTGAAAGACAGCACCATGACTCCCGGAACCGATCTGAATCATGCAGGTTCTGCCTTTCAGCTTGAACAGGCAAGAGAAACATTAATTGCCAGGCTTGAGGAGTATTTACAAGAGAGGGCAAAATTAGAACCGGTGGAAGCATCGGGCAATTCATTAACTCGCAGCTATCGTCCGGTTGACAGAGGCATCTTCTACAATAAAACCTTGCAGGATGCCCGTATTGATGTGGCGGCAAGATTATTGATGCAGCTGCAGACCATGCAATTGTCAGATGGCAAGCCTATCAGCAACCCCCAGTGGTTTGCTGTGGCATTGCTGGAGGCTATCAAAGCCAATGAGCAATGCTACAAGCAGCATGCAAGAATGGTGGATGGCGAGGGTAAACTTACCTTGCTCCTGGAAAACATGCGCGAGGAAATGGTTAAAATTTATCCTCAAAATATCAGATGCGGGGACTCAACGTCTGCCAATCTACGTGAGCAATTGGGTTTAAGCGAATTCAGGTCAGAGCAACCCTGTCGATGAAAGAGCTTTAATGACAGACATAAAAGGTATACTGATGCCTTTTATGTCTGATAAACCTTGGTTACAATGTTTTTTTAGTCATTTAGCATTGAGGAATTCATGCCTTCTTTTGATATTGTTTCAGAAATTGATACCGTGGAGTTACGCCATGCTGTTGATAATGCGGTACGGGAAATGGGAACCCGTTTTGATTTTCGCGGTGTGGAATCAAGCATTGTACTTAATAACTTAACGGTAACCTTGAAGTCAGAGTCGGATTTTCAGGTTCGTCAGCTGGAAGAGTTGCTTCGCAATCATCTGACACGAAGAGGGGTGAGTGCAGTTGGCGTCGAGATGGAAGAGGAGCCTGTGCACAGCGGAAAGACCTATTCGCTGAATATGACGTTTAAGCAAGGTATTGAACAGCCAATCGCCAAGGAAATTATCAAATTAATCAAAGACGGTAAATTAAAAGTACAAACTTCAATACAGGGCGACAAGGTGCGTGTCACAGGCAAAAAGCGCGATGATTTGCAGGAGGCAATTGCTTTATTGAAAAAATCAGATATTAAGTTACCGTTGCAATTTGAAAATTTCCGCGATTAGAATAGGGTTTGTTGACAAATTGTAACCAGAGCCTACGTTCCGCGCTTTATGTGCGGAATCTATCCTCCCTCAGGGAAATTGACAAAAAAACCTGTCATGTACACAGCCAATAGGGGTTAAAATGCCTACAAATAGCGTTATGGTCTATTATAAATAGTAGGTGACGACAGACTTGGCTGAACCATAAGTTAATCACGGTATAGGAGATCGTTTTGAAGCGCAGTGTGCAGTATTGTTGAGACAGAAGCCTAAAGCGCCTCATAGATCACCACAGTTATAGTTTTTTGCGGCTCAGATACTCAGGTCTCGTTGCCTTTATCTATGCAAGCTCCCTTTTTTCCAGTTGTTTGATTGGTTCTTATTCTCAGGCTTTTAACCTTGATTTTATCTTCCCTCAGCAGGGTGAGGTAATTGGTTTATTTTGTATGTTTTTAAAACATGAAGTATAATTATAAAACAATATCTTTGGCAAGGAAGCATCATGAAGAAGTTAATCATCGCCTTGTTAATGTTTTCCCCAACTCTGTTTCTTTCGAGTTGCACAGTAACAAGAACAGCCTACCATCCCGGATACACTAACGACTATGTTTATTCTGTAGGTTATTATGGCTATCGTCCTTACTGGGGTAGTCGTTATGCTGGCTATGGCTGGCGAAGCGGCTATTGGAGCGGCTACCGCGGTGTCTATAGTGTGGGCTACCCTAGAGCCTGGTATGGTTATGTCCGCAGATGGTAATCTGCGGGCTGTATGTCGAAGAGCGGTGTTACAGAAACTGCTCTATCCCCTGGCTACTTTCTGGTAAAGACTTTTCAGACTGATAAATTTTGGAAAATGTCTCAGCCAGGGGGCTTTTTTCCAGCTGGGCTTTTATAATGATAGAGTCAAGGTTGTTGGTAATAGAGTCTACGAGTAAATTCATGGTTAATTCCAGACTTTCAGGAGTAGTTATCATTAGGGTTTCCAATTGAGTTGTCATCTCCTCCAATGCCTGATTAAATATTTTCCGGTCGTCCTGGCCACGCCTGTTAGCTGGTGCTTGGTTGAAACGGGTATAATCATCAAGCATCTCGGGGTGGTCTTTTAAAATTTTCTCGATAAAATGCCTTGCTCTCTTATGCTCTGAGTTAATCATCCGTACCTGTTGATAAAGATCAAACGCTAATACGATAAATGTGCGGGTAGGTACTGATTGACATTGGTATTGACGGAAAAAATCAGCTGCCAGAGATAATAAATTTGCCAGAAATTTAGGATTTACCGAGGGCGTTATAATGCTTTCAATGGCAGTCATGAAGGCTTGGGAGCATTTTGTGGTTTCATTAGAGGATACTGGGGTAGAAGCAGGAGTGATAATTCCTTTTAGGAGTCTGGGGGCTAGCGCAGGTTTGATAGACGGGGTATCAGGAGTACCCATTAGGTCATTCATAGTGGATAATTCCATTCCGGTATCAGAAGCGCTTGGCTGTTGCAGTGTTTGCAGTGCATGGTTGTATAATTGAAGTGCTTTTTCATATTCTTTGTTATTAAAGGCTTCATCAGCATTTATCTGATCAGGGGTATTAAAGTAGAATTTCATGAACTGTCCTAAGATGAAACTTAAAGAGATTTTATCTCAAGGCTTTTTTTTGAGCAAACAGTTTCCTTATATTTTCAAATTGTATTTTTCTAAGGCATCATAATGAAGGGATGGGTTCTTTATAAACGGAGTAAGCAAGAATTGACCGATGCCGATCATGGGGTCAATCGGTTATTGGCCGCTGCGGCGCATTTACAATTAGAGCTTGAAGTTTACAAACCGGAGCAATTTGAGTTAGTGGTGACTCGAGAAGAGAAGAGAAGCATTCTGTTGGATGGCTCCAGAGTTTTGTTGCCTGATTTTCTGCTCCCTCGCCTCGGGGCTGAAACCAGTTATTTTGCCTTGGCTGTGGTTCGTCAACTGGAGAAATCGGGTGTCTATACTTGTAATGATTCCAGTGCGATTGAAACAGTCAGGGACAAGATGCTTCTTAGTCAGTTATTTGCCCAAAGTGATTTACCCTTCCCTAAAACCATGTTGGTTAAATTCCCTGTCTCTGCTTCCGTGGTGAAACGCGAAATTGGCTTTCCATTGGTTATCAAAAATACTTCCGGGGCACGCGGTATTGGTATTCATTTATGCGAGTCAGAAATCAGTTTTATTGATCTCATGGAGTTAATTGCCAGTCATGGGGGCAATCAGCAGATGATTCTCCAGGAATACATCGCCAGCAGCTACGGCCGGGATTTGCGTGTTTTCGTCCTGGGCGGAAAGGTGATTGGCAGCATGCAGAGAAAGGCAAAAAACAGCTTTAAGGCGAATTATTCTTTGGGTGGTGAGGTTTTTCCCTATCCCCTTAATGATGAGATAGAGCAGCTGGCAATAGCTTGTGCGGATTTGTTCAATTTGAAGATTGCCGGGATTGATTTATTGTTCGCTGAGGACGGTTTTAAAATTTGTGAAGCGAATTCTTCACCAGGCTTTAAAGGCATGGAGCAAGTAATGAGGGAAGATATTGCCATGCAGATATTAGAGTATGTAATGAGAGAGACTGAGGTTGCAGGCAATGGATGATTCATTGTAGCCAGGCTCAAGCTGCAATATTTTAAAGTCTTCCTCAAAATCTATTGCAGCCATGGCTCTTTCTCCTATTCTTTTGCCCTTGAGACATACTCGCCTTTGCGGGTGTCCACTTTTATTAATTCACCGGTTTGTACGAAAAGCGGAACACGGACAACTGCCCCTGTTTCCAATCTTGCGGGTTTGCCGCCGCCGCCTGAAGTATCGCCTCTAACGCCCGGATCCGTTTCAGTAATGGCTAGCACAACAAAATTGGGTGGCAGCACCTGGATGGCTTCATTGTTCCATAAGGTAACAACACAGATGTCCTGTTCTTTTAACCATTGTAGGGCATCAGCGATTGCTTCAGAGCCGACAGCATATTGCTCAAATGTGTCTGGCACCATGAAATGCCAATGCTCACCATCCGTGTACAGGTATTGCATTTCCACGTCAATGACATCGGCAGAGGGCAAGGTTTCACCTGATTTATAGGTGCGCTCAACAACGCGTCCTGTTTTCAGGTTACGGATTTTAACGCGGGTAAATGCCTGGCCTTTGCCGGGTTTGACGAACTCACAGTCAACAATATTACATGGCGCATTGTCGACCATTACCTTTAAACCATTTTTAAATTCATTTGTACTGTAGATTGCCATCAGTGCTCCACTGTTGAGATTTTGTTGCAATTTCGCTAGAGTTCGCGCAGTTTATCAATTTTGTATAATCAATGCGAGATTCCTTTGTGAGTTGGCAAAAAATACTGGCACAAGGCTTTGCCTCCGTCAATGAGTTGCTCGAATTTTTAGCCTTGCCTTTAAATTTAGGTAATCCTTTCGCCGAAAAACAATTCAAGACACGAGTTCCCCGTGGTTTTGTTGCCCGGATGCAATCGGCTAACCCCCGGGATCCTCTCCTTTTGCAAGTGCTTGCCTCTGCTGAAGAATTAAACCCCGTGCAAGGCTATGTCAACGATCCGCTTGCTGAAGCCAAAGCGAACCCTGTTGAGGGTTTGATTCACAAATACCGCGGACGTGTATTGCTGACACTAACCGGTGCCTGTGCAATCAATTGCCGTTATTGTTTCCGGCGCCATTTTCCTTACCAGGCAAATAATCCCGGACGGGAAGGGTGGCCGGCGGTACTTGATTACATTCGTAAGGACCATACTATCCATGAGGTCATTTTAAGCGGCGGTGATCCTTTGCTCGCAGCCGATGCCGTGCTGTCTGAACTGTTGCAGCAATTGCAGTCTATCAGCCATGTGCATACGCTGCGTTTTCATACTCGCATTCCTGTGGTTCTTCCTGAACGGATTGATAAAAGTTTCTTGCAGTTACTACAGGCAACCCCTTTACATAAGGTGATAGTGCTGCATTGTAATCATGCGCAAGAATTGGATGATACAGTGCTTCATGCTTGCGGGGCTTTGCGCCAGGCTGGCTGCCATTTACTGAATCAATCTGTGTTGTTGAAGGGAGTTAACGACTCTGCAGATGTATTGGCTGAGTTAAGTGAGCGCTTATTCAGTTTTGGTGTCCTTCCTTATTATTTGCATCTGTTAGACAAGGTTGCAGGGGCTGCGCATTTTGATATCCCAGAGGATACTGCATTGTCTCTCTACAGGCAGTTGCAAAAGCAGTTGCCCGGTTACCTGCTTCCCCGTCTGGCTCGTGAAGAAGCGGGCAAACCCGGCAAGACGCTGTTAATTTAGTCTTTAAACATGTTTGGCATAGAGTTGTAATAGTTTTTCCTGAGCACTGTAGCTGCCGCTGGTCAGCGGCTTATAATTGCCATCGGCCTGCATTTCCCAGGTACTGGAGTTATCCTTCAGATAGTTTTTAAATATTTCCTGTTTAATCCGTTTGCGGCATCCCTCATCAAGGATGGGAAACATAATCTCAATACGGTTATATAAATTGCGCTCCATCAGGTCGGCGCTTGCACAATACAAGCGCTCAGAATCCTCGGTACGAAAATAATAAATGCGATGGTGTTCAAGGAAACGGCCAACAACAGAAAGCACGCGGATGTTATCGGAAATACCAGGGATGCCTGGTTTAAGGCAACAAACGCTGCGAACCAGTAAATTAATTTTTACTCCGGCCTGTGAAGCACGGTAAAGGGCTTTTATCATTGTTTTGTCAGTCAAGCCATTTACTTTGATATTAATTTCAGCTTCTTTACCTTCTGATGCGGCCTGATTGCATTCTTCGATTAACTGAAGCAGATTTCGCTGCAGAGTAAAAGGAGAATGGCATAATGCTTTGAGCTTGATGGTTCGTCCAAGGCCTGTGAGTTGTTGAAAAATAATTTGTGTATCAGCAGTAATCGTTGGCTCGCTGGTTAATAAACCAAAATCAGTATAATGTTTTGCTGTTTGCTCATGGTAATTGCCAGTACCTAAATGGACATACCGTTTTAATTTCCCATGCGCCTTGCGAACGACCAGTGTCATTTTGGCATGCGTCTTATAGCCAACGACACCATAAAGTACTAATACACCGGCTTCATGCAAGCGGTTGGCGAGTTTCAGGTTGGATTCCTCATCAAAGCGGGCGCGCAATTCAATCACGGCAGTCACCTCTTTTCCCGAGCGCGCAGCCTCCACTAATGCTTTTACCATGATTGATTCTGAATGGGTACGATAAAGGGTTTGCTTGATGGCCAGGACATTAGGGTCAGCAGCAGCCTGGCGGACAAAGTCAATGACCACCTCATAACTCTGGTAGGGGTGGTGTAATAAGATGTCCTGCTCATCAAGTACGCTAAAGATAGAACGCTTATGGCCCAATGCCTCAGGATACTGAACAATAAAAGGGGGGTAGCTTAAATCAGGCCGTTCAATGCGGTTAATCACCGAGGAATAACGCTGCAGATTCACCGGGCCATCACAATAATAGGTGTCTTCATGATGAAGGTGATGCTTTTGCAGCAGGAAATCGACAATACTGCCTGGGCAACGTTTATCGACTTCAAGGCGGACTACATGCCCATAGTGGCGGGAAAACAACTCACGCTGCACGGCCACGGCCAAATCTTCTATCTCTTCCTCGCGTAAGAATAAATCGCTGTTGCGGGTTAAACGAAAAGGGTAGCAACCGCTTATTTCCATGCCTGGAAATAAGCTATGGATATGCGTTTCAATGATGGAAGACAGGTAAACAAAATGGGAGCTGCCTTCTGTACGTAGCTCTGAGGGCAGAGGAATCAGGCGAGGCAAGGAACGAGGAGCATGAACCACCGCATAGTCAATGTTACGATCAAACGCATCCTTGCCGCGCAGAGAAATAATAAAATTGAGGCTTTTATTAAAAAGACGTGGGAATGGATGGGCTAAATCAAGGGCGATAGGGCTGACAATCGGTAAGATTTCATTTTTAAAATAGTGCTTTGCCCATAGATGAATATCGTCGGTCCATTCTTCAGTTGCCAGGAAATGAATATTTTCTTTTTTCATTGCTGGCAGTAATTGCCTGTTAAAAATATGATACAGTTCATCGCTCAGCTGGTGAACTTTTTTACTTAGCTGAGTGAAGATTTGATCAGCATGCAAGCCATCAATGTACATCTTTTGTGAAGCCAGGGCCATTTTTTCCTTCAAGCCTGCAACGCGAATTTCAAAAAATTCATCAAGGTTGCTGCTGCATATACAAAGAAAGCGCATCCGCTCTAAAAGTGGTACGCGCTCATCTTTGGCAAGTTGCAGGACTCGCTCGTTAAAGGCTAAGGCCGTAAATTCCCGGTTGATATAATATTCCGGGTTATCCAGTTGATCATTCAAGCCAAGACTCCAAAAAAAATAGCTGGTTGCTAAAGCTAGGTTAGTGCACCTTCTTATTCCAGGCAAGCCTTGCCATGATTAAGCTATTTATTGAACAAGGAAAAAGCAAATTCCTATGAAAGCAATAAACCCCCAGAATGGGGAAAGTTGCAGATAAACCAAACCCAGGAAGAACAAAACACAAGCAATGACGGCAGAAAGGGAATAATAGGTTGCAACCACGCCTTGTGCGATGGAGAAAGAGGCTGCTGCCAACAGTGCCAAAGCCCCGTATTGAACTGCAACCATGATTTTATGGGCCATTGGTCCGTTATGGCTGTTTAAAATCTGGTAACCGATTACTGCCAGGATGAGCCCTGGTAAATTCAGGCAGGCAACAGCGAGGATTAGCCCGCTCATTCCCGCTGCCTTATAACCAATCAAGGCGGCTAACTTAACTGCGGTCAGGCCGGGAAACAGGAACGTTGAACCCACCATGCGTATGAATTCTTCCTGGCCTATCCAGTGGCGATAATTGACTGCCTCATACTCCAGCAGCTTTAACATCGAATTGCCGCCACCTAGTGAAATAATGCCAATTTTGCCGAAACTCAGGCTGATAGCCAGTAATGTTTTAATCATGAGGTGAACGTTTGTTTAAGAAAATTAACATAGTTGCAGGAAACCTGAGAGGCGAGCAAGTGTTTTGTTATCTGCTCAACCAGTTGTTGTGACCATCCTTCAATGCAGGCGCTAAAATAAATTTTATTGGCGATTTGAAGTCTTGCCAATTCAAGCTTGACGGCAGGAGTGCTGGGGAACTTGTAGATTAAGGCACATTTATCGACTGCAATCTCAACACCTTTTTTTTGTAGATGACTTAATAATTGTTCCCTGGTCAGCGATGGGGTGCCTGGCAATGGTTGCTTGTCAGGGTGCTCTGCCAGTTTAATTTTTTTACCATAACCTTGACTCTGCCTTCCCTCTCTTAACAATGGTTTGTAGATTAATTCGTTGCGTCGCCGTTTAATATTGTAATGCTGGTCAGGGAGTAGAAAATAAACGTCCTGACGATGTTTTACCTGGTAATTCCCTATATCAAGAAGCTTCTCATCAAGCCCTTGCAAGGTAATAATTTGCTCCCCTGGCCAGAAAAATCGTGCCTCCCACTTTAGCTCATCCTTACTGTCTTTGGGCAAAGCGGAGACAGTAAGGCTATTATGCTCATTGATTTCAAAATTCCACACCAGGCGTTTATTCATTATGGTAATAGGTAAAGTAAAAGTGTTACGCTAAATAATTAATATTAGCAAAGCAATATTTTACTTACACTAACTAATTGTTAATATTTATTTTCTGTGGATAATAGCTGAATTTCACCCTGATTATCTGTCATTCGCATCAGGATGCATCAATCAGAGTGGTTATTCTCTGATACCATAGGTTATTCAAAGGCAAAGGAAGGGACTGGTATGGCTACACTTTTATTTCTTGTATATCTCGCATTTACCTTGACGGTGCTGTATCGCCGCTTAAATCCGTTAATCTGGGAAATAGGCAGTGCAATCTATTTGCTGATTGCGACCTTTTTTGTCGGCATGCATTGGCTGCCCGGAATATTAATCTGGTTAGTGGTTATTGGCACGGTAATCGTTCTCCGTGTCGATGCGGTGAGAGATGCTATCAGTGATTTTTTGTTCGCGCGGTTGGGTAATTCGATCCCCAAGCTTTCAAAAACCGAAGAGGAAGCGTTAAATGCAGGAGATACCTGGTTGGAGAAAGACATATTTACCGGATCGCCTGATTGGGAGCGATTGGCTAATATTTCAACCGTACTGACTGCAGAAGAGCAGGCTTTTGTTGATAATGAAACCCAAACTTTATGTGACATGCTTGATGAGTGGAAGATAAGCCAGGCCAGCGATTTATCAGATGAGGTGTGGAATTACATTAAGGAAAACGGCTTTTTTGGTCTGGTGATCCCCAAGGAATATGGCGGCAAAGGCTTTTCTGCACGCGCTCATTCAGATATCGTGATGAAAATTGCCAGCCGTTCGGGCGTTGCAGCGGTTACGGTGATGGTACCCAACTCATTAGGCCCAGGTGAGTTGCTGACTCATTATGGAACTGAAGAACAAAAAGCCCAGTATCTGCCAAATTTAGCGAAAGGATTGGATATTCCCTGCTTTGCCCTGACGGAACCTGGCGCAGGAAGCGATGCTACATCAATCCAATCTGAAGCCATCGTACTCAAAAAGAAAGTTGGTGATAAAGAGATTCTTGGCCTTAATGTCAGCCTGAATAAACGCTGGATCACCTTAGCGCCTGTTGCCACCTTAATTGGCCTGGCGGTTAATTTGAAAGATCCGCAAGGTTTATTGAAGGGAGAGGGCGAGGAAGGAATAACCTGCTTGTTGATACCGCGTGATACGGAAAATCTTGAAATCGGCAATCGGCATTTACCGGCTTCTCAGCCATTTATGAATGGCACCATACGAGGGAAAGATATTTTTGTCCCTATTTCCACTATTATCGGCGGGCAAAAAAATGCCGGCCACGGCTGGCAGATGCTGGTTGAATGTTTATCAATTGGTCGTTCAATTTCCTTGCCTGCATTGGGCGCTGCTTCTTCTACTATTGCTTATCTAACCACCGGTGCATTTTCCAGAATTCGTCGCCAGTTCAATACAGAAATAGGGCAATTTGAGGGGGTGGAAGAAAAGCTTGCAGAAATTGCCGGCCTGAATTACCTGGCGAATGCTACGCGCCTGCTAACCGTAGCGGCGGTGAATGAGCACAAAAAACCTTCCGTAGCTTCAGCAATGACAAAATATTTTAATACCGAGTTTGGCCGTATCACCATAAATAATGCCATGGATGTTCATGCCGGTCGTGCTGTTGTAGTAGGCCCCCGCAATTATTTAACCAGTTGCTATCTGGGGATCCCGGTTTCAATTACTGTCGAAGGGGCTAATATTATGTCCCGTAACCTGCTAATTTTTGGACAAGGCTCGATGGCTTGCCATCCCTTTGTTCGCGATGAATTCTATGCCGTTTCCCGAGATGATAAAATGGCATTCAGGCAATTAATCTGGAAGCATATTTATTATTTCATGCATAATTTTGCCAAAGGGCTTTGCTCTGGATGGACTGCCGGTCTTTTAATTAATGCTCCTCGTAGCGCTTTAAAGCGGGAGTATCAGCGTCTGGCCCGTTTGAGTCATGCTTATGCCTGGCTTGCTGATTTATCTCTCATTTACCTCGGGGGGGATTTGAAACGCAAGGAGCGGTTGTCAGCAAGGCTCGCCGATGGGATGTCCTACCTCTACATGGCTATGGCAAGCCTTCGATATTATCAACAAAATGAAGAACATGAAGATCAAAAGCTGCATGCCAAATGGGCAGTGACTTATTGTTTCTATCAGGCTCAGAAGGCCATGCTCTCTTTCTGCCGTAATTTCCCCTCAAAGCCACTTGGTTTTTTAGTACGGGTATTATTATTTCCTTTCGGCCAAACCATGCATTACCCTGGCGATAGGCTTGATCATCATTTGGCTCAATTAATGATGCGCAACAACCATTACCGAGATGGCATTAAACAGTCGATTTATTTAAGCGGTGATGCGAAACAGCCCATAGACAAGATGGAGCATGCACTGCAGCTGTTAATTAATCATGGGGATCTTTATCGCAAGATTAAGGATTTAAAACGCTTTAAGTTTGATGCTTTAAAAGAGCAGTTGGCAATTAAGGTGGGCAAGGGTGAACTGACTCAACAGGAAATGGATACCTTAATTGCTGTTGAAAAAGCACGCTGGGATGCAATACAGGTTGATGAGTTTTCTTTCGAGTCAATGAAGAAGAAATCTTTTGCTTCAGTGACCGATATGCTCCCTAATCCGCTGGATTAATTAACCACAGACAGGGTAATTTTAGTCAGATTATCGTCTCTTATTTTATTAAAATTTTACTTTCTCTTAACGATTAGACAGCATTATTCCTCTCGGTCAAACGAGGGGAATTTGCTATAATCATCTAAAACTTATTGACAAAAGACTAAAGAGGTCTTCAACTGAAAGTCTTGAGTGTTTCCTCTTGGTAATCAGGAATGAGAGAATATTATGCCGCGTTCAAGAGTTATTAGCAGTAAAGAGAATAGTCCCTTGCCGACGAAAGAGATGTTAATCCAATGTAAGGAAGTTGCTGCCGCCACCAAAGAAGCGGCTGACTACTTGCTTACAAGATTTGAACAAATATTAAAGGCACATGGACTGGTTGATAAAGCCAGGTCGGCGTTGGCTAATATTGAAGAGTTCGCTCATAGGGTTGGTCTGCAGCTTGACTCAAGAAATAATCCCTGGACTGGCAAAACCAGCCCGCTCTCCACGTTCCAGAATTTGCAGCAAAATAGCGCCGCAGAGGCGGTAAGAAATGTTGCCTCGACGGTCAATGGCGCTATCACGATGGATTTTGCTGTTAGCGATGAATCTCAATTTGTAAGAGGCTATTCTACGGGGGGTAAATCTGTCACTGATGCTAAAGCAGTTAATGACCTGGACACCCTTTTTAACAGCTGGCTTGCAAAAAATAATATGATTAATCAACGTGTTGACGGACATAGTGTGATCTATAAAACAAACGAGCAGGGCCAGGTTCTTTATGATGACAGCAGAGAGCCGGTGAAGGCTGACCCTGCCGAATTGAGAGAATTGATTACTGACAGTAACCAGGGAATACAAAAGTTCCTGCAGCAGCTACAAGGAGCAAATAACTCAGTAGAGGTCAATCCCCAATCCCATGCTTATCCGACCCCCAAAGCTGAAGTTGCAGAAACGCCAACGGTTGAAGCTAAGGGACCGCAACGTAATGAAGAGGCGCCTGAGGCGACGGGCTACCGCAGTCCTTCTTCAGGTGGTTGATAATTCAAGGCAATCAGGCAAGGTATTGGCAAAAGACAGTCTTTCTGGAGAACCGATGTCTGCCCATATGCCCTGAAAAAGCTCGCCTTGAGCGAGGTTTTCTTTAACCAGCTGGCGTATCAGTGGGGTTACGGAGTATCTTCCTGCCTGACTCTGCTGAAAGGCCTCCGGATGATAGCAGGCGATGCCAAGATAAGTATAAACTCTTTCATTAGTGAGTTGCTGGTTAAACAAACCAAAATCGCCCTGGCGGTTATGTTGCGGGTTGTTAGTCAGTACCAGCTTGACAAGTGCATCATCAGCCATGTTCAGGGTACTAAAATCGTAGTGGGTAAAAATATCAGCATTGATGGTCATAAAGGGTTCTTTGCCCAGTAAAGGTAAAGCGTTGACTATTCCGCCGCCAGTTTCAAGTCCGCCAGGTGGCTCAGGAGAATAGCATATTTCCACTCCCCATTTTTTTCCATTGCCCAGGTGACGACGTATTTGCCCGCCGAAATAGGCATGGTTAATGACAATACGTTCAAAACCGCAGCGTGCCAGCTTTATCACATGGTATTCAATAAGCGGTTTGTTATGTACCTGGCACAATGCTTTAGGAATTATATTGGTTAGGGGTTTTAATCGTTCCCCTCGGCCAGCGGCCAGGATCATTGCAGTTTTCATGGCAGGTGAACTCTGTTTTGCATGAAATGGTAGAAGGGTTGTAATTCGTTATAGCGCTCAAGGCAAGCCAATATATAGTGAAGAGTTAGCGGTAAATCCTTCAGGTAATTCGCCTTATTATCTCGCAGGTACAGGCGTGCAAAAACACCAAGTATTTTCAAATGGCGCTGGAGTCCGCATAAATCAAACCCACCAATAAAATCCTTTATCGTCCATTGCTGGGCTATTGATGAGTGTTGATAGAAATGTTCAAGCCAAAAGATGACTTGCTCATGCGGCCACTGGATATAACAATCCTTAAGCAAAGACACCAGATCATAGGTGAAGGGTCCGCGCATGGCATCCTGGAAGTCAATAACACCTAGTTTTATTTTGCCACTCTCATGAAGTAGCATAAGGTTGCGTGAGTGATAATCGCGATGAATAAATACCTGCGGCTGCATTGAAATTTGATTGCTGAGCCAGTTAAACGTCTCGTTTAAGAGGTTTTCTTCCCCGGGGTCAAGCCGAATTTCCAAATAGGCATGAAGAAACCACTCTTTAAAGATAGCAAGTTCCTGCAGCATGAATTGCTTATCAAAGGCAGGCAATCGGTTGAGACTGGGGACAGGGCATTGCTGCATGGTGAGCAGAACATCCATTGCTGCTGTGTATAATCGGCTGGCAGTCCCGGTTGACAGTTTGCCAAGTAGCAGCTCATCACCTAAGTCATCCAGGATTGCAAATCCTTGTTCTTTGTCAACGGCTTGTATCCTCGGAACATCGATGCCCAGCTGGATCAGCAATTCATTGACTGCCAGGAATGACTCCAATGATTCTTTCTCAGGGGGGGCGTCCATAACAATCTGGCTGCTATTATGGGTATGGAGGCGAAAATAGCGTCTGAAGCTGGCATCCCCTGCTAAAGGGGTGAGAGTAAATCGGGCTTGCGCGAATAGTTCGCCTAACCATTTGTTAAGTGCGTTTTGCCGATTTTGCATGTTATACTCCCAAGCCTTAATTTACCGCGTACAAAATGTGGATTTAACTATTGTACTAATTAATTATCGTGCACCCTTTGTGCATGTGCATCATAAGGTATTTTGGTGACGCTGAACATTAGGTTTGCTATTAATAAAATAATTTCTCATCGTTATCTTTTTGCGAGCATGCTTGCTGTAGTCAGTGCGGCTGTCGGCACGTACCATAAGATAAGCTATGCTTCAGGCGTATTGGTCGTTGAACCAGTAAAAGCCTGCGTCATTGCCCGCGATGTGGATTTAACCGATGCTATTCGCGCCCGGTTTGCAGATTGTTTAGGGTGGCAGGTAGCTGAGGCTGACATCACATCGCTTTGCCATGGCCATTATCAACCGATTACCATCACGCCGTTAGCAGGAGAAGGTGAGGTGCGGATCATGGCTGATGAAGTCTCTTTTTACACGCAAGGCCGTTCGCGGCTGACTGGCAATGTGGAGGTGCAGGAGGCCGAGCGGGTGGTAAGTGCACAGACAGCCTATGTTTACCGCGATGCAAAATCAAACAAGGTCACTAAAATTGAACTGCTGGGTGAGGTTCACTACATGGAACCCGAGCGCTTGATGCTTGCCAGAAAAGCAACCATTTACCCGCAGGACAAGTCGGGAAAAGTCGAAGATGTGTTATACCGTTTTAACTTTCAACGGCACGGTGCTGTTTTACCTGCCTGGGGTCGAGCAAGCCTTATCGAGCGTTTTGCTAATAAGGATTATCGTTTGGAAAAAGCCACTTACAGCAATTGCGCTCCCCAGGATAAGGCATGGCAGATTGAGGCAGAACGAATTACATTGGATGATGCCAAGGCGACAGGGGTTGCCCGTCATGCCAAACTACGCATTTATGACTGGCCTGTACTCTATGCCCCCTACTTCAGTTTCCCCACCTCCCGAGAGCGTAAATCCGGATTTTTAATGCCGGTATTTGGTTCTTCCAATATCGGTGGTTTTGATTATGCACAACCTTATTATTGGAATATCGCCCCCAATTACGATGCAACAATAACCCCTCACCTTTATTCACGCCGCGGTTTGATGATGGAAGGGCAGTTTCGATATTTAACCCCTTATTCATCAGGAGTTTTTAATGGGCGTATTCTCCCTGATGATCAAGCCTTTAAAAAATATCTTTTCGATCAAGAGGTGCTATATCCCCGACTAAAAGGACTGTCTGACAACAGATGGTCTTTTCAAATGTTAAATAACACCCAGTTGCTGCCTAATCTGCATTTGGGGATTAATTTCCAACAGGTTTCTGATGATTATTTCCTTCAGGATTTCAGCAGTAATCTGGCAGTGTTAACCGAGCGTCAATTATTGCGTGAGGCTAAATTAATCTACACTACTGATCATTGGTTACTTCGAGGTATGGTACAAAGCTACCAGACCTTGCATCCCGTTAATCAAACGCCGATAGAGGATGTTTACCAACGGCTGCCTCAGCTTATGGCAAATGGAACCTATAGTGACCTGCCTTTGAATGGCAATCTATCCATCCTGGGACAATTCGACAGATATCAGTGGCCTGTGAATACCTCAGTGAAACCACAAGGATCTCGCTATCATTTAAATCCAGTCCTGGCACTGCCGCAAATCAAGCCTTGGGGATATATTACCCCTTCGGTAGAGGTTGTGGAGAATTATTATGGCATCGGTAATAATAATTACGCTTCTTACAATGATAGTAATCCAATCAATAATTACGGTTTTCCCTTGCAGACTAATAACAGGTCTCAGCAATTTAACCGTACTATTCCCCGCTATAGCATTGATAGTGGTTTATATTTCGAGCGTTCTCTTCCAGTATTTGGCAAGTCCTTTACCCAAACCCTGGAACCGCGGCTCTACTATCTTTATGTCCCCTATCATGATCAAACACCCATTCCGGTTTTTGATTCTGGGTATATGATATTTAATTACGATCAATTATTTCGTAAAAACCGCTTTTCTGGCTTTGATCGTATTGGGGATGCGAATCAGGTTGCCTATGCATTGAGCTCTCAGTGGTTGTCGGAGGAAACAGGAGAGCAGAAAGCCAGTTTCTCTATTGGGCAGCTGCGTTATTTTGCCAACAGGCGGGTGAAATTATGTCAAAGCAGCGCCGGTTATTGCGTGGATAATCCCCTTGCTCTGGGCTATTTGCCACCGGATACAGACTATTCACCTGTTACAGCACGAGCCTTGTATCGCTTTAATCCTGCCTGGGTTCTGACAGGGGATTATATTTGGAATGTCAGCAGCAATTCGACTGATAATGCCCATCTTAATTTCCATTATGAACCGGAGTTAAATCATATTGTTAACATTGGTTATTCTTACCTTGCCAATGGGGATATCACCAAGGTGGCGTTTAGCAATGTGCAAGACAATGCCCTCAATCAGTTAAGTTTTTCTTATGCCTGGCCTTTTAATGAACAATGGAGCAGTTTGGGAGCCTATAACTACAACATTAGCAAGCGCTATGAGATGTTGTCCTTGCTGGGTGTACAATATGACAGTTGCTGCTGGGCTGTGCGTTTAATGGCTGGGCGAAGCTTCCAAAGTCTGGATTCTCAGGCTCGGCCAAGGTATAACAATAATGTCTTTTTTCAGATTTTATTAAAAGGGCTTGGCTCTGCAGGCAACAGCGATCCATCGAGTACTATTAATACTTTTATTCCTGGTTATCTGGATACTTTTCATAATAGTTAAGGCGAGTTGAGCTAAATTGATGAAAGTTGCTTTTAATTTGATTAAAATACCCAATCTTGCAAAAGGGTTAACAGGGGAAATTATATGCTAAAACGAATAGCATCTTTAACATTGCTTTTATCGGTATTTACCATGGCAGAAGCACAACCTTTGGATAAGGTGGTAGCCATTGTAAATGATGGGGTTATCACGGAGAGTGAATTAAATACCCAGGTGGAAACCTTAAAACAGCAGCTTGAAGCAAAGCATATGCAGCTGCCGCCTGAAAAAGTGCTGCGCAAACAGGTGTTGCAACATCTTATTGATGTTGATTTACAATTACAGTTAGCAAAACAAAATGATATCACTATAGATAATACTGATTTGAATGACGCTATTGCCAAAATTGCCGCAGCGAATGATTTGTCCGTTACCCAGTTGCGAGAAGAAATAACCAGGCAGGGATTAACCTGGCAGACTTATAAAGAAAATATACGCAAGGAAATGCTAATCAGCCGTTTGCAGCAAAAAGCAGTGGCCAAGGATCTAAGTATAACTCCTGAACAGGTGGAAGATTACTTAAAAACCGTTCAGCAGGATGAGAAAAAGCAACAAACCTACCATTTGCAAAATATTGTGGTTCCATTACCTGAGGAACCTACTACTGAACAACTAAAGAAAGCACGTCAGAAAGCAATGGAATTACTCGCCAAGGTTAAACAGGGAGAGGATTTTAGTCGTCTGGCCATTGCTGAATCCAGTGGTGAATTTGCCTTGGAAGGAGGCGACTTAGGGGAGCGTCATCTGGCGGAATTACCTGAGGTGTTTGCCACGCAAGTGGTTGCGATGAAGGTCGGCCAGGTGGCAGGGCCAATAAGAACAGGTAATGGGTTCCAGCTTATTAAATTGATCACGGTAGGTGGCGGGGACAGTCAGCATCATGAAGTAGTTAAGACCCATGTGCGTCATATCTTATTGAAACCTGATACCAGCATCACCTCCGGAGAGGCGAGTAAGCAGGCATACAATTTATACCAACAGCTGAAATCAGGCAAGGATTTTTCCCTGTTAGCCAAGCAATATTCACTGGATGCGGCAAGTGCTGTCAAAGGAGGGGATTTGGGTTGGGTTAATCCCGGAGAGTTGGTGCCGGAATTTGAAAAGGCCATGGACTCCTTGCCTGCCCATAAGGTTAGCAAACCGGTGAAATCAGTTTTTGGCTGGCACTTAATTGAGGTATTGGAACGTAAAAAAATAGATGATACGGAGTCATTTAAACGACAACAGGTCAGGCAGTTTTTACAGCAGCGAAAATTTACTGAGGCTGTGCAGAACTGGCAACAGCATTTGCGCTCAAATGCTTATATCAGTATTGTTGATAAGGAATTGGCATGAAGCCACTGCTTGTTAGCAGTGGTGAACCTGCGGGAGTCGGGCCTGACTTATGCCTTGCTCTCGCTGCCTATAAGTTACCAGTAGTAATTTTAGCGGATAAAGCTCTCCTTATTCAGCGTGCCCGGCAATTGCGGCTGGATGTCAATTTTTTAGATTATCAGCCTGATTTGCCCTTAAATCAAAAACCTGGATACCTGACTGTTCTTTCTCTTCCTTGTAAGGCTGAAGTCATAACCGGAAAATTAGATCCATTAAACGCGCCTTATGTTGTTGATATGTTAACGCTGGCAGCAGATAAATGTTCTCAGGGCGAATTTGCAGGTCTTGTCACAGCGCCTGTCCATAAGGCTGTAATTAATCAGGCAGGTATTGCGTTTACTGGCCATACTGAATTCCTGGCGGCGCATTGCAAGACAGAAACAGTGGTGATGATGTTGGCAACTGATTCCATGAAAGTAGCCTTGGTCACTACCCATCTTCCTTTAAGAGCAGTGGCTGATACCATTTCTGTATCTTTGATTGCTAAGGTAATTAGCCGACTCAATGAGGCGCTAATCTCTCAATTTGGTATCCATAATCCACGTATCTATGTTGCGGGTCTGAACCCACATGCAGGGGAGGGGGGGTATTTGGGACGGGAAGAAATCGAAATTATAAATCCTGCCCTCAGTGTACTAAAGGATAAAGGGATCAATCTAGACGGTCCCTTTCCGGCGGATACCTTATTTACTCCTCATAATCTGAAGCGTTGTGATGCCTTTGTTGCCATGTACCATGATCAAGGGTTGCCTGTGTTAAAATATTCAGGATTTGGTTCAGCGGTAAATGTCACCTTAGGCCTTCCCATTATCCGTACTTCAGTGGATCATGGAACCGCATTAGAGTTGGCTGGTACTGGATTGGCAGAAACAGGAAGTTTATTGGCTGCAGTGAGGATGGCTGAATCTATGGCAAAACGAAAGGAAAGCAGATGCCGATAATTAGTTTGATTGCTGCAATTGATGAGAATTATGGCATAGGGAAAGATAACCGTTTGCTTTGCCATTTACCAGCAGATTTGCAGCACTTTAAAACCATAACCATGGGTAAACCAATTATCATGGGTCGAAAAACGTTTAACTCTATAGGCAAACCTCTGCCTGGTCGCTTAAATATCGTGTTAAGTCGTCAAGAAAGGAAGCTTGAAGGGGTAAAACTGGTTAGCTCTTTAGCGGAGATCTTGACTTTAACAGCGGATGTGCCAGAAGTAATGGTGATTGGTGGCGCCACTCTCTATGAGCAGACCTTGTCTCTGGCTTCGCGGATATACTTGACGCTAATTCATCATCAATTTGAGGCCGATGTTTTTTTCCCAAAGTTGGATAAAGACATTTGGAGTTGTAAAGAAGCGATTTTTCGACCTCGAGATGAAAAAAATAAGTTCGATATGACCTTTTGTCGATATGAGAAAGAAAGCAAACGGGTGCCATAAAAGATATTATCCTCATGCCTTTTATGGCTGTGTTGGATGCTAATTGCACTGAATACGGTTAAAGCGGTCTATGCGGCAGTTTTTTCCACAACGGCTTTCATTATAATTATTAATGACACAGTTTTCGCTGCGTCGGTTTGCGCAGATGACTTTAAGGGGAGTTTTTACGCAGCCATAGCCACAAGTAATGGTGCCAAAATTATCAGCAAGACATTGCTGGTCTGGCGAAGAGGCGCAGCCAACCCGATTAATTGACTGTATGCAATTATAGCCACAGGCCATTTGTCCAAAGCGGCCGTGAATGCACTGCTGTTCAGCTTGATGCCGATGGTGATGTCTTCCTGCCCTTTCTTTGGTTAAGACCTGATAATTATCGGTAATGATTTCCTGACCCGCGTAGGAAATATTACAATGATTATATCCAGGCCAGGTTTTTCCGGGTTGCTTGCTTCCCTTGAAAAAAACCTGGCATAAAAACAAAGGCGTACCATCAGCCTCTTGTCCCACAGGCATGGCCATACCGCCATTATTTTGCCAATAGCTACCTCTGAACCTATCCTTGAGGGGGACTTCAAATTTATCGACAATATATTCCTTACCACCGTAAGGAACGTTACAACGACCATAGCCTTCCCAGGTTTTGCCGGGCTGAGTGCTGTTGAAAAGCCTTGCTGTACATAAATACAAGGGTTTTCCATTGGTATCTGTTCCTGTCCTTAATGCATTGTTCAAGGAATTATATTGTTGATGATAATAAGTATTGCTTGCCCAGGTTGATTGTAGAGAAAAAACGACTAGCATAATACAGGCAGTGCGCATATATAATCCTCAGGAAGTTAATTATTTGCGCAGATAATAGCTTAGTCCTTAGCTATAATTCAACGTCTGGCAGTTGATTCTTGCATCGGTTACCATGAATACTGCAATCAACCAACAGCAAAGAGAGAGATATGACTGATTTGGCCCGCGGGATCATCAAGATTAAAGGCTTTTCTGATCCGGAAATGGAGTTCCAATTACTCCGACAATTAGGCTCTACGGCCTATGGAGGTGCCTCTGTGGGAGAATGCTTTGCTATGGCTGATGAAATTCAGGAAGGTGAGCCAGAGACTTGGGTAAAAGCGTTTGCAAAGTGGGGGAATAATCAACAACAAGAAGCAATTGCCAGAGCAGCAAAGAATCATGCGCTAAGTGCTTACGAGCAATTCCTTAAAGCAAGTAATTCGTTCCGTGCTGCTGAGTACTACAGTCCTTGGCAAAAAGAAGGGCATCGTAAATTAGGCTTGCTTTCCAGAGCGTGTTTTCAGCAGGCAATGGCCTTTAGCAAGCATTATTTTGAATCATTCACCTTCAACCTGGATGGGGAAATAATTCCTGCCTACCTTATCTGCCCTTATAAAGAGAGGACTCCTAAAAAAACCATTATTATTGTTAGTGGTTTTGATGGCACCATGGAAGAAGAATATTGCATGCGGGGAATTGCCGGACTTGAGCGCGGGTATAATGTGATTTTAATGGCAGGTCCGGGGCAGATGGATACTGCTAGATTAAATGACGGCTCTTGTTTTAAGCCGGATTATGAAAAGCCATTGGCCTTGGTTATTGATCAATTGGCGCATAGACAAGAAATAGACCACAATAAATTGGCACTTTGCGGTATTAGCTTTGGCGGCTATTTTGCGACAAGAGCAGCTTGCTTTGAGCCTCGTGTTAAAGCGCTGATTGCTAATTCACCTATTGTTGACCTCTACGCTTATATGAGCGCGTTTAGTGGCATTGACCCTCTGAAGGATATTCCTGATACGGACGATTTTTCCATTGAAGATCTGGCTTATATTCCAGAACAAGAAATGTCGAAACAACTGAAGGCTCAGACAGAAAGTCTGATTAGCCGATTTGGTCAGAAAACATTTAAGGCAACATTTAGGTATTTGCAGGAATTTAAAGTCGAAGAGATGCTAGACAGAATCAAATGTCCAACATTGGCATTGATCGGCGAGGCAGAAGGCAGGGAACCTGAAAGACAAAGTCGTCAATTTGTAAAAAAGACAAATGCCGCGGAATATAAGTTTAATGATACTACCGGGGCAAGCACTCATTGTCAGGTAGGTAATCCAGTATTGGCTAATGCTATAATGTATGACTGGTTAGACGAGCAATTCGAATAAAAGGACAATTCACAAAAAAACAAAAAAAGTGTTTGACAAGGGAGTTGAGATGAGTAGAATACGCATCACGCCTTCGGGGCGGGTTCATTAAGAAATAGAAGACAAACTGTGTGGGCGCTTT
>NZ_CAAAJC010000020.1 GCF_900640175.1 Legionella sp. W10-070 | reverse complement strand
CTTTCTTGGGCATCTTAATCTTCCTTTTGACCCTCAAATCAAAGGGTTAGTCTATACTAACTTGATTAAAGTGCCCCCTTAATTGGGGTAGAGCCGGATTTTTCTAAAGTTGCTTGCGGGGGTACCCATGTTAAATCCACTTCAGAGGTTGGCCTTATTGCTCTTAAAAGAATAAATATCGGAGGTGGTAAAGAGCGTATTGAAATTAAACTTCTAGATGATAATTTGGGATTGTCTTAATTAAAAGCAATTGTTCTTATCATAAGTAAATAGTCTGGAGCCTCACTATAATTTGATTCTTCAAAGCCGGATTTTTTGTAACAACGAATAGCTTGAATATTATCATGATTTGGATCAACAACTACCAACCGAAAATGAGTCAGAAACTCATTGATAAATTGATTGATAATAACTACACCAAATCCTTGCCCTCGATTTTCATGGGTAGCAATGAATAGGTCAATGCCAGCGATTTGATTTGGTTGATAGCTTTTAAATAAAGAGTTTTCCTTTTGAATACCTTCTGGATAATGATCTGATAGACAATAGTATTGAATAAAACCAATGGGGTTATTGTCTGAATAAATAATAAAGCTGGGTACATTGTCATGGTCATTAAGCCTTGGAAGGTATTTATTTTCAATATCTTTGAGCGACCATGTTTGACCCCGTGCGTATTGCTGATTGATCGTTGGCTCCTGAAACCATTGATAGAGGAGCTGTAGGTCATCTTTATGTAATGGTTTAAAATCAATCATTTCTCAGCAATCGCTTTTGCTACTTTTTGCATCATTTTGGCTGTAACCTTTTCCTGATTTTCAATTTTACTGACATAGGCTTGGGTAACACCCATAAGCTTGGCTAACTCTTCTTGTGTTATACCTGCTTGAATGCGAGCTAAGGCAACAGGATTATCAATATAATCAGCCGTATCAAATACCTCATATTCTTGATCTTCCTTTGTCTGTTTTAATTGTTCAGTAATTTGGTGGCGCAGAGCTTGATAGGTAGCGACAGGTAAAAGGACATATTCGATCTTGCCATCCATTGATTTAATTGTTTGTAGGTTCATTTGTAAGCACCTCCACGGGGTTTAATTTTCTCAATCGAAATAATTTTTACTTCGTTATCTCAATCAAAAATAATTCGTCATTGTCCAACACGTAGGCGAAAATAGGGTTCGCCTTGTAATTTTTTTATATCCAAGCTTGCGTTGTCTGGATTTTCTCTTAACAATACAATCTTTTCCGTAATTCTGGTTCTATCAGGTTGTGGTACACTTTTAAGTGCTTTCTTGGCCTGTTTTTTGATCAGCAACGTGTGCGACACTATAAAACCTTGTTATTATTCTTAATAGTTATTATAGGTTATATTTAGTTATAATTCTAGTGGTATTATGTGGATAGAATTTAGTGGCATTCTAGTGGCACGAGATGACAAGAAATCATGTTTTATGGCAACAAACGGCAATGATTAGTTTGATCTAATTTATTGATTTTATTATCGTTATTTGTCATGTATTATTGCCATTAATAGAGCGACCGTGGATTCGTAATCAATAGGTTCGCGGTTCGATTCCGCGCAACGGCATAGTAAAATCAATGACTTACAAAAATACAATTCAAAATAATTTTTACGTGTCGAATATGTGTCGAAGGTTGGAGTACTAGATAATATCAATGGGACAGGTTAGTAGTATGTCGACTGAGAACAATTCTGGATGGTGGAAACGCGAAATAGCTGCTGGAGTGACCAAAGCTATGGCATACCATTTTACTATTACCTATGTTATCCCGTTTGGAGTTACATTATTAACAGGGATAATTGGTTATATTACTGGTATTCCTTGGTTTTGGATTTGGTTAGGTCTTCTTGCAGCTTTTTCTTTTATTTCAAATGGTCTTTTGCGGTTTGATGAATGGCTGTATAGACGAAAAATCCAGGACAAGCTTACATTTGGATCTGTACTTGTTGGACGTAGTATTAAAAATGATGGGTATACAATTGGGGTGTCATTAAATAATTCAGCAACATTTCCTATCGAATTTGAAATTACAGATATTAGAACCAAACTTGGAACCACTGTGCCCGAAAAAAATCATACGCCAAAAACAATTGTTATCCCTCCTAAAGGCTATGGTTGGTATAATGATGGAGTGATCAAGCTGCCATCAACTATTACTTCATCGATAGAAGGACTTCTTGAGTACTCCATAAAATATGGTAAACCTGGGGCTTTAAATTATACGATGACAGGAAAAAAACAGATAGTTGTCTCTTTTAATAGTGAGGGTTTTTTCGTAAGGGCTGTATGGCATGACGCGACTTAATATGAAATTCTAAACAATATATTTTTTTGAAAAGAAATCCTACGCTTGCTTCGCTAATGCTGTCGACCCTTCTTTTTTTGAATTTATTTTAAATCTTGGAAGATTCAGATTCCAACCAGTATCATGCCCTCTTCTATCTTGGTGGGGTAGACCTTTAAGGTCTTTTCTCTTGAAATTTTCCCTAAGGCATTGCCAAACACAGGTGGCCAAGGAGACCAGTCTTTGACATCACCAGTCTCTAAATCAAATGCACTCTTATGGAATGGGCAGACGATGGCGCAATCCTCAGTGATTTTTCCCTTAAATAATGGTAATTTGAAATGAGGGCAATTATGTTGCACGGCATGAATCTTTTCTTTTTGCTTAATAAATAGAATCTTATGTTCTTCTACCTTGACTACTTTGCGCTCATCAAGATCGTTAACCGCCAGCGCTTTTTTCCATTCCATGTCATTTCCTCTTTGATAAAAATCACCATATTACCACATCATTAGCCTTTTATTGAATCGGAACGCTAGTGGGTAGAATTTAGTGGCAATCTAGTGGCACGAGACGACAAGAAATTATGTTTTATGGCAACAAATGGAAATCATTGCTTTGATTTAATTTATTGATTTTATTATCGTTATTTGTCGTATGTCATTGCCATTAATAGCGAGATCGGGGGATCGTAATCAATAGGTCCGTGGTTTGATTCCGCGCAACGGCACTAGTAAAAGAAAGGGATGCAGAGGTTTTTGAAAAATAAAAAGAAGCGCAAATCATCGCGGATAAAGCTTATGATGCGGATTGTTTAATTGAGCAAATAGAATCTCAACAGTGAGCAGTAGACAATGATATAAACTCAAATCAGAGGAGTCACGTATGAACAAATTTAAGCGTATTTTTATAGTTGGTCATTCGGGTGCTGGCAAAGGCGTTCTTGGACAAGCGCTTGCTGAAAAGCTTGGTTGGAAATACATTGATGCTGATTTTGCATTGGCTCCGTCAATTGGCCGTAAATTGTCAGAGATTATTGGCAACAAGGGAGAAGAGGTTTTCCATCATACTCTAACAGAAATTTTGTCTAATCAACGGCAACAAGAGAATATTGTGGTGATAACTGATGATAGTATTGTTTGTCACGAAAAAAATCGCGAATTACTTTCATCAGAGTTCACGGTTCATTTGCAGGTAAGTTCTTCTGTCCAGTTAGAACGGCTCTCTCACAATCGTCCGCTTTTACCAGTTTCTGATTATGAGGCCTTTTTAGCGATACTACGTAAAGAGCGTGATGATTTGTATAAGAGTGTGGCTAGTTTTTCGCTGAGTTCTGATAATGGCGCCATTAATGATCATGTAATGCGCATTATTAAAGCCATGGAAGAATAATTTTGAGTTAACTCGCATCCCTTAAAAAGGGTTTTATCAACTATACTGGTATACTGGAACACATATCATGGTATAATCCAGCTATTTTTATGTTTTCATTTGCTATGCTCAGACCTGTTTTAATTTTTTTGATATTATCGTTCATTCCTTATTCTACTTTTTGTAAGCCCGTATCCATAACTAATGTTGTAGTTTTTGGTGATAGTCTCTCTGATCGTGGCTTTACTAAAGAACAAGGCGGATTCAACCGCTATTCTAATGGTCCTGTATGGCCTGAGTATTTCACCAGTGATCTCTGTAAAACTTGCTTGCAAGTCTATGCCTGGGGTGGTGCAAAATCTGATCAAACTAATGTTAATAATCTCGATTGGTCGGGTCTGTTATGGCAAGTTGAGCACTATCGGATGACTACTAATCCTGAACATACTTTATACATCATTTGGGTTGGGGCTAATGATCTTATTCAAGGGGAGACCAATGGCGCCATTCCGCCCACTAATATTATGCTGGCCATGGATCAATTAATTGATAAAGGAGCACGGTATATTGCTGTTTTTAATTTGCCTGATTTTTCTCTAGTTCCTGCCTATAATGATCCCCAACTCCCTGAGTATAATGAATACTCTCCGATTAAGGGGCGAGTTAAACAGGAATTGAAGACCTATAATCAAACTTTAAAAACCCTGTTGAAACAAAAAAAGAAAGATTACTCTGGAGATGCCCCTGGGGTAACTATTTACAGTGTTGATTTCTCTGATTTTTTTAATAAATTGATTAGAAGATATAATAATAAGCAATCACCTTGGCTAGGTACTTATGATTACCCTGAGAAAAATGGCTATTTCTGGTGGGATCACTGGCATCCAATGACTAGTGTTCACCAGCAGATAGCAAAGCATGTAAAACAATCCCTTGAGCAACAAGCATTAATACTGGGTTCTGAACTTTTATCGCCAACTGGCGATAAAAGGGCTTAATTTTCGAGTATCAACGCAGAGCATATAAGCATCAATCCCCGGAGTTCGGTGGTTTTTCAAGTCACTAGTACAATGTTACTCGGCAATAGATTCTTCATATTATCTTAATTATTTTTTATTACACTATGAGAATAAATTGAACATTAGGGGATTGGTTCTTGTTCTTGCTCAATAGTGGAGTGACAATATGAAGAAATACGTGGCAGGGATTGCAGAACAGCTCCAGTCAGGCATACAGGAGGTGATATCAGCCAAACTGTCTCTTTTTAATTCAGGTAAAAGCTTATCATTGGCTGATCTTCTCGAACAAATGTCTGAAGAGAAGGCCAAAAAACTATTAGACATTCTCAAAAAAGGAAAGGTAGGGGCGAATGAAATTTCGCAGCTCTATGAAGGCGAGACGAGTCAGGAAGCAACTAATTTTCGTAGTTTCATGAGCAGCCATGAGATTTCTTATTTGGGAGGAAATAATTCTATAAATTTTAAAGTCAGTTCTATTGACGGCACTAGCGACGAGGTTTTAAAGGTTGACTGTTGCATGGAAATGCCAAGAGACGCTGAGGAATATTTACGTGATAAATTAGGCTCCCATTTTTTACCCAAAAAAATAGCGCGTAAAGTTGCTGGTGCTGATGATCTACTGGTTGTGACCGAATATTGCCTATATGGAGATTTACTTCATGAAAGAAAAAAATGGGGTGAAGCCGATCTGGTTATGCGTACGCTCAATTTTTTTGAGCAAATGGCAGACATCCTGCTGAGTATAGAAGAGCAAGGTTGTTTATTCCCTGACGCTAAATTAACTAATTGGTTAGCTGATGGTGAGAGTAAGTTACGTTTGGGGGATGCCAAAAGCCTTCTGTTCACTGATGGGAAGGGTAATTTTTCTGCAGATAAAGCTAAAAATTTTTTGAATACAAAAAATTTTAACCCCCCTGAATTTTCAAGTAATGCCCTTATCCAGGCTGACAGTGTCCATGCTTATATCATGGGGAAAAATTTATATTTATATTTTACAGGCAAGATGTTTCCAATTGATCAAAATTTTAATTGGCCAAAAACTCCTGAGTCAGAGCATGTTGATAGTATAAAAAAACTGATAATTGGATTGGTTAAGCCTAATCCTGCTGAGCGAATTCCCGTAAGAGAGGCTCTGGATCAATTGTTTATGATGAAAAACCCTAGTTTTAAAGAGGTCTTTATGGAACTTAAGGCCTTGAAATTCGGCTCAAATGATGAGGGGATGAATAAATTTATTCGTGAAAAACAGCAACAGATCAATGCAACTAATGGAAAAGGGAAAAATAAAATTTTGATTGAATTACAACAGATGGTTAAAAATCTCAAGGCTGGTGATGAAATGAGTGAGGTTCGTAGGATCATTGCTGATTTTAGGAAAAGTTCAGGATTTTTTACGATAGGAATGAAGGCGAAGGCAAAACGCATCGAGGAAGCGATGGCTAAGATTCCTGTCGAGGAGCGTATTCATTTCCTTAAGTCAAAATCCTCCGGGGAAGTTATGAAAGCGTTGGCCTCCCATCGTTATTTGGGGAAACGAGGTAATGTTTATTTAGATAAGCATGATAAAATTGACTGCAAGAAAGCAGCGACAACCTATAAAAATTTTCACACAAAGTTTTTTGATACGGAACAAAAGAATAATAATGAGCCTCCAGTTGATAAGGGAAAGGAATTAAAATGAAATTTAGCCAACTTTATGAAAAACTCAAAATTGATTCATTAACGCCAGAGGGAAAACATCAAGCATTCGAGCAATGGTGCGGGGAAAATGTATCGCGAGATCTCCGTTTTTCGGGAAGCGTTGACGAACAATATAATCAATATATGAACTTGGCAAAGGCATATCTGGACGAGTTTCTTCCTAATGCCTCTGGGAGTCTAAATAAACCGGTTGCTTTTTTTGATGATAACAATCCTTTGGAAGTAGCCTCCTTACATGGTCTTGATCGTGCTATTGTTTCCTTGGCTCCTGGCCCTGAGGTTTTAAATGCTGTAAATCCAAAAAATGGCATGACGGCTTTACACTATGCCGCCTTATCAGGCCATGTGAATACCGTTACCGTTTTACTTTCTATGGATGCTGATGTGAGGAAAGCTAATAATCACTTGCAGCTGCCTATATTTTCTGCCTTGGTGCTACCTGTTCTGCAAACGGAAGATTTAAAAAAGAATAAAATGGCGGTTTTTAGATTACTGAAGGAAAAAGCGCCAGAGACTCTTGGAAAGCAAGATCGTGACGGTAATACAGTAATACACCAGATGGCAGTTCATGGATTTTCTGACTTATTACCAGAGGTATTGGAAACTCAAAAATCACTTATTTATATAAATAATTACCATGGGCATTATCCAATACATACTGCAATTTTGAATAATAAGCTGGAGTGTGTACGAATTCTTCTGAACCAGGACAATGTAACGGCTCTCGAGGATGGACATGGTGAGACACCTCTGCACTACGCAGTACGCCATGGTGGAAAAGAAATTCTGGAACTTTTCTATAGTGATACGAATGTTCTTGACCCTAGGGATTTTTTAGGCAAAACTCCTTTGATGCTGGCAGCTGAGAAAGGTAATCTGGAAGCAGTAAAAGGGCTTATCGGGAAAGGTGCCCGTGTTGACTTGGCAGATACTCAGGGTGCCACGGTGCTGCATTATGCGTTATATAATAACAATGCTGATATAGCACGTTGGTTAATTGAGAATACAACAGTCAATATCAATGCTGCGGATAGTGTTCAAACTCCACTAAAAATCTGTGAAGATAAAGGATTGGATAACATAAGAGATTTGCTTTTGGAAAAAGGGGCAGTTTCTGAGGTCAAAATGCAATTGTAGGAGCATCGGCTTAAATTAAACGTCCGGGATGAACCAAATTTAACCATGCTTTTTCTTAATGTCTTTTGAAAAATCCAGTAAATGGTTCTCAAAAACACTAAATGCTTGTTGCATATAATTAAGCGATTGGTGACTATTTTCAATTAGGATATGTACGATTTTTTCTAGAAAATCTTCTGGTTTCTTTAAGTGGGAAAGATCTTCAGGTTTGAGGTAGGTAAGTTGTTGAAAAGTTTTTACATTAAGCTCTATTATTTCCTGGATCGGTTTTTGTAATTGTTCAACAACATTTTTCCAGTTTTCTACATACCTGTAATATATATGCGGCATCAGCACTCTCCTTTTGTTGCAGCGCACAATTAAGATTAGAACCCTTAAAGCTAATTGTCAAATCAATTGAATGAATCTTAAAGTGTAAAAAGAGGGTTGATCTTTCGGATGAAGCTATTGATTGATTTATTGAGGTTGATTAGGATGAAAGAGTAATGAGCTGTAAAAAAGAACTATAGAATTAAGGTAAATATGGCTATCTGGTTTAAAAATATTACGCCGGAAGATTTAAATCGACGTGGTAATAATACACTTTCTGATTTTCTTGGAATTTGCTTCACTGAGGTAGGTGAGGATTTCCTTGTTGCAACAATGCCCGCAAATGAGCGAACAAAACAGCCTTTAGGTATTGTGCATGGAGGGGCAAATGTCGTTCTGGCAGAAACTATTGCCAGTACTGCTGCTAATGCAGTCATTGATCTAGATAGCTATTATTGTGTTGGGCTGGAGATTAATGCTAATCATTTAAGACCGGTTCGAGCAGGCTTGATAAAGGCTATTACCCATCCGATCCATTTGGGTCGCACGACACAGGTTTGGCATATTGATCTCTATAATGAGGAAGGGAAACAAACTTGTATTTCAAGGATGACAGCATCAGTGGTTGCTCGAACTATAGGGCAAACTTAGAGCTCTAGCTTTCTCCAACTTGCTTAAAATTTTTCTCGCCAAAAATGGCTGAGAAGTTAGAGTAGTGTTTAAATTCAAGTAAATTATTACTCGGATCTTTGAGAAAAAACGATTGATGTTCGAGTGCTGTGTTGGCAAAGCGTGTTTTTAACGGGATTTCATAGGGTATTCTCTGCTCATTAATGCGTTGAGTAAAGGTTTCAAACTCTGTTTTTTCGAGAAAAATCAGACCAAAATGCCTTGGGTATATGCCTTGTTGGGGAGGTAGGGCTGTGTCTATTTTATGTGCTACGATTTGATGCGAACCAAAACGAAAGATTAATGCATGGGCTGACTCACGACCTAATTCAAAACCCAATTTTTTATGATAAAAGACTTTGGATAACTCAAAGTCGTGTACAGGAAAGGCTAAATGAAACAAAGTATTCATATTATTCTCCTGATTTTCTTTATGCATGAATTATCTTGCTACGCTCCTGGTAATAAAGAGCAGAGAATCCAATAACCGCAAGCCCCAGTGTAATGGGAATGACACTTAAGCCATAAATAAAAGCACCAGGAACGGTGGTGCCACCGAAACTGTTAATCACTAATCCTATCGTAGTGTGAAAAGCATAACCAAAACTCATGATAATCATATTTGCAATAGCAGTGGTGATTCCTGCTACATGCTCAGGTACGAATGTAGATGCTTTGTAAATTGCTAAAATCTGATAAGCACAGCATATGCCAACCAAAATAAAGCCCAGAGCCATTGTTTTACTGGAGAGATGGTGAGAAATTAATGCCAGAAAAACAAACATCATCAGTAGTCCTGCTCCCATGATTACCCCAAGGTAATTACCGGATTTTTCAGCAACAAAGCTTAAAACAGGTGCGCCAAAACACATGCCAATGAAAATCATAGAGGGTAAATAACTGGCAAGCTCTCTGTCAAAACCATAGACCTGGGTAATAAAAGCAGAACCCCAGACATCCGCAAACCCCTCTAATGGCCCAACCATTAGTCCCGCCAGAAGACATAAGCTGATTACCTGTGGATTGGTAATTACCTGTTTAATATCCGCTTTTATGCTGTTAGATTGGGTTTCCTTGTTGATTTCCGGGACAATGAAGTAAGTAATAACCGCCAACAATATACCAAATAAAGCAAAAATTTTTATTACTAGCTGATACCCTAGGAGGTGGCTTAAATAACTGACTGGCCCCCCGCCATAAATGGCGCCGATTAAGCCAATCGTAACGGAAAAACTGAGCATTCGGGTGAAGTATTGTTCTTTAAAGGCCATGCGAATGATCTTGAACGTTCCAAGGATTGCAGCAGAAGACCCGATACCAATTAAGGCACGACCGATCATCGGATAAGTCCAGTTTTCGGCAAAAATAATGGGCAACAGTCCAATAACCGTCAGTAAGATACATCCTGTCATTACCCTTTTGGGCCCAAAGCGGTCAAGCATTATGCCAATTGGAAGATGCATCAGGGAATAGCCTATGTAATAAATCCCCGAGAATTGTCCAAAGACAGCAGTATCGATATGGAATTGCTGAATGAAATTGTCCAGCATGATATTAGGCATTACCCGTAAGATATATTGGTAAGCGTAGAAGAGGGAGGCGATTATCCACATTCCCCAGGCTGTTATGCGAGTTATTGAAGTATTCATAGTGTATCGCTTAAAAAATTAAAGAGTCCAATCTAAAACTATTTGTTCAGATGTAAGAAATATGCACAGAATTTAAGATAACCAGGTGAGCACTCCGCTCAGCGGAGAAGACTGCTAAGAAGTAAAATTTGTTTTGCGAAGGGTATAGTATTATTCATATGCAGTAAAAAGTCTTACCAATGGTATCATAATATGTGCATAAGCAATTTAAGTCAATGCCTATAAAAATTGGCACTACCCCTGATTATTTAAACAGGCAGCCAATCGTTTTTTTACTTCTTCCAGACCAAGGGTTCGCAAGAGACGGATATTGGTTTCCGGCACTTTTTCTGCGTTATGATATTTGAGCGCTTCCTCAATACTTTTCTCTCTTAAAAAATGGATCATGGGGTAGGGTGAGCGGTTTGTATAATTAGAAACATCTTCAGGCTCTTCATTAGTAAAACAGTATTCTGGATGAAAAGTGGCCATTTGGTAGATTCCTTCATAATTGTTCTCAAGTAACACAGATTCGAGCAATGCTATAAAATCCAAATAACCCTGGAAATTTTTAAATAAAGAAGGAAAAATTAACAGGGTGGTTTCTATTTCCCGTTTGCTGTCTAATAGCTTCATTTCTTGCACCGCATCGGCAAGTGCCTGGCGAATATTTTTTGCAGAGCTTACCTGAAATCGCACTGTTTTTCTGTCCATTTCCCTTTGTGCGAAAGGGCATAAATTAAGTTGCAGAACAAATGAGGTGATCCAGTTTTTAGTATGTTTAAGAATTAATTCGTTGCTGTTCATAGACGGTCTCTTGGACTGATACTAACTTTCAGATAAAAATTTAATTTCCTCAATCATGGCTGTAATTCTTGCCAGAAGATAAGGATCTTTTTTTGCCAATAACTTTGCCTGCTTTAGTTGTCTGACTGCATCACGCTTTCGTCCCTGTAAAAGCTGACATTGTGCTTGAGTAAAGTAGGCATAACTTTTACGGTGCGAGGCTGCCTGTGCTTGGGCCAAGGTTTCGCATAAGGCTAAATCCTGTTTAAACTGTCTTGAACCTTTCAGCAAAATGCTGGCAGCTTGCTCTGCTTTTCCTGCCAGTAACAAACTGCGGGCATAAGTCATCGTTGCGGCGTAATTTTCCGGATAATTAGCTTGTAAATTTCCTAATCTCTTCAATGAAGTTTCATATCGCCTATTCCCTGTTTCCGCTTCTGCCATGGCTATCTGGTAAAATAGATTATCCTCATCTTTATTTAGCAAGGGTGTGAGACGTGCTTCTGCTTGTTGGAACTGATTGATATGCAGCAGGGCTAAGGCGTAGCCGTATTGACAAGCATCACCGCTATTTTTTTTGTGACACTGGTATTGGTAGTAATCCAGCAACTCCTTGCTCCGGCTCACAGTGGATACACGAATCAATTCTTTAAATAACTGGTATTCAAGATTATCAGAATAGGACTTTTTTTCTAACCGCTCGGTTCGGCTCTCCGCTTCAGCAATCCGGTCGTCATCAAGCGGGTGGGTTCTTAGAATGGCTGGAATGTTCGCAGTGTAATAATAACGTGAATTTTGCTGCATTTTTTTGAAAAAACCGGCCATTCCCTGTGGGTTGAAACCTGATTTAATCAGCATGTCAATGCCTATGCGGTCCGCTTCTTTCTCATTAGCGCGGGTAAAATTGATATTGTCCTGGGCAAAGCCTGTTAAAGAAGCCATTAGAGCGCCGCTTCCCAAGGTTGGATTAATCATACCCAACGCCGCCGCAGCCAGTATGGAAGCCAGCATGGGGATACGCATTTGTTTTTCATGCTCAATCATTCGATAGAGATGATGGAGTCGAACGTGGGCAATTTCATGCGCCATCACCGCAGCGAGCTCACTTTCATTTTCGGTAGCAAGGATTAATTGGGTATTAATGCCAATATATCCCCCAGGTCCAGCAAAGGCATTAATTTCATTGGATTTTACAATAAAAAAATAAGGCAATGGGATTCGGGCAAAACGTGCAAGTTGTTTCCCCAGGTGATTGATGTATTGTGTGGCCAGAGGATTTCGCTCAATGCTGTCGGAGCGATTAATCAGTTGAATAAATTCCTTTTCCAGCTCTTCAAGCTCGCGGGTCGAATAGGGGGTTAGGGCAAAAGCAGAAAGAGAGATACCTTGAGAGACTAACAAAAAGAGAGCCATCGCTAATCGAGTGCAAATTGTATAAAACCTTTGTGATTTTAAAAAGCGCAACAGGTTCATTCGATTACCAGGATCAAAAAATGGATTAAAAAAATTTTATCCAAATTAAACATTCAGTATATCATAAAAGATTAAAGCTGCTTTTGTCTTTCAAACAGGATTTTCTTGCGTTAAAGCATGTAGGGTCTACGCATGAAAATTAAAATAGAATTTAATGACATCGAACTGGTCTATATTTATACATCCAGTGACTTGTTCACGGGATCCATAAATCTTCAAATGCCACTGGATTCTGCGGATAAACCGCAGAACGTAGAGGTCAAGAGTTTTTTCATGCGTAGGCCCTGTTAAAGCATGGGCTTGGGCTACTCAAGAATTGAATAATTTGTTATCATATTCACTTTTTTAATCGTTGACTTAACTATGCACAAACACTTTATGTTGGCTGCTCTTGAGCAAGCATGGCTTGGTCGCGGTATTTGTGCGCCAAACCCAAGTGTTGGTGCTGTTGCAGTATGCAACGGTGAAATAATTGCACGTGCCTGGCATAGGGGCGCAGGAACAGAGCATGCTGAACAGCTTCTATTAAAGCAAATTCCTCAGGGAATGCCGAATGTCACGCTGTATGTCACTCTGGAGCCCTGTAACCATTGGGGACGAACCTCGCCTTGTGTGTCAGCAATTATTCAACATGGTATTTCAGAGGTCGTGTATGCTTTTCATGATCCTAATCCGGTAGTTGCTGCTAACAATACCCCTGAGATTTTGCTGTCAAAAGGAATTAACGTCATCCATTACTCTTTACCTGAAATTGATGCTTTTTATCAAAGTTACCGTTATTGGACACTTAACAAGAAGCCTTGGGTTACTGCCAAGATTGCACAATCATTGGATGGTAAAATTGCTGGTTTAAATGGAATACGGTATCAGTTATCAAATAGCAAGTGTGCGCAATTTACCCATCAGCAACGGCTTTATAGTGATGTGATTGTTACGACAGCAAAAACGGTGCATCAAGATGATCCCTTATTAAATGTTCGTCTGGAAAATAAACAGCAAAGCAAACCCTTGGCAATTCTGGATGCCCGCTTATCGCTCAGTCAGGAAGCAAAAATATTTACCAGTGCCCGGCATTGTCATATTTACCATGATGAAATTTATACTGTGAAAAATCCTCTCCCTGATTGCAGTTATCATGCGATGCCTGTAAAAAATGGACTGTTGGACTTAACTGCAGTAATCAACCATCTGGGCTCTTTAGGGTATCATGATGCCTGGATTGAAGCGGGAGGGACATTATTCTCTGCGTTGCATCGTGAGGGTTTGCTTCAACGAACCTATATTTATGTTGTACCTGAAGTCCTGGGAGATGGGGCAATTACAGCATTTCATGGGAATGATATTTTTAGTCGTAAGAGAACCGTGTCCTGGCAAATAAAAGAGGATAATGTCATAGCATGTCTTGATTGGCAGGAGGATGTATGTTTACGGGATTAGTTGAAGAGCAGGGGGAAGTAATGGCTAACATTAAAAGTCAGTTAGCTAATCGTTTATACCTTAAATCCCCTTTTAAGGACTTGAAAACAGGAGAGAGTATCGCTGTAAATGGGGTTTGTCTGACTTTATTGCCGACAGAGAGTGATAGTCTGGCTTTTGATGTCTCTCCTGAAACGTTAAATTTGACCACCCTGGGTCATTTGCGTGCTGGTGATCAGGTCAACCTGGAACGGGCTGTATCTGTATCAGGACGATTGGGTGGACATTATGTTAGTGGTCATGTAGATGCTGCTGTTGCTGTAAAAGCAATGAGGCCAATGGATGATTATCTGGAAATAGTAGTAGGTGATTTTGCACCCTATGCTAAAATGTACCTTTTGCCAAAGGGTAGCATTACCCTTGATGGTGTAAGTTTGACGATCAATTCAGTAACTGGAACTGACATTACATTGATGTTAGTGCCGCATACACTGGCAAAAACCACCTTTGGGCAACTAAGCATTGGCCAACGGCTAAATGTGGAATTTGATTACTTGGCTCGTATCGTAGCGCATCAGCTCAAGATTGCGGGGCAATTGAAAAATGAGGTTGAAGTATGACAAGTCCTTTTGCAACGATTGAGCATGCCATTGCTGCTATGAAAGCAGGCCGCATGGTTATTTTAATGGATGATGAAAACAGGGAAAATGAAGGTGATTTAGTCATTGCGGCTGAACATGCCACTCCTGAGGCTATCAATTTCATGTCTCGATTTGGCCGCGGGCTTATTTGCCTTTCTATGGCGGGGGAGCTAATTGACAGGCTCCAGTTACCAATGATGGCATCTGATAATCGTTCGCCTTATGGTACGGCTTTTACTGTCTCGATTGAAGCTGCCGAGGGAGTGTCTACCGGCATCTCAGCCAGTGATCGGGCGCGTACTATTCAGGTCGCTATTGATCCTGAATGCAAGCCAGGTGATATTATTTCTCCAGGACATGTATTTCCCTTACGCGCCCGGTCTCGAGGTGTTTTGGAGCGTGCCGGCCAAACAGAAGGCAGCGTTGATTTGGCGAGTCTGGCAGGTCTTAGGCCTGCTGCTGTAATTTGTGAAATTATGAATGAAGACGGGACAATGAGCCGCCGTGATGAGTTAGCGCGCTTCTCAAAAGAACACGATATTCCTTTGGTCACCGTGAAGGATTTAATTGATTACCGTATTCGGCATGAAGAGTTGGTAGAGGAAGTGGCGACAACAAAGCTTCCCATGCAGGGATATGGCGATTTTACCATGATTGCCTTTCGTAATATGCTTGATTCGGCTGAGCATTTTGCCTTGGTGAGGGTACCCCAAACGCCTAATAAAGTTCCTTTGGTACGCATTCATTCGGAGTGCATAACAGGCGATGTTTTTGGCTCATCTAAATGCGATTGCGGAGCACAGCTTAAACACTCTTTACAACAAATATCAGAAGAGGGAGGGGTAATCATTTATCTGCGCCAGGAAGGCCGTGGTATTGGTTTAGCCAATAAACTGCGAGCGTATGCGCTCCAGGAACAAGGGTATGATACGGTCGAGGCTAATTTGCACTTGGGCTTACCTATTGATAACCGGGATTATGCGATTGCTTTTCAGATATTAAAACATTTGGGGCTGAATGCAATCAGATTACTGACAAATAATCCTCAGAAGGTAGAGTCTGTAAAGAAATACGGTATAGAAGTAACTGAACGCATCCCGCTAATAATTCATCCTACTAAGGAAAATCGGCATTATTTAAAAACAAAACAACAAAAGCTTGGTCATTTGCTGGTAATTGAATAGCGTTATTTAATGCGACACTGCTCGCTGTTTAGTGTCGCTAGATAGCTGACCAGGTTGTTGAGGAGATAATTATGAAATATATTCCTGCCAATCCCCCACGGGCTATGGATTCTTCTTTTCCAGTGGCTGTAGTAGTGAGTCGTTTTAATTACGCTATTACCCAGGAATTAAAACGCGGGGCATTAGATCGCCTAAGCGAACGTGGTTTCAGGCCAGAGGATATTATTGTTGTTGAAGTGCCTGGAGCCGTTGAAATTCCTCTTGTTGCCAAGCGATTAGCTATGCAAAAACAGGCGTCTGCCATTATTGCACTGGGAGCAGTTATTCGTGGAGAGACCAGTCATTATGATTATGTTTGTGAGCAAGTAAGTAACGGTTGTCAGCGAATAGCGCTTGATTATGATCTTCCTGTTATTTTTGGTGTTTTGACTACTGAAAATGAAGCTCAAGCCTGGGAGCGTCTCGGTGGTAGTCATGGGCATAAAGGAAAAGATGCTGCTGATTGTGCAATCGATATGTATCAAATTCTTAATGAGTTGAATTCCCTGTAGAGGTTGCATCTTTAGAGGGATACCTGGCTTTCCTTGATGCGTTTACCCTGATGGGATGGATAGCCTTGCCTGATGGTATGAATTACTCCATAATATTTTCTACGTTAGCAGGGAATCATCTTAATGAAAATCAGGACGTTCTTATTTATAATTTTTTATACCTTGAGTCTTACCGCCGCAGGTGGTACCTCGTCTATAAACGATAAATCAGTACCTCAATCTCCCTTATGGGATTCTGTAGTAGGGTTGAGATATTGGTACAGTACAGGTAATAGCAGCTGGAATCATGATCCGAGTGGCGTTGAACCTTTCCTGGGTAATCCGGGTTCTGTCCTTAGTTATGACGATATGGATGCTCATTCCGGAGAGATTTTTTTTCAGTTAACCCATAAAACAGGGCTTTTTGCCAAGGGTTTTCTGGCTACAGGCTCCATTAAGAATGGAAACCTGAATGATAAAGATTACTTAAGCGGACAAGTGAGATTTTCAGACACTACAAGTAGTTTAAGAAACGGAGATCTTGATTATTTATCGATTGATTTCGGAGGTAATTTTTATGAAAATAATTCTCTTGATCAAAGAAATAGTGTTTATCTTAAACGTGTAGGAGGGTTTGCCGGTTATTTTTATTGGCAGGAAGACGTCCATGCCTATGGTGTTCGGTGTAATCCTGATGATTTTGGTGGATTATTTTGTGGTCCCCCTGGATTTATTGAGACTCCTTACTCTACAAATGTTCTGAGTAATAAAGCGCGGTGGCGTTCCTTTCGCATAGGCCTGACTGCGGATGTTAACCTCCACCCTAAATTTACGTTGAATGGCGAAATTGCTTATGTACCTATTGCTCATTTAAAAAATGAGGACAGCCATCATATGCGCTCTGATCTTGGTCCTGTTCCAAATATCCTTATGGATGCTAATGGACAGGGTTTTATGGCTGATTTGATAGCCTCCTATAAGATTACAAGCCAATTAAATATTGGGGTAGGAGCAAGATATTGGGAGTTTATAAGTGAGGGGTCAATCTTATTTGCAAATACCGTCAGTCTGCCATTAAATGATTTTAAGAGTAAACGCTATGGCGTTTTCGTCCAGGCAAGCTATGCGTTCGCCTAGTATGGAGAAGTACAGCGCTCTCTAAAGTTTAAGACAGGAGTTAGTGAAGAGTGGTAAATTACCCGCTATGTTTTCTTTATATAATGGTTTTTTTGTCATATAGGGAGCGCTTTGTTGATTAAATGTGTCATTTCTCTTCTTCTTTTGATATAATAAAGCCCCGTTTACATGCGATCTTATTTGTCCGCCCATGAGGCGGTTTAGCATTCCAACGGGGTCATTTATGACAAATTATATTTTCATTACTGGTGGGGTTGTTTCTTCGCTAGGTAAAGGTATTGCTTCTGCTTCATTGGCAGCAATTCTCGAAGCACGCGGCTTAAGTGTTACTCTAATTAAACTTGATCCTTATATCAATGTTGATCCAGGAACCATGAGTCCTTTTCAGCACGGGGAAGTGTTCGTTACCCATGATGGGGCGGAAACTGATCTTGATTTGGGACATTACGAGCGTTTTGTACGTACGACGATGACAAAACGCAACAATTTTACCTCTGGCAAAATCTATGAGACGGTCATTAAAAAGGAGCGTCGGGGCGATTACCTGGGAGGAACTGTACAAGTAATTCCTCATATCACCAATGAAATCAAACGCTCTATAAAGCAAGGTGCAGAAGGATTTGATGTGGCGATGATTGAGATTGGAGGTACTGTTGGGGATATTGAATCCTTGCCCTTTCTCGAAGCAATACGCCAAATGCGCATTGAATTAGGTGCTCAGCGTGCCATATTTATTCATCTGACTTTAGTTCCGTATATCCCTACCTCTGGTGAGACCAAAACCAAACCTACGCAGCACTCCGTTAAAGAACTGCGTTCTATTGGTATACAACCTGATATTTTAATATGCCGCTCAGAAAAGCCATTGTCTTTAAATGATCGGGCGAAAATTGCACTATTTACCAACGTTGAGAAAGAGGGGGTTATCTCTCTCCAGGATGCGGAAAGTATTTATCAAATTCCAATTATTCTGCATGAACAAGGCCTGGATGAAATAGTGGTTAAAAAAATGGCTTTACAGGTGAAGTCTGCTGATTTGGGTGAGTGGCAAAAGGTTGTTAAGGCTCAGAATTCTCAAACAATGACGGTCAAGGTAGGTATGGTTGGTAAATATACCGAACTAAATGATGCTTATAAGTCCTTGAATGAAGCGTTGACCCATGCTGGTATTCATACGGAAACCAAGGTTCAAATTATTTATATTGATGCCGAACTGATTGAGAAGCAAGGTTCAGAACCACTTGCCGAGATTGATGCGCTTTTAATTCCTGGCGGATTTGGAGAGCGTGGAATCGAAGGGAAAATAAAAGCAATCCAATATGCCCGTGAAAATAAACTGCCCTTTTTGGGTATTTGCTTAGGTATGCAGACTGCTGTGATTGAATTTGCACGTAATGTGGTTGGCTTTGTGGGTGCCAATTCAACAGAATTTGACAAAACGACTGCCTATCCAGTTATTGGTTTGATAAGTGAATGGATGGAAGCAGATGGTCGCGTAAATTTGCGTGATGAAACTTCAGAACTGGGCGGTACTATGCGCTTGGGGGCTCAACTTTGTCAGTTAGAAACCAATTCCCTTGCCCATAAAATTTATAAAAAAAATCAGATTGTTGAGCGCCATCGGCATCGTTATGAAGTTAACAATCAATTTATTGATGCGTTGGTACAAAATGGTCTGGTTATTTCGGGCCGTTCGGCTGATGGCAGTTTAGTCGAAATGATTGAGCTACAGGATCATCCCTGGTTTGTTGCTTGTCAATTTCATCCTGAATTTACTTCAACGCCTCGGGATGGCCACCCACTTTTTGAGGAATTTATATTAGCGGCACGCAATGCTCACCAGAAAAAGGATAAAGTATGAGATTATGTGGCTTTGAGGTTGGAATAACCTCCCCCTTGTTTTTAATCGCGGGGCCATGTGTTATAGAGAGCGAATCCTTAGCGCTGGAAACAGCAGGTTACCTTAAGGAATTATGTGCAGGGCTTGGGTTATCTTTTATCTATAAATCATCCTTTGATAAAGCCAATCGCTCATCTATTGCCAGTTATCGAGGACCTGGATTTGAAAAAGGGTTAATAATTCTTGAAAAAGTCAAAGAGCAAATGGGGGTGCCTGTGCTGACAGATGTTCACGAAGATACCCCCTTACTTGAGGTGGCCAGTGTGGTTGATGTGTTGCAGACTCCGGCATTTTTGTGTCGCCAGACTAATTTCATCCAAAGGGTTGCTGCAATGAATAAGCCTGTGAATATCAAGAAAGGCCAGTTCTTGGCACCATGGGAAATGCAACATGTTGTTGCCAAGGCAAAAGCTTGTGACAATGAACAAATTATGGTTTGTGAAAGAGGGGTGAGCTTTGGCTATAACAACCTGGTTTCAGACATGCGCTCATTACAGATTATGCGTGAGACAGGATGTCCGGTGGTATATGATGCTACCCATTCTGTCCAGCTGCCTGGTGGAAATAATGGGGTATCTGGTGGCCAAAGGGAGTTTGTTCCTGCTCTGGCAAGAGCTGCTGTGGCAGTTGGGATTTCAGGGATTTTCATGGAGACGCATCCAAATCCTGATAAGGCATTAAGCGATGGCCCTAATAGTTGGCCGCTTGATAAAATGCAGCCATTGCTGGAAAGCCTGCTTGCGATTGATAGCACAGTGAAAGAAAGCATGAAAAGGATTGGTCTTTAACAGTAAAGTATTCTTTTAGAGGACCTTGCATGCCATACAATGTGACTGACGAGCATTACTCAGACCTTCTTAGGCTTGGAATCCCTCCGGCGTTCATTCCACCTGCTCTAATGCAAGAGCAGATGAAGACTTTGTATCGACGGTTACTTCTTGCTACCCGCTACTGTACTCTAGTGATCACTGAAAAATGGCAGATCCACTGCCTTCTGGGCAACATGGATCTTGTCGTGAAAGAGGACAATCGCGGGGCTAACTCGGCCCATTACGCCGCATGGTCAGGTGAGCCGATGGCGCTTGATCGGGTTAAGACACAGTGCCCAGACTCGCTAAACACTAAAGACAAAAATGGCTTCACCATCGCCCATTACGCTGCATGGTCGGGTGATCACAGAACGCTTGACTGGGTTAAAAGATACTATACTGAGTTCCTGAGTACCGCAGGATCAGGTGACAAGGCACTTGAGCAGGTAGAAATGCGCTGTACTCAGTTCCTGAACGCAATAGATAATAATGGCGGCACCATCGCCCATTACGCTGCATGGTCAGGTGATCCCAGGGCGCTTGACTGGATTAAAACGCACTGTCCCGAACTGCTGAACACAAAAGACAACAATGGCTGCACTATCGCCCATTATGCCGCAGTGTCAGGTGATCGCAGGGCGCTTGACTGGATTAAAACGCACTGTCGCGAACTGCTGAACACAAAAGACAACGATGGCTGTACCATTGCCCATTATGCTGCAAGGTCAGGTGATCGCAGGGCGCTTGACTGGATTAAAACGCACTGTCGCGAACTGCTGAACACAAAAGACAACGATGACTGCACCATTGCCCATTATGCCGCAGTGTCAGGTGATCGCAGGGCGCTTGACTGGATTAAAACGCACTGTCGCGAACTGCTGAACACAAAAGACAACGATGGCTGCACCATTGCCTACCATGCTGCAAGGTCAGGTGATCTCAATATGCTTGACTGGATTAGAACACACTGCTCTGATGAGCTCCTAAACACAAAAAACAACGATGGCCGCACTATCGCCCATTATACTGCAGTGTCAGGTGATCCTAAGGTGCTCGACTGGATTAAAACGCACTGTCCCGGGCTGCTGAACACAAAAGACAACAAAGGTAACACTATTGCCCATTATGCTGCAGTGTCAGGTGATCCCAAAAGGCTTTCTTGGGTTAAAGCGCACTACCCCAATTTATTGGGCAGCAAAAATTTGGATGGCAATACCATCGCGCATGTTGCTCTGGCATCTGAAGTCCCGGAACAATTCAACCTTGCTACCCGCCTGAGCGGCTCACCACATCAATTTGACAGTTCTCACGGTTACTGTTGTTCTGATGACAAAGCCATTAATACACTGCGCCGGGCGATGGAAACAAATTTCAGCCTTACCAAAGTTATTCTACCTGGAAATAAGATTGACAGCGAAATTATCGCACTTTGTAAACGCAATATCAGGCTTGCTGAAATCCGTGTGGGATTTACATGGCTGTTGCTGGGGCATCATCAAGAAAAAAATAACCTTAAAATGCTTAATAAAGACATACTCTTTTGCATTTTCAAAAATGTCGCATTGCCTTTTGAAAGTGATGAGATTACCCTGAACAGGGTATTTCAGGAGATGTATGAAAAATCAAGAGCAGAAAGTCGACATCTGGCAAACATGGACAGGCAAGTGAATTCACGCATAGATGCACTTCAGCGCGCGCCAACTTTTTTCGGGCTCATGGAGAGTCCTGATAAAAAAATCAGCTGTCTGCGAAAACTCACCGAAGAAGTGCTTGATAAAAAATACAATAGTATACAAGAGCTTCAAAACGCTATTGCGACATTTTATATAAACAATAAAGAAGTACCGCCCAAGCATAGAAGGCCTTTTCAGAACTTATTTAAACCCGTCGATAAGACCAAAACCCAAGGACTTTTTGAAAGCATTGGCAAGATGGTGGGTGTCGATCTGAATGAGAACATTAGCCAAATTGAGAAAAACAACCAGCAACTCCAATAAGTATCTTGGGTATAAAAACGGCGCACTCGCCGAAAACAGGAAGATTTTCAGCACTTGGTATGATAATTGGTTTAAGGATGGCGGAGAGGCAGGGATTCGAACCCTGGGAAGGTTGCCCTTCAACGGTTTTCAAGACCGCCGCTTTCGACCGCTCAGCCACCTCTCCGATAGGGCAGAAATATATCGCATCACTTGTTTCTTTGCAAATAATTTTTAACCTTAATTTTCTGTCAGGCTCTTTTTTCTTTAGCGTTCGCAAAAATCGCGGGGACAGGTATAATATGCCTGTTTTAATTGGGGCTATTATCAATTTGTAATAAATATTTCTGGTTTAAATGAAGTGCGGGCTATATTATAGCTCATTAAACGTTAACCAGCATTTAGTTGCTTATGGTTATCACGTTCATGATTTATAGGTGTTTATATGAAACGAATTCAAGCGCTACTTCTTATTACACTTCTGCTTTCTTTGACAGCTTGTGCAAGATGGTGGGACAAAAATGATGATGATTATAATCCTTATCAAGGACTGTCTGCCAAACAACTCTTTACTGAGGGACAGCAGTCTTTGGCTAAGGAGCAGTATGAAAGTGCTGCTAAGCGTTTCGAGGCGATGGAAACAATGTATCCCTTTAGCAATTATGCTGAAAGAGCACAGATGAATTTGATTTACGCTTACTATATGAAGGGTGATTACGCTTCCACGGCAGCAACTGCAGAGCGGTTTATTCACCTGTATCCGCGGGCTAAAAATGTTGATTATGCTTACTATATGAAAGGGCTTGCCAATTTTCAGCAAGTTCGCGGTACTTTTGCAAATGCATTACCTATAGATGAGTCATGGCGTGATCCTGGAACACAATCGCAGGCTTATTCAGATTTCGCCACTTTAATTCAAAAATTTCCTGAAAGCCCTTATAAAGCCAATTCTTTGCAGCGGATGATTTACTTACGAAATATGTTTGCTCAGCGGGAACTGAATACGGCTAAGTACTATTTTCAGCGTAAAATGTATGTGGCAGCGACTGAAAGGGCGAGTTTTTTAGTAAAAAACTATCCCCAGGCTCCCAGTGCCCAGCAAGCGCTGGCGATTATGTACCACGCCAATAAAGCGATGGGATTAAAAAAGGCAGCGGATGATGCGTTGGCTGTTTATCAGGCTACCTATCATAAACAACCCAATAATATGGTTGCTGGATAGGATGGATAATTGCGAAAAGTAATTGATCGCTTTTTGCCGGGTATCGTTTTATTGCTGCTGATTTCATCAGTCTATGCTTTTTCTTCAGAAGATGCCCGGTTGTTAAAGAAAGAATACCAACAATATCAGGCATGGAGTCTTGCACGTAATTATTTTTTTGGCACGACTGTAAAAAAAGATCAGCCAAGAGCACTCGCTTGGCAGTTGGTTTACGTTAATCAATTACCTTCCTCCTACCCTCAAAAAGAGAAATTGCTTGCTCCTTTTAAATTGGGTTTGACCCGTGTAGAAATTGATTCAGCAAATCAGTTAGCAAAAAACTTAAGGGAACAGTTTAATTTTTCAACACCCTTTACCGAAGCAGAATTGTCCAGAATCTATTCCCTTCATGAGCAGCACGTTTCCTGGGGGGATGTGGAGCTATTATCAGCACCTCAAACTGTACGGGGGCATTTCAAAGAATGGATTGATTGGCTTATTGAACATAACGATTCCCAGACAGCTGAAAAACTTGGTCAACGGATGTTGAATTTATATGCGGCCAAACGATTTCCCATTATTTATGGCCAGATTATTATCAAAGGGCCTGAATCGCCAGAAATGGTGAGTAGCGAAATCAATATTCTTCCTGGTGGCTTTTTCATTGCTCATCCTGCTGGTAAGAGTATTTCTTTTAATCTGCCCGGGTATCGTTCTATAACGGTTGCTGTAGAGAAGGCAGCAAAAATTCAAAGTATTGCGCCTGTGGTATTTGAAAGGGCTCCTCTTTCCCGGGATACCGGGGTTATTGGACGTGTTTTACCTTGGTCGGGTATTGAGAAAGGGAACCTCCTGTTACGATTCAAAGCCCCAAATAATATTGAAAATGCTCCTTGGCACTATCCTGCAATCCCTTTAACAATAACGAATGATGGCCAGTTTTATGTCACGGAATTAGCGCCAGGCAGTTATCAACTTTTCATTAATGTTGCAGGACTTGAAACATTAAAAGAATTTACCATCCGTAAGGATGAAATCAGAGGTTTATCATTAATTGACTTAAGAAAAATTATACTGAGGAACAATAGGTAATTAAGATATCAGAAAAACACGGTTCATTTTCTGACAGAGATAATTAAAAACGTTCTTTAGCAATCTTGGGTTACAGCGCTTTGCGCTTTCAACCAGGCTACTACACCTGGTTGAAGTGGCTCTTGATAATCAGGGTAAATGTACTTTGAGTGTAAATATCAAGCTTAATATCAGTGGGTGAAATCATGGTGAAAGAAATGCTTGCTGCCAATATTCATCTATTTTTGAGTAACGGATAACCTCTGAAAAAGCAGTAGTTCCAATGGTATAAAAAAATATGGTATGTGGAGTGAATCGAAAACCACAATAATGTTTACTCATGGGGATCACTTGATCGGCAAACTGGCTGATTAATTCTGCCTTTCTTTTTTTCAGTACTGTTTGATCTTCAATGACTTTTCCTGAAGTGGGAGCGTAGCTGGAGAATCGCAATTGACGCTCACGGGGTAAACTATTCCAAAACGCTTGATTTTCTTCATATGATAAAGGGGTAGCGACCCCTTCTAAAATTACCTGTCGCTGTTGCATTGCAAACCAAAAATTGAGTGTTGCATTGGGGTTTTGCTGTAATTCGGCAACCTTACGGCTGAGTTGTTGAGTAAAAAATAAGAGACTTTCTGTCTCAATTTTACGTATGGCAACTACACGACTATGAGGGTTGCCTTCAGTAGAGACAGTAGCTAACACTGCGCATTCAGGTTCATTGACACCCAATTGCTTTTCTTGTTTAAGTAAATTTTTGAGTTGATTAAAAGGCATACGTGGTTCCATTCTAAAAGAGCAAAGCTAATAAGATTATCTTGTAAAATGCCGAATTCCTCTATTATTTCTCTCATTCTGAGTGTTCCTTCAGGCTGACAGAGTAATTAAAAGCAGTCTTGAGGAATCTCGGGCTACAGCGCTTTGCGCTTTCATTTGAGTGTGGTTGGTATAGATCCCGCGCATAAGCGCGGGAAGTGAGCAGTTTCAGTTTGAAATGTCAACAGACCTTAAACTGGGCATGTTTCTTTTGGCAGAGATTCTATTCTATCTGAAGCCGTAGCATTTAAACCTGTCAGCAAATCATTGGTTAAGGCACGTAATTCACCAGAGAGTAAGGTAAGTGCTGCATCTTGTTGTTGGTATTCTTCTTCCAGTTCATGGATTTCGTTAAACTCATCTACCAGATATTCCAGGCTTTTTAATCGCTTGAAAACAAAATCATGAGTCAATGTGAATTGAATGCGCTCATTCCATATTAAAGAAATTTCAGCCGCAGCCAATCCCTGAGAGAGCAGGGTTAAAATTTCTTCTGCTGGTAATTCATAGCCTTTGCAATTAACCCGTTTTTTTTCATCATCCAGGGAAAAAAGCAGGCAGTCAGATGCTAACTGGAACGATGCTGGTAGTGTTGACGGATCGGTTATCCATTCTGCAAAACGTAAGGCTAAATTTTCATGGAATGGAAGAGGTTCAATCTGGATGCCAGGAATGGATTTCCGTAATAGGGAGGTCAGTTGCGATGCCTGGTTATTACTGGATGAATTAATAATAAGGCGATGGCTTGCCGTATCCAGCAGGGCAAATAATTGCTTTTGGACGCAAAATGATTTCGGCAGCAATTCAAATTCCAGGTCTTCGGCAATTTGGGCTTTTTCTGCGCGTTTGACAGTACGTTGCTGCTGAGCTTCCAGAAGCTGTATACGTTCTGCAAGTAAGCGTTTGATGACGCCACGGGGTAATATTCTTTCTTCTTTCCCCAAACAAATTAATGAGCATCCGGCTACTTCCTGCACAAGTTCATCAGCAAAAGCAGGCAGCCATCCATAGATAAATCGTGCGTGCGGTGGGCAGGGTTTTAGTACATCTTCTGATAAAGAAGTTGCTATGTCTACGGTTTCTTTAAGTTCATAATGATAAATCAGTGCATTATTAAACCACATCGTTTGTCCCCCAATACTAAATGCAGAGATGCTAACATGTTTCTATTAACTGGGCGATAAAATCTATAGAATTGGGTGCGACTAACACTGCGGTTGGTGGGTAATGATAGTAGCCCGGGATCGGAGCTTGATAATAAAGTCATGCCCCCGGATTCCGCTGGCGCTCCATTCAGGCTACAAAAATTAAAGTTGTTGTTGGCAGAAAAGATGATTGCAAAAAAGCCATTGGCGCGGTTTAAATCAGGCCAATGGCTTTACAAATTGAATGGAATTAAAATGATGGGGTGAAGCTGCTTTTGTCTTCTTTTTCCTCATCTAGCCTCTTTTTATCCAAAATAGGATTAAGAATTTTTAATGTCTCTACGTAAAGTTGTTTTCGAGCTTCTAAGTTTTTAATCATATCTTCACTTGTTTTAAGCTGTTTTTTATTTGCTTTAACCTGGCTTTCCATGAGTGTTAATTGGTCTATTTTATTTTTATCAAGTCCAACCCAAAACATTAATCCATCATAAGATGAATATTGTTTATTAGATTTATTTGTCTGCTTCTCTTGAGTTTCAGCTTCCTTTCTGAGGTTTTTAATCTTCTGTTCTAATAAGTTAATGGTGTTTTGATAATCCGCTATTTTTTTTTGTTCGATTTCGATCTTTTCTTCAACAAGTTCAATGCACCTGCCAAAAGAATGATTTAGTCTGGTTAATTGTTTCTCTGTCTTCTCATTAAGATGTTTAATCAAAACTTCTTCTGGCATTTCACTAAGAATGCTTAATCCTTCTGGTGTATCGTTATTTACAGGCGCTTTTAATTTTTTATTATTAATCTTTTCGTTAAACTCGTTGGGGCGTTTGGCGGCAGTCTTTGAAAAGGGCATATTTCATCTCCAGGTAATAAAATTTGCCTTATTATACTAAAAAATGACTTAAAATTAAATATTGTGTTTGTATTTTGCTCTAATAGATTATTAAACAATCTTTTTTATGATAAGTGCTTCAAAATAAAAAATTGAAGCACTGCGAATTAAGCTTACCAATAAGCATTAAAAGCAACCACGTAGGAAATAAAATCGGACGTTTCTCGACCTCTCACACTAAACCAGGGGCCAGCGATGATTCCGATATTGGGAGAGAAGTTATATTCAATTGCAGGGGCTAAGGTAATTTCTTCTATATCGGCATGGCCAATAGAGGCTGGAAGGCCCTGCTCGTTGTTACCTACAAATCCTCTAAATCGGGTGGCGCTTCGGCTTGCATAATAAGCTTCCATAACAGCTACCCAATTTTGCGTCAAGGTGAGTTCCCCGGCCAGATCGACACTGAGGAGATTGCCTGGATCAATAGATCCTGAAGTTTGTGGGGTGCCGCCATAACTACTTAAACCATTGATACTGGTAGAGCTGGCATATAGATAGCCTACACTAAAACGAGAGCGCAGATAATGTGTTTCTCCAAGTTGCATTAAATGTTGAAAATTTAATGCAAGGCCTGTCTGGTAACTGCCAAGTCCTGTCGCATCAGCACCATTATTTAATGGGTTAAGGCTTTCAAAACGGCCTGTGGGGATGACTTCTTGCAAGGTTACGCGAAGATCGGGCAACCATTTGGACTCTTTTTGTTCCAACAGCTGATACCCTAAGGTGACTGAAGTATCTCCCAGTCTTTGCGAACTGGAGCCTCGGTTGTGGTTATAAATGTAGGGTACGGCATATTGAATATCCAGTTTATCAGTTAATCCGTGACTGAAAATAGGGTTAACTATCGTACTTTCACTGCGAGGTGTGTGAATTAACCTCCAATGTCGATTATAGATGCCCTCATTAACGGTATAAAATCCATATAATTCCAAATTGCTATGACCCTTAGGGATGGTATGACCTGCAGGTGCCAATAAAGGGCCAGTTAACCAGGGGCCAGTCCATCCAGGTTTGCTAACCATAAGCGAAATAATGAGGGCTGCGGGAAATGAGTATTTAAAACGACAAAACATTTGCAATCACCTTGATGCTTCCTAAAACAGTAGTGTAGATTAGCTGACTTTTAGCCTTTGGGAAATAGTTATGAAAGCAGCAATTTATTTACATAAAATTAAACAAAGTACGGTTCTTCGCGGGCATCCATGGATTTTCCCTAAGGCTATTAGTAAAACAAAGGGTAATCTGATTACCGGAGGGCTTGTTGATATTTATACTGCAGAAGATGAACTTGTAGGGGTTGGCGTTTATAACGAACATTCCTTATACCGGGTGCGGGTGTTGGCAAAAGCCTGGGAAAAGCTTGACAGCTATCAATTGGACTCTATTATTTCAACGCGTCTGGAGCAGGCATTAGCTATTCGGCGAAGTCTTGACCTGCCTAATGAAAAAACCAATGCATACCGTTTATTTAATAGTGAGGCAGATGGTTTGTCGGGGTTAACGATTGATCGCTTTAACCAAATGAATGTCGTGGCAAGTTCTGCTTATTGGGTTGAAGCGAATAAGGAAATTATTTCCTGTTGTCTTAAGAAACGGCTGTCAGGAGAAATTGTATGGCTTGCACAAACAAAACCGCTTGCTCAGGATGGTTGGCAACAAGCTGCAGAGCAAATTCCTGCGATAACGACTCAGGTACTTGAGGCAGGCGTTATTTATGAAATAAATTTTTCCCAAGCGCAAAAGACAGGGCTTTTTCTTGACCAGCGTGAGAACCATCAACGCATTGCGGCTTTAGCGAAGGGAAGACGGGTACTTGACCTCTACTCCTATACGGGCGGGTTTGCTCTTCATGCTGCAAAAGCCGGTGCTGCTAAAGTAACTGCTGTAGACAGTTCTGCCCAGGCCATACTGCAGGCAAAGCAGAATGCTCAATTAAACGGAATAGAATCAATTGAATTTATTGAAGCAGATGCCCGTGATTATTTAGCTTGTGCAGCGGATTATGATTTGGTTATTCTCGATCCACCTAAACTGGTTCCCTCTCAACAGCATTTGCAACGTGCAAAAAATTATTATCGTTTTTTACATCGGGAAACTTTTAAATCCATGCGTTCCGGTACGTTGCTAATGACTTGTAATTGCTCTGCTGCCCTGTCTACGCAGGAGTTTGTATCATTGGTGAACAGCCAGGCTGCTGCAGTAGGGAAATTTGCCCGTACTCTTGGCATTTTTGGTCCGGCAAGTTGCCATCCGACCTTGACTGTCTTTCCTGAAGGGAATTATTTGACGGCTGTGTTGCTTGCAGTTGTATGAGCTGACTATCCGGGGTTCACTGGTTGGTTCTTCCTGAAATTTGATTTGGATTAATAGTATCGGCAATAGCCCAAAATATATTTGACAGCAGGCAGGTTTTTAGGTTGAGATGTTGATTTCTATGGGAGAAGGAAATGCTGTTGAAAAAAGATCAATCCTGCCTGCTATTAGTAGATGTGCAGGAGAAGCTAACCCCTCTTGTAAGGGAGCCTGAAGCGTTATTGTCCCGTTGCCAATGGATGATACGTTTATCAATCGATTTAAATATACCGCTGTTGGTGAGTGAACAATATCCTCGCGGTTTGGGTTCTACTATTGAGCCATTGAAGTCTTTGGTCTCACAAGAAAAAAGTGTCGAAAAAGTACATTTTTCTTGTTTTCAGGAACCAACGTTCAAACATCATTTGCAATTGATTAATAAAAAGCAGTTCGTGTTAATAGGCATAGAGGCGCATGTTTGCATATTACAGACAGCACTTGATTTGCTAGAAGCGGGTTATGATGTTTTTGTGGTCGTAGATGCTGTAAGCAGCCGCTTTGAGCTTGATTATAAATATGGGCTAAAGCGTATGAAGCAGGCAGGTGTCCAGCTGGTTACTTCGGAAATGGTCTTTTTTGAATGGGTGGGGCAGGCTGGAACAGCTGAATTCAAAGCTCTAAGCAAAGCCTATTTACAATCACCAAGGAGCGAGACTTTATGAATTTGGATAATCAAATTGCAGTGATTACCGGCGGCTCTTCCGGCATGGGAAAAGCCTGTGCCGAATTGTTAGGCTCTCATGGTGTGAGAGTAGTTGTTTGGGATAAGCAAATTAATGAGATCAACAGTGACCAGCAGACACTTGCAATTGCCTGTGATGTTAGCTCTGCTGAGGAGGTTGAGCAGGCAATCAAAAAAACAGTGGCACAGGTCGGAACGCCAAAAATTTGCATCAACTGCGCAGGGGTTGCTCCAGCTGAACGAATGGTGGGCAAGAAAGGGGTGATGCCGCTCAGTGCTTTTAAGCAGGTTATTGATGTGAACCTGGTAGGGACATTTAACGTGATGCGCGTTGTGGCTGAGGCCATGAGCCGCCTGGATATTGATGCTGGTTCAGAGGAAAGAGGAGTGATCATTAATACGGCATCAATTGCAGCTTTTGAGGGGCAGATTGGTCAAACTGCGTATAGCGCATCAAAGGGCGGAGTAGTTGCCATGACCTTGCCAGCGGCACGTGAACTGGCTCAGCAGGCTATCAGGGTGAATACTATCGCCCCGGGGTTAATTGCTACGCCGATGCTGTTAAATATGCCTCAGGAAGTGCAGGATAACCTGGCTGCTACAGTGACTTTTCCACGACGGTTGGGAAAACCCGAAGAGTTTGCTGCTTTGGCAATGCATATTATAGAAAATCCCCTCATTAATGGTGAGGTCATTCGCCTTGACGGTGCATTACGGATGCAAGCTCGCTAGGAATCTGATAATCATTGGTGGTAGCCCGGATGGCGCGTCAGCGAAATCCTGGATCAAGGCGATGACAAACACATGCCCGGATTTCGCTGACGCGCCATCCGGGCGAAAAGGAAACGGCAGTTTTAATCGCACCCCAGACCCTAATTTTATTCCAATTCTGATTGTTTTTCCTTACTTTAAATTTTCACACTCAATTCACTTTGAGGTGTCGTTTTTCCCTGTAATAAGATAAGTGCTTGCTTTACATCCTTACAAATCATCAGATAATCATAATATAATTTTGCACTGGTACTGGGGTAAAGCCTTTTTATTGGATGGCGACTAAAACCGTGTTTTTCATAGAAAGAAAGGGCTTTGGCATTCGTGTCTTCAACATACAGTCCCATGCTGATAAGATCTGAGTGGAGTGCTTGTTTAAAACAGGCTGCTAAAAGTTGCTTCCCTATTCCTTGTCGCTGTAAATGGGTATCTACATAAATCTTGTCCAGAAAGCTTTTTGCAGGCTCCAATTTAAGCAGCGCATAACCAACCAATATATCGTTTTGAAAAGCGCCAAAAAAAATATTGCCTTTACCAGCCATAGCGGCCTTGATTTTCTCGGGGGTGAAGGTTGACTCAAGTAGGGATGGTTCTTCTTTGCAAAACAGGGGATAGGTTTGCTGCCAGGTTTTTTTCATAAAGGGAATGAGTAAAGCCAAGTCTTTTTCTTCGATCTGCCTGATTAACATTAGCTCCTGTCCTTATTTGTAGGGGGCAGCCTGAAGGCTTGGGTTTAGAATATTAATCAAGCTTTTTGGTGTCTGCTTTTATCACTGGATGATTCTATATTTCCAGTTGCTGTGTAAACACTGGTTGCTTCGGTATTATTCTGTCCGGTAATAATGCCGATTACTTCCTGATGACTGTTAACATTTGTTGCTATCACCTGGCCATTGACTGCGTTTAATTCACGACACTGGATAAGTTTCTCTGCCAGCTCCTTGTTTAAACTATTAATTTGCTCTGCTTCGTCCTTCGAGCAATGACTTAAAAATTCTTGTAGACCAAGTTTAGGTTGAGTGTCATATTGATCTAATCCAAGTAGCTCAACCCGTTGTCTGGCGCTTTGCTCTAATTGCTCGGAAATAGTTTGCTTTTGATTGGCCAGCGGTTCTAATGCCTCAAATTGACGAGCTACCAGAATGTTTTTTTCTTCAGATAAAAGACGAATAAGCGAATCAATCCAGTTGACTTCCTGTTTGAGTAAATTAATCAATAATACGGGCTTATGTTGTGTCATTTTTAATCCTTTTTTGGCAAGACATCAGGTACCGTTTGATTGTCTGTAGAATGTTTCGAGTCAGGATAATTTAATGTCTGCAAACATTTTTTCTGCAATTTGCTTGCTGACAATATGGTAGCGCCCAGTAGCCAGCTCTTCTTTAACAAACTCAACTCTTGATTTGTCAATATCTGGTGCACTGAGAATAAATTCTTTTAAAACAGCCATTTGTTTGCTTGTAGTGCTTAGGTTGACATTATTTTCTTCCGAGTGGTTTTCTTTTGCAGCTACAGAAGACTGAGAAACCCGCTTCTCTGTATCGAGGATTTTAAAGCCATTGGGTTCATTAATTGGATTAACCATAACATTGCTCTCAATTACACTCATCATTGTTATCGGCTCCTTGATATGAAATCTTTAATAAATCCTGCTAATTTGATGCTATCATACTTTAAAATTCAAGTCATCAGACCTTTTTTCTTAGATAGTAACCCTTACTTTATTCGGGGCGCTTACCTGGGCTTCAACTATTTTTTTTGACGTAAGGTTTTTAACTTTAATCATCTCACCGATGACACCATCGCTTAAGGCAATGCCTTTCATGCTGACATTAATGGTGTCACTTAGCGCCTGGATAGTTACTTGTTCTCCCTTATGGATAAGGGCTGCAGTTTGCAGATTATTGGGAGTAATGACATTGCCTTGATTGATAGCGGTTTTGCAGATCTGGCCAATAACGTCTTCTGTTTTACTGAAGTAACCTTGCTTTAATTGGCTCACATCCACTTCCTGGGTATCAATATCAGTGGAAACCAATTGTATGCCTTTAGCTAAAGGACGTTTGGCAATGAGTACTGTTTTTTGCAGTATAATTTTTACGGGGACGTAGAGTGTCCAATGATTGTTAGTCTCCTGACACCTTATTCCCATAATCGTGGTGTGTATAGGAAGGGTTTGATAGGGATTAAACACGTCAAGTTTTTTTTCATCGCAGGGTTTTAATTGTATTCTTGGGTCGATATTTTCAATCGAAATTTGTAACTTTCCGTCTTGCTGAGGACCTATTGAGGCTAACAGGTGATGTTGTATTTGTTCTTTAATCAAATCCAGGGATTGTATTGATTCAGCGGCTTCTAAAAAATGAGTTGTGAAAAGTAGTAAAAAAACGAGTATAGTGCGCTTCATTTGTCATAATCCCTGTTTAGCAATCTAAACTTTTAAGCAAAAAGTGAACCAATTTTATAGGAGAATCCTCTTGCAGTACAAATTAATGATTGGGATCTTGTTATTTGGTTTTTTTTCTTTCTCATATGCTGAAACGCATCATCCTCAGGAGTTTCTACGTTCTATTTCAGGCTCTGAAGAGGAAGGTCAACAAATTGTTCAGCATTTTTGTGCTAACTGTCATGCGGATAAACCCTTAATTCCAATGGGGGCTCCACGCATTGGACATAAGACAGACTGGGAACCGAGAATAAAAGCTGGTATTGAAAATTTATTAAAGCATACAAGTGAAGGCCTTAATGCAATGCCTGCAAGGGGTGGGTGTTTTGAATGTACTGATAAACAGTTGTTATTGGCTATTTTTGCCATGTTACCTCAGGAGTCAGCCAAAGAGCTTTTAAGTGAACAATAACAGGCAAATTGTTAGTCAGATTATCAGATCAGGTTAATGTCAAAAAGATCATAAAAAAAGCAAACAGTTAAATTTTTTTATAAAAAACTCTAAATTTATTCAAATTCCTCCCGATAACATAAAAAAAAGAGGGAGGGACAACCAATGAAAAAACAACTTGTCATTGGACCATTATGTATTTTGACCGCGGCTTGTGCATCGATGGATAGATCGGTACCCATTGTCGATGATGCAGGGCGGACTCACTATACCATGAATGTGAATGCGGATAGTAAAGGAAGCTATCATTTCCCGTTAAAGCGTCCAGCAACAGGTAAAAAGGTTTTCATTTTTGATCCTAAAGCAACGGCTTGGGCAGCTTATGATGCTCAGGGCAATCGAATAAAAACAGGTAGTGCTTCTGGCGGCAAGGATTTTTGTGAGGATGTTGGCAGGGGTTGTCGAACGGTTACAGGTACGTTCAGAGTTTACTCCAAGAAAGGGGAGGACTGTACCTCGAGTATTTATCCTATTGAAACGAATGGTGGTGCCAGAATGCCTTATTGCATGCACTTCCACGGGGGTTATTCAATTCATGCAGCTTATGAGGTGCCAAATTATAATGCCAGCCACGGTTGTGTGAGGGTGTTACCCAGTGCTGCCAAATGGTTGCACCAAAATTTCATTGATGTAGGTACAACAGTAATTGTTAAACCTTATTAATTAATAATAAGCTTGACCTACGCGGTCGGATCCCGTAGTGCCTGGTATTTTACGGGATCAGTCTGCGTTATATTTAAACCTCTAGCCTTTAAGATGTTTTTTTAATAAAAGATTAACCTGCTCCGGGTTGGCTTGTCCTTTGGTTTGTTTCATAATTTGACCCACAAAGAAGGATAATAATTTCTCTTTTCCTGCACGGTATTCCGAAGTTTGCTCCGGATACTGGATAATTATTTTTTGAATGATTTCCTCTAACAGACTATTGTCGGTTAACTGCTCATAACCTTCTTTTTTTATAATCGCCTCGACACTCCCTTCACTTGCCCAGAGCTTGTTAAAGATTTGTTTGGCGATTTTCCCTGAGATTTTACCCTGTACCAGGTAATTAAGCAGGGTAGCCAGGGATGCAGCGGATACTGGTGAGTGCTCAAAATTAAGGTTTGCCTCATTAAGTGCTGCTGCATAGGTACCTTTAAGCCAGTTAACAAGTAATTTCGGATCAGCCAACGTTTGTTGTTTTACCCTATGAAAGTAGTGGTAGTTTGCAGGAGAAGAGAGCAAGAAATCGATGTCTTCACCAGTCAAGCTGCTACTTTGCTTAAGCTCTTGTTTTATTTCTTCAGGCAGGGCAGGGAGGGTTTGCCTGACTTGCTCCAAGGTTTCTGCTGTAATTTGAACAGGTAATAAATCAGGATCAGGAAAATAACGGTAGTCGTTTTCATTTTCCTTGCTTCTTAGCAGTTGTGTAGTATTTGTTTCCGGACAATAGAGTCTTGTTTCCTGTTCAAGAAACTGACCGTTTTCCAAGAGATCCTGATGCCGCGCTTGTTCATAAATAATAGCTTTTTCAATAAAACGAAACGAGTTAAGATTTTTAAGTTCAGTTCGGGTGCCTAATTTTACAGCTCCTTTTCGTTTAAGAGAGATATTGACATCACAACGAAATGAACCTTCCTGCATGTTACCATCGCAGATCCCTAAGAATCGTACTAATCGATGCAACGTTTTAAGATAGCTGATTGCTTCTTCGGCAGAAGAAAGGCAAGGCGCGGTAACGATTTCAAGCAGGGGTGTGCCTGCCCGGTTAAGATCAATGCCGGTGTAGCCAGCATAAATACCGTGAAGCGATTTGCCGGCGTCTTCTTCCAAGTGAGCTCTTACAATCGCTACTTTTTTCTCGATTCCGTCATTAAGTTCGATGTTCAAGTAACCATTAGAAACGATAGGTTGCTGGAATTGGCTTATTTGATAGCCTTTGGGTAAATCGGGATAAAAGTAATTTTTACGTTCAAAATAGGAATAATTATTAATTTCGGCGTTTACAGACAGGCCAAATTGAATAGCCATATGAACTGCCTGTTGATTAAGCACAGGAAGAACGCCCGGTAAGCCCGCATCTATATAGCAGGTTTGTGAATTGGGTTCAGCACCAAAGGCAGTTGCAGCGCCAGAGAAAAGTTTGGATTTGGTTTTCAGTTGGGCATGAACCTCAAGACCAATAACAGTATCCCATTCCATAAATTATCCTCGGTAGGTTGGTCTGGCCTGATGCCAGTCTGTACATTGCTGATAATGGTGGGCAACATTAAGAAGCCTGGCTTCATTAAAGTAATTGCCAATTAATTGTATACCGATAGGTAGTCCCTGGCTGAAACCTGCTGGAATGGACATTGCAGGTAGACCTGCCAAATTAGCAGCTACTGTAAATATGTCTGCCAGGTAGTTTTTTACCGGATCAGTTTGTTTCTCACCTGATTTAAAGGCACAGGTTGGTGTGGTGGGACCTAAGATAATATCAATCTTGCTTAAGGTTTCCTGCATTTCTTTTTGGATCAAACGCCTGATTTTTAATGCTTGTAAATAATAGTCGTCAAAATAGCCGGAAGATAACACATGGGTACCTGTAAGGATGCGACGTTTAACCTCAGTGCCAAAGCCTTCACTGCGAGAATGGGTAATCAGCTCACTTAATGTTCCGCCGCGACTGCTACGATGGCCATAACGGATACCATCATAACGTGATAAGTTTGATGAAGCCTCTGCACAAGCGATAACGTAGTAACAGGCTACCCATAAGGGTTGCAGCGGCAAATCAACTGTTATAATTTCCGCACCTTCCTGCTGGAAAATTTTAACCGCCTGATGAATTGCTTGCTGGATGTCCGTTGCTACTTCCTTTTGAAAGAAGCAGGAAGGTAAGCCAATGCGCATGCCTTTAATGGAACGGTTCAGGTTGGCGGAATAATCAGGAATGACTTGATTTACCGAGGTGGAGTCACTGGGATCAAACCCTGCCATTGCCTGGAGGATTAAAGCTAATTCTTCAGCACTGTGTGCCATAGGACCTGCCTGATCAAGGCTTGAGGCAAAGGCGACCATGCCATAACGGGAAATAAGACCGTAGGTAGGTTTAATTCCTGATATCCCACAGAAGGCTGCCGGTTGTCTGATGGAGCCACCGGTATCTGAGCCAGTGGCAAAGGGTACGAGTGCTGCTGCTACTGCGGCAGCCGAACCGCCAGAAGAACCTCCTGCCACTCTTTCAGTGTTCCAGGGATTTTTAACCGGACCAAAATAACTGTTTTCATTGGCGGATCCCATGGCAAATTCATCCATGTTGGTTTTACCCAGCATTACAACAGCCTGTTCTTGCAGTTTGGATACAATGGTTGCCTGATAAGGTGATTGGAAATTAGCCAACATCTTTGAACCACAGGTGGTAGGTAATTTATAGGTGCAAAAAATATCCTTATGAGCCATGGGGATGCCAGTCAGAGGTTTGGCTTGTCCTTGTTTCAATAATTTATCAGCAATCGCTGCAGCTTTCAGCGCCTGTTCTTCATCTATGGAGATAAAGGCGTTCAGCAGCTGATATTGCTGGATACGATTTAAATAATGCCGGGTTAATTCTACACTTGAGAAATCACCACGGCGTAAAGCCTGAGCCAATTCTTTTAAGGGGAGTTTGTGCATGGTTTACTGTCCTGAATCAATAACCTCGGGAACCAAATATAAGTCATTTTCAAAAAGTGGAGCTATCTCAGCCAGCTGGGCACGACAATCCTGTTCATTAACCTCATCGACTCTTAACCGTTGGTGCAGGTCAAGGGGATGAAAAAGAGGAGCGATATCAGTGGTGTTTACTTCTCGCAGTTGCTCGACAAAATTCATGATGGCAGTAATTTCTTCTGCTAGCTGAATGTTGTGTTCAGGCTCAGTTGCCAGGGCAGCAAGCTGCTCGAGGGTTTGTAAATCGCTTTCTGTGATTGTTGTCATTGATGGTTCCAAAACGGATAAGACAATTTAAGAGTGCTTTAAGATACAATCTTTTCTTAAATGATTAAAGTAAATCCATCCGGGGTGCTATCTAAAGTATGGTTTTCCTAATCGAGGGATTTATCCTCACTGGTTCTCGACCCTGCGGGCTCCAGCGATCCTGAAGATTCATGGATCCTGCAGGGGTGTAGTTATACACGGGTTCTTTTATCTTATTATTTAACAGCGTTATAGCCTTGCAGCGCTTTATTTTTAAAGTAGAATGAATCACATGTCGTATTTTTAGAGTCCTCTTGATGTTACAACAGGTAAAAACTGTGGGTGGGGTGCATATAGAGTATGAACAGCATACTCTGGCTTATGATAAGGCAATAGATCCTCTTCTTGAGCGATTGGATACACAACGCGGTGCATTATTTGCCTCCAGCTTTGAATACCCTGGCCGTTATACCTGTTGGGATATAGGCTTTTATAATCCGCCGTTAGCTATCGTTTGCAAGAATAAGGAAGTCCAGTTACAAGCGTTGAATAAGCGTGGAGAAATTATTTTGGCCATGATTTCTCCGACCCTGGCAGCTTGCAGCGAATTGATTATTAACGAGCAGTCAGAACAGTTGTATACATTTCAAGTTAAAGTGTCTCAGGAGATTTTTAACGAAGAAAATCGCAGTCGCCAACCTTCTGTATTTACTGTATTAAGGGAATTACTTGCTTTCTTTAAATCTGATGAACCTTATTTGGGATTCTATGGGGCTTTTGGTTATGATCTGATTTTCCAGTTTGAAGCCCTGACGCAATCTCTGGAGCGTCCCCATGATCAGCGTGATATGGTATTGTATTTACCTGATGAAATCTATGTTGTTAATCATCGCAAGGAAGAAGCTTTCATCAGGCGTTACAATTTCCAATACCAGGGCAAATCCACGCAGGCTCTGCCCCGGGAAGGTGAATTTAAAAAATATGAACCAAAATTGAAGCCTGAAAAAGACTGCGATCATGCACCAGGCGAATATGCACGATTGGTTGAGACTGCCCGAAAACGATTTGCCTGCGGGGATCTCTTTGAAGTGGTGCCAAGCCAAACTTTTTACTCACATTGCCAGGAACAACCTTCTGCTATTTTTAGTCGTATGCGGCGTCTTAATCCCTCTCCTTATGGTTTTTTTATTAATTTAGGTCAGGATGAATATTTAGTAGGAGCATCCCCCGAAATGTATGTTCGCGTTCAGGGGAAACGGGTGGAAACCTGCCCCATTTCAGGAACCATCAAAAGAGGCGCGGACGCTATTGAAGACGCATACAACATTCAGCTGTTGTTAGATTCCGAAAAGGAAGCTTCCGAGCTGACTATGTGTACTGATGTTGATCGAAATGACAAATCCCGAGTCTGTGAGGCGGGAAGCGTACGGGTAGTAGGCCGACGGCAAATTGAAATGTATTCACGGCTAATCCATACAGTGGATCATGTTGAAGGAATGTTACGTGACGGTTTTGATGCGGTTGATGCTTTTTTAACTCACATGTGGGTGGTTACTGTCACCGGCGCCCCCAAATTATGGGCGATGAATTTTATTGAGCAACATGAAAAATCACCTCGTAGATGGTATGCGGGTGCTGTGGGCTGGTTTGGATTTAATGGTAATTTAAACACTGGATTGGTATTGAGGACAATGCGCATTCAGCAGGGTATAGCTGAGATTCGAGTTGGTGCAACGTTGCTTTATGATTCGATCCCTCAAGCTGAAGAGCAGGAAACCCGGCTAAAGGCATCCGCCTTTCTTGAGATGCTGCAGAAAAAAGAACCTCAGACCAGTACAGCTTTTTCTGTTTCAAAGTCTGGCTTGGGCAAGAAAGTTCTACTAGTCGACCATCAGGATTCGTTTGTTCATACACTGGCTAATTATGTACGCCAAACAGGGGCAGAAGTGCTAACAGTGCGCAGCGAACATGCTTTGAATTACTTGCAGCAACAGCATTTTGATCTGGTAATATTATCACCAGGTCCAGGAAAACCAGAAGATTTTAATGTGGCACAAACTATCGAAGCTGTTCTTAAACAGCAGATCCCATTGTTTGGGGTTTGTTTGGGGCTTCAGGGTATTGTGGAGTATTTCGGCGGTGTGCTTGATGTTTTAGGCTACCCCATGCATGGCAAGGCTTCAGAGATTGAAGTGAAGGATAATTCAGGTCTTTTTGCCGGGTTTGGTGATTCTTTTACTGCTGGCCGCTATCATTCCCTTTATGCTTCTTTGAAAAAGATCCCTGAAGAACTAAAAGTCACTGCACTAAGCAATGATGGGATTGTTATGGCCATAGCGCATAAAACATTGCCTGTGTCTGCGGTACAGTTTCATCCGGAGACAATTTTATCAATGCCACAGCAGGCAGGGTTAAGGATTATAAATAATTTAATGGAGACAGTTACCTCAAATGCGTGACAGGATTTTGATAGTATATGCCGTTGCTATTGTACTCGGTATATTGACAGGGATTGTCGGCTCTTTTTTTCAACTGGCGATTCATTATGTTAATCACCTAATTATTATCATATTAAATTATGGCTTGCGTCAGGAAATACCTGTCGGCCTATTTTCTGCTGCTATCTCAATGCTGTTGGTATTTTTAGCCTGGTTTTTAGTAAGAGGATTTGCTCCAGAGGCTTCTGGCAGTGGGGTACAGGAAATTGAAGGGGCTTTATTGCATGAACGTCCAATTTTCTGGCGCCGGTTGCTGCCAGTCAAGTTTCTGGGCGGGGTAATGGCTATCTCTGCAAAACTGGTTCTCGGCCGTGAAGGTCCCACGATTCAAATGGGCGGGAATCTTGGACAAATGTTGGGTGAGTCGCTGCATTTACCAGCAGAGCGGTGTGAAACACTGATTGCTGCCGGAGCAGCCGCAGGTTTGGCTACTGCTTTTAATGCCCCCTTGGCCGGCGTACTTTTTGTTTTAGAAGAAATGCGTAATGAATTTAATTTTTCTTTTACTAACTTTAAAACTGTTGCAATCAGTTGTGTCATGGCAACCATCGCGTTGCATTTTATTATTGGTCCCCAGGCTGTTATCCCCATGGATGTTTTTGAGTTACCCAGCCTGCAGTCGTTGTGGCTCTTTTTTCTTTTTGGCATCGTCGTCGGTTTTGCGGGAATTTTGTTTAATAAGATGCTGATGAGAACGTTGGCTTTTACAGATAATTTTTCCAGGAAAACATGGATTTTATACGTATTATTTATCGGTGCTATAGTTGGTTATCTTGCCCAAAGTTATCCTCAAGCGGTAGGTGGCGGCTATGAGATTATTGAGCAAGCTTTAACAATGTCACCTTCCTTTTCAATTTTAGTGCTGCTAATAATAGTCAGGTTTTTTACCACATTGCTCTGCTATTCTACCAGTGTACCGGGTGGTATATTTGCTCCAATGTTAGCGTTAGGCACATTGCTTGGTTTGGCTTTTTATCATGTTCTACACCTTATCGTTCAAGACACAACGGTACATGCAGGAATGTTTGCTGTGGCAGGCATGGGGGCGTTATTCTCAGCAGCTGTGCGGGCTCCGGTTACCGGAATTATTTTGGTAGTTGAGATGACGCAAAATTATTCATTAATATTACCCTTGATGGTGAGTTGTCTCACATCGACTACCATTGTGCAGTTAGCTGGTAATGAACCGATATATACTCAGCTTTTGAACCGTACCGTAAGGAGAAGTAAGGTTTTGGAAAATAAACAGACCCAATGAGTTTTAGTTACAGAATTTATTGATACAATCCTTCATTTTCTCAGTGAGAAACTATCCAACACGGACCACAATTTTTCCAAAATGAGTTCTATCCTGCATGCGGGCATGTGCTTGTTCAATGCTATCGAGAGTAAATTCCGAGTCGATTATGGGAACTATTGATTTGTTCAGAAGCGCACTGGCCCATTCCTGCTGGCTAGACTCCCAGAGGGCCGCTTTCTCAAACAGTGGTTGGGAACGTAAGACAAATCCGTGAATCTGCAGCCTTTTTTGCATGACTAATGCCAGATTACAATCAGACATGATTCCTTGCATTGCTCCAATTTGTATTAACTTTCCTTGTGTTTTTAAGAGATACAGGTGTTTTAGGAAATAAGAGCCGCCGATAAAATCTACTATAAGATCGATCGATTTTTCATCAAGGACTGTCTCAATGTCTTCTTTCTCGTAGTTGATAAGCGTCATTGCACCAAGGTTGCTGGCTTTTGCGATTTTCTCCTCACTACCGGCGGTACTGATAATGTTGGCTCCTTGCATTTTAGCCATCTGAATTGCGAGAGAACTGATACCACTCCCTGCCGCATGAATAAGCAGGGTTTGACCCTGCCTTAATTGGCCTAATAAAAAAATACTGGCATGAGCGGTCATTAGCGCTTCAGGTAAGGCTGCGGCATAAAGAAAACTCCAATGCTCCGGGATGTGCTGAGCAAGATTCTGATTGATACAGCAATATTCCGCATAACCCCCTCCAGGAACAAGACCATAAACGAGATCACCCACGGCAAAGCGGGTGACTTCAGTACCTGTCGTAATTACTTCTCCTGCAATTTCCAATCCTGGAATAACGGAAGCACCCGCTGGAGGAGGGTAGAAACCTTGCCGTTGAAATAAATCAGCACGGTTTAATGCAGTGGCTCTGACTTGCACTAAAAGTTCTTCCGATTTACAGGCTGGTTCTTCCTGTTCACTAATGACTAAACGGCTTAGTGGGCCTGGATTTTCAATTAGAACGCAACGCATAGGAATTCCTTCATGGAATTATAAAATAAGTGTAGCAATTTTCAGGTGATAAGTCAGGGAAACGTACTTGGAGCACTTATAGTTTCTGGTGGTATATAAAGCGTGTAAAATTCGTTATACTGGCGGACAAAGTAGCAATTAAATCCCTGAATGGCTAAATATACCCAACATAGAAAACTGGCATTAATCTTAATTTTTTCCCAATTGCTTGTCACACTCCTGTTTTTTATTTGGCCAGCGCTCACCGCATTTGTTCAGGCTTTTTTTTTCAGTGATTCCTTCGGATTACATAGTGAGTTTGCAGGACTAACCAATTTTTTAGATTTATTGATAGACCCTAACTACAGGAAGGCTATTTTGGTGACACTGACCATTGCTTTTTTTGTAACGTTATTAACTATGAGTCTGGGGTTGTTTCTGGCGGTTCTTGTTCAAAGCCGGTGTAGAAGCCAGCAGGTTTATAAAACTTTACTTCTTTGGCCCTATGCGGTTGCGCCTGCAATAGCAGCAATATTATGGCGTTTTCTGTGTCAGCCAGCGATAGGATGGGTGGCCTATGGATTACAAAATACGGGTGTCCAGTTTAATTATCTTATTCATGCCAAACAGGCATTGCTGGTGGTCATATTAACAGCCAGCTGGCAGCAGTTCAGTTATAACTTTCTTTTCTTCTTTGCAGCGCTTAAAGCGATTCCTTCGTCTTTGGTTGAAGCAGCCATTCTGGACGGAGCATCCCGGTGGAGACGGTTTTGGCAAATTATTTTCCCTTTACTATCACCGACAACCTTCTTTTTATTGGTAATGAATCTGATCTATGCTTTTTTTGATACGTTTGGCATTATTGATGTGATGACTAATGGTGGTCCTGATAACAGTACTGCCACGCTGATTTATAAAGTTTACCGGGATGGTTTTGTGGGAATGGATCCTGGCAGCTCTTCTGCGCAGTCGGTCATGTTAATGTTGATGGTGATGATGCTTACCTTTTTCCAGTTTCGCTACCTTGAAAAAAGGGTGCATTACGAATGAAAATTTTAAATCGTTTAATTAACCACGGCCTCCTGGTTTTTTTTGTTTTATTCCTGTTTATGCCACTTTATATGGCTTTGGTTGCAGCCAGCCATGATGGCAGCGCTATGATGCACGCCCCATTGCCTGTATGGCCTGGAGCAGCTTTGTGGCATAATATTAAAACAGTGCTTTCTGAGGGGTTAATAGCGACTGGGGGGCAACCGGTTTGGCAAATGTTGCTCAATAGTTTTGTCATGGCAAGCTTAATTGCTGGTGGTAAAATCATTCTGGCTTTGCTTTCTGCCTTTGCGCTGGTGTATTTCGAGTTCCCTTGGAAAAGATTCTCTTTTGCTTTAATTTTTTCCACTATGATGTTGCCTGTCGAAGTGAGGATTGTACCTACCTTCCAGGTTATTGCTTCTTTTTCCTGGCTAAATACGTTTGCCGGTCTTAGCCTGCCCCTGATGGCTTCAGCTACGGCAACGTTTTTATTTCGGCAGTTTTTTAAAACTATTCCCAAGGAACTGGTTGATGCAGCCAAACTCGATGGTGCCGGACCGCTTCGTTTCTTTGTAGATATTCTTTTACCTTTGTCAAAAACACAAATAGCAGCCCTGTTTATTATTCTTTTTGTATATGGTTGGAATCAATACCTTTGGCCATTAGTCATTACGACAGATGGCAGCATGGCAACAATAGTAATGGGTATTCGCTATTTGGTCGGGGTTGCTGATCAAATTCCACAATGGCACTACATTATGACTATTGCATTAATTGCGTTAATACCACCTTGTCTGGTAGTAGTAACGATGCAGCGTTGGTTTGAAAGGGGGTTAATGCATTAATGGCAACAGTAAAATTAGTAGATGTCAGTAAGTGTTATGCGCAGGAGCTTATTCTCGATAAGGTCAACTTGAATATTGAGAATGGGGAATTTGTCGCCGTAGTAGGGCCATCAGGTTGTGGAAAATCGACTTTATTACGACTGGTAGCAGGTTTGGATTCGGTTAGCTCCGGAGATATTTTAATTAATGATCAAAATGTTAATAAAATACCGCCAGCAAAGCGTGATATGGCGATGGTGTTTCAAAATTATGCCTTGTATCCTCATATGAGCGTATTTGACAACATGGCTTATGGCTTAAAAATGAGGGGGCTAAGTACCAAACTTATACGGCAGAAGGTTAACGATGTTGCTTCCATGCTGCATTTATCCGATTATTTACAGCGTAAGCCGAAGGTGCTTTCTGGTGGCCAGCGCCAAAGAGTGGCAATGGGGCGGGCTATTGTCCGTTCGCCGGCAGTGTTTCTGTTTGATGAGCCTTTGTCTAATCTTGATGCAAAATTGCGTACGGAAATGCGCCATGAAATTAAAAAATTACATCAACAGTTAAATACCACCTGTTTATATGTTACGCATGATCAAACTGAAGCAATGACGATGGCCTCTAAAGTCCTGGTGTTAAATAAGGGTAGGGTCGAACAAATTGGCTCTCCACAGGTGCTATACTCAAAACCGGCATCAGTTTTTGTCGCGGGTTTTACCGGACATTACCCGGTTAACTTTTTGCCAGCAAAGGTCGATCTTGTCAATAAGAAAATTGTTACCCAGCTAGGCATTGAACTGCCGCTGCCTGCATTAATGCAACCTGTTTCTTGTGGGACTGAGGTCATTATAGGGATAAGGCCTGAGCATGTAAGTGTTGCCGAAAAAAAACAACAAGGGGTGATTCCGGTTAGAATTGAGTTTATTGATGACATGGGTGCGGATAAATTATTGCAGGTAATCAGTCGATGTGGTAAAGCGCGTTTTGCAGTGAGGACCTCGGCTGATACCCAAATTGTGGAACATCAGCTGGCTTTGGAGCTGGATATTAATAAGGCTAATCTATTTCACCAAAAAACAGGTTTACGTCTGGGAGGATGGCATGGCTGAACAAGCAAGGGCTTTAAGGAAAATTGATACCCCGCTTTATAACTACATCCAGGCATTGTTTTTATCTTTTTTTAGTCGACGTTTATACGTGGATGTTGGTAAACGATGGAAAGGCTTTGGCTTTCGTTATTTACTATTGGTTTTGTTATTGGGATGTATTCCTTTTTCATTGCAGATCCTTTCAGAATTAAATCGTTTTTTTGATGAGCAGATTATCCAGCCACTGGAAAGATTCCCGACCATCTATATTCAAAATGGCAAGGTTTCTTTTGACAAACCGATGCCTTATGAGGTAAAAAATGATGCTGGGCAGGTTGTATTTATTATTGATACAACAGGCACAATTAAGACAATCGACAATAACTACCCTCAGCTAATGGCGTTAATTACCGAAGATAAAGTTTTTTATCGTATTTTTGTTCATGATTTCTTTTTTGCCCAACAAATGGAACCCTCCGGTCAATTGGTTGGTGTTGTACCGCTTACTGAAAATATTAATGAAGTCTTTGATGGTAAAGATATGATAAATACTTTGGGAGTCCAGAAATTAAAGATCGTTTCACAGGTACTTTTATATCCAAGTATTGTGCTTGTGTTTTTTGCCATGTACCTGGTATTTTTTCTTGCCTTCGCCTTAATGGGGCAATTTATTGCCAAGCTGTTTTATTCATTAACTATTAGCTATAAACAAGCTCTCCGCTTGCTGACGGTAAGCGCTACCCCTCACATTCTGGTGTTGTTATTCTGTTTGGCATTTGATTTGTTTTTTCCAGGGTTTGGATTTTTGTTGATTGTTCTTCTGTTAGGCTATTATGTTTTTGCCATACGCTCACTTGAACGCGAAAGCCGTAAGCTGGTGGTTTCATGAGGGAACTTATCCATTTTGCTCACGGAAATGGCTTTCCTGCTCCTTGCTATTCGCAATTATTAAGTCAGCTGGCGACCAGATACGACTATTGTTACATTGACAGGATTGGCCATAACTCACAGTTCCCGGTTACAGAAAATTGGCATTTTTTAGTCGATGAAGTTATTTCTAGTGTACGAGAGAAAGCCAATCAACCGGTCATTGCCGTGGGTCATTCTTTGGGTGGGGTTTTAAGTCTGTTAGCGGCAATTGAACAGCCTGCGTTGTTTAAGGCTGTAATTATGATTGATTCGCCCCTCCTCGGACGGTTTAAGTCCAATATGGTGCGTATTGCCAAAGCATTAGGCGTAATCGATAGGATTACGCCTGCTTTGCGCACACGTAATAGAAGGGAACACTGGCAGAATAAAGAACAGCTTCTTGAGTATTTGAAAGGACGTGAACTCTTTAAAACATTTACTCAGGCTTGCCTGGAGGATTATATTGAGTATGGGCTGCAAAGAACGGAAAATGGCTATATGCTTCGTTTTGACCGCCATATTGAATATTTAATTTATAGAACCATCCCTCACACCCTTCATGAATATGAAGGGCGGCTGACTATACCTGCGATGCTGATTTATGGCAATAAGAGTACTGTTGTAGATCGTCTTGATGTACGCTATATGAAAAAACATTACAATATCTCAAGTATGAAAATAAAAGGAACGCATATGCTGCCTATGGAGTACCCTGTGCAGGTTGCAAATCAGGTTATTATGGCGCTTGATACTATACTCAGGTAATGTATATAAAAATTAAGGACAGCTTCCCATAAGGCTGTTTTATGATGGGGCTTTATCTAAGGATAATTACTAAAAGGAGAGAATAGTGTTGCATAGTCTAATCATACTGGCAGTGGCAGGTGCCACCTTTTTATTACTGGCCAGACAGGCATCTATTGCTGTTTGGGCAATCAGTTATATCCTGTTTGCGCTGCTGGTGATGAAGTTCGCTTCACCGGGAATTATCGCCCAAGGGTTTTTGTGGCTAATTGCTGCAGGATTGATACTCGGCTCTATCAACCCTCTGCGCAAGCAACTTGTCTCTCGTCATTTATTCAGAAAAATTAGTAAGTTAATGCCAGCCATGTCGGCTACAGAGCGTGAAGCGCTTGAAGCTGGGACAGTAGGCTGGGAAGGTGATTTATTTAGTGGTGCGCCTGATTTTAATCGTCTTCTTAATGCTCCGGCAGTTAAGTTAACTGAGGAGGAAAACGCATTTATTGAAGGTTCTGTGAATGAACTTTGCCGGATGATTGATGATTGGGATATTACCCATGTACACACTGATATGCCAGCTGAAATTTGGCAATTTATTAAGGAGAAGGGTTTTCTGGGAATGATTATTCCCAAGCGTTATGGGGGGCTTGGATTTTCAGCTACGGCCCAGTTTACAATTCTGGCAAGACTGTATGGTCGTTCGGTAACGGTTGGCAGCAGCATTTCGGTGCCTAATTCTTTGGGGCCTGCCGAATTGCTATTAAAATATGGTACCGAGGAGCAAAAGGATTATTATTTACCCCGTTTGGCCGATGGTAGAGAAATCCCCTGTTTTGCCCTGACAGGCCCTAATGCAGGCTCTGATGCAGCTTCAATTCCTGATAAAGGGATTGTTTGCCGTCAGGAATTTAATGGCCAGGATGTGTTAGGGGTGCGTTTGACATGGAATAAGCGTTATATCACCTTATGTCCGATTGCCACGGTAATAGGATTGGCATTCCGTATGTTTGACCCGGAAAATTTACTGGGAAAGGGAACAGATATAGGAATTACGCTGGCTTTAATCCCGGCAAATACACCGGGCGTTATTAAAGGACGGCGTCATTTCCCTCTGAATACGGGTTTTTTAAACGGGCCTACTCAGGGGAAAGATGTATTTGTTCCTCTGGACTATCTGATTGGTGGAGCCGCTATGGCTGGAGCTGGCTGGCGTATGCTGATGGAGTGTTTAAGTGCCGGACGTGCTATCTCACTGCCCTCAAGCGCTATGGGCGGTTCCCAGGCTGGTGCTTTAGCCAGTGGGGCTTATGCACGGGTTCGTAAACAATTTAACCAATCAATTGCTAAATTTGAAGGTATAGAAGAGCCTTTGGCGCGGATTGCGGGAAATACCTATCTTATTGATGCAGGATTGACCATGACTGCAGCTGCCATTGATCATGGTGCCAAACCTTCTGTAGCAGGGGCAATATTGAAATACCATACCACCGAGAGGGCACGTCAGGTTGCGATGGATGCGATGGACATTCATGGTGGAAAAGGTATTTGTTTGGGACCTAATAATTATCTTGGCCGTGGTTATCAAAATGCACCGATTAGTATTACCGTAGAGGGAGCTAATATCTTAACCCGCAGTCTCATTATATTCGGTCAAGGCGCTGTTCGTTGCCATCCCTACGTTTTTCAGGAGTTGGAAAGTGTTCGCAAAAACGATCTCGTGGCTTTTGATAAAGCATTCTGGGGACATGCAGGATTTGTCCTCGCCAATTTAACAAAATCGTTGATTTTCTCATTGACGGATGCTCGATTTACTGGCGCACCTGAGAGTAAAGCGAAACGGTACTATCAACTTATTCATCGATATAGTACTAACCTGGCTTTTCTCTCTGATTTTTCTATGGTTGTGCTCGGTGGTGCGTTAAAGCGGAAAGAAAAAATTTCTGCCCGCCTGGGAGATATCTTAAGTAATCTTTATCTGGCTTCAGCGGTATTAAAACGTTTTCATGAAGATGGTGAGCCTTCTACTGACTTGCCTTTAGTTGATTGGTGTTGTCAGCAGTTGTTTCATGAGTGTGAAGTTGCCATTCAGGCTGTGATTGTCAACTTTCCTGTTCGCTGGGCTCGCATTGTGCTCAAATTATCATTAATGCCTTTCGGTAATCGACGTCATAAACCCTCTGATAAATTGGGACAAAAATTAGCACACCTACTGACTGAACCAAATGAAGCGCGTAACCGTTTGACCCGGTTGGTATTTGTAGAGCCTATTGAGAACTGTCCCTTGGGGCGCTTGGAAAAAACTTTCCTGCAGCTCTATGCTGTACAAGAATTGGAAAGAAAAGTCTCTAATGCCGTAAAAGATGGCATGCTTACCTCATTGACTTTGCTTGATCAAATTGAAGAAGCAGAACAATGTCATATTCTTGATGCTAAAGAAGCGCTGAAATTACGGGAAGCAGAGATTGCAAGGCAAGAAGCAATTGCAGTTGATGACTTTAATGATGAGGAATTGCGAAGAGTCCCTGCGAATAATCCACCAGGTAAAGTAAAAAAGAGGGCTAGTCTCAGCGAAGATGATTTGGCAACAGAAGAAATAATTAATTAACTCCTCTGTTAGATCCTTTAAATCCTTGATGTTTGCTTGTGAAAACATCAAGGATTTGTTTCAACCTGAGCTATATTTCAAAATATTAATATGGTAAAAATTGCTTTTACTAACCAAGACAGGCAATCAGCATATAAGAAAGCAATTTTTGATGTCGCTTCGGGAACTTATTTAGTTAATGATAATGAAAAGATAGGTCCCCATTCTTTTAGAACATTAAATTTCAGCCATCCGTTACTGAATCACCCCGTATTATACCCTGTTAATAATATCTGTCAGTATACCTGCAATAGCAGGAAAACGTTTCTCCAGATGGCGAGGTATATTTATGCAACCCTGATTCAAGAGGAGAGTTCAAGGGACTATCTGTTTAAGATAACCTCCTCAGAGGCTCTTTTTCATTCAATGAATAACCATAAGATTCCGTTTTCTATCGATTACCATAAAGCTGCAAGTAAATTAATTAGTGTTAATCATTTAAATGCCATCATCACCGAGTTTTCAGATTGCAGATTTCAGTTTTACGATCATCTGCTTATTGATGAAGAGGTTTCTTTTACAAATCTCCCTCCTGTCGTCAATGGAGATTCTTTATTTGAAGAAAATCCAATCCTGAATCAATTATTAAATCAATCAGATGATTTTAAGAAATATGAATTGCGCTATATCAATAGCTTGATTGGATGTGGTGTGTATTCGAGGAAGTTAATCAGGGAAGGGGAGGCGGTTTGTGTCTACTATGGAAAGAAAAGCAGTGACCCCATCAACAAAAGATATTATTTTAACCCTGAAATCGATGTTTTGAATTTAGGGGTTGATGCCCGGGAGTATGGCAATATTGCAAGATTTGTAAATCATGCCCCTGCTTCGGACAATTCGGACTGCTCATTGATTAAAGCCAACCTGGTTGCGAAAAGAGATGTTTTAAACGGTATAGAAAATATAGTTTATTATGCGTTAAGGGATATTATAAAAGGGGAGCAATTATTAATTGATTATGGCGTTGAGTATTTTGAACATATGGAGCCATTTAGATTTACACCAGATGGAACTCTTGTCAGTGTGGAAAATGGAGCGTTGTTTGATTCAAAGGAGCAGAGAGAAGCCATTGCAAAAATAATAACTAAACATGAAAGCAGACAAAATATCGATCGACTCTTTAAACGAGTAGCAATTATCTTAAGTGTGGTAATATGCCTGCTGCTTTTAATCAATTATTTTCTTCCCGAATTAACATAGTGGGTGATAATGCATGTGCTATCTATTGAAATAGTATATTTTATGGATATTTTTCTATTTATAGAATAATATTACATATAAATATACTTATGGGGCGCGCCATGAACATTGGTAAACAACCCACAGTAAAAAACCTTAATGAAGATAGCCTGAAGCGAAACACACAAAATATTATTGCTCTTTTCAATAGATGGGAATTGAAAAATGATGAGCAGCGAAACCTGTTGGGAGGAATTAGCTCTGCACAACTTGACAAGTTTAAAAAAGGAACTGCTCATATCGCGGGTAGAGATACAATTGAGCGAGTGAGTAACTTGTTGGGTATTCATAAGAGTCTTAGAATTATTTATCCTGAAAACAGAGAAGTTGTTTACAGGTGGATAAAGGCACGTAATAGAAAGTTTGATAATTTAACCCCATTAGAAATTATGCTTGATTATGGGTATATCGGTATTGCTCAAGTCAGGCTGCTTACAGATCATATGCGAGGTCACTAATAATGGATCTATTTGATGTGGCAATTGATTATTCCAAGGATCTTTTCCGCAACATTCGCAGCATTAGGAAATCCCAGAATCTATTTGATGATCTTAGCGATGATCCTCTGGATTGGGATGCAGCAAATGAGCTGGATATTTATATACGGCCAAGCCTGGTTAATCACTCCATGATCCAGAGAGCCTTTAATTATAGTAAAAATGATTTTATTAACTATCCTTTTGAACATACTACTGCCTCTCGCTTTAGTGATGGATCATTTGCTTGCTGGTATGGATGCGAAACGCTGAAAACCAGTATTTATGAAACCAGGTATCATTTTATTCAGGATATTCTTGACTCTCCTGATGCCTTTGCAGATGAGGAGATAATTTATAGTGAAAGGAAAGTAGGTGAAATCAGTTGTCATGGTCTTGCTTTTGACTTATCAAAAAAAGTACAAGCATACCCTTGGTTAATTGATAAATTAAATTACTCCAAATGTCAGGAAATTGGAAAACGGGTGGCCAGAGAAGGTCATCCTTTATTAAGAGTGGCTTCGGCAAGGGATGAAGAAGGAATTAATATGGTTGCTTTCAATGATCGAGTCCTTTCCAATGTCCGTGATTTTTGTTACTTAACTTATAGTTTTGATATGAGTAACAAGGAATTTAAAGTACATCGAAGGAATGAGGAAATTATGTTTATTTAGCCATATTGATTATTTTTTATGCATAATTATCATGCAAGAATCTGGTCTTCGTCAATCTAATAAAGTTATATAAATAGCAAACTTATCTGCTAGCTTTCTTCGAGTACTTCATCAGGCATGGTTACATTAAGCTCAAGCACGGCACTGTCCCCCATGCGCTCCAGATTTACGCTGACCTGATCGCGATTTATACGAATATATTTCGCGATTACGGCGAGAATTTCTTCCTGCAGCTTAGGTAAATAATCGGGAGTGTTACGTTGGGAGCGTTCGTGCGAAATAATAATTTGCAAACGCTCTTTAGCTACAGATGCCGTACTGGTTTTTTTTCTCAAGTAACTGAATAGGCTCATGCTGGAATGTCCTCCTTGTTTTTTCCGAACAAGCGGCGCAATATTCCTTTCCGCTCACTATTAATAAAACGCATGGGCTTGTCTTCCCCTAAAAATCGGGCTATGGCGTCCTGGTAGGCTATTCCTGCATCACTGGTCTCATCAAGCACAACTGGGGTCCCTGTGTTGGACGCTTTCAGAACCGCCTTCGACTCGGGAATTACACCAATCAGAGGTATGGCAAGAATCTCCTTAACGTCATTAACAGATAGCATTTCTCCTTTTTCTACACGCTCAGGATCGTAGCGAGTTAGTAAAAGATGCTCAATAACAGGCGTCTGATTTTCCACTGCCCGTTTGGTTTTACTGGCTAAAATACCTAAAATTCTGTCTGAATCACGTACGGATGAGACTTCAGGATTCGTTACTACAATGGCATGATCGGCAAAATACATTGCCATCAAGGCACCAGTCTCTATTCCTGCTGGTGAATCACATATAATGTATTCAAACTCATTTGCTAATTCATTAAGAATTTTTTCTACACCTGCAAGTGTTAATGAATCTTTATCGCGAGTTTGTGACGCAGGCAGGATATATAAATCTGATAGTCGCTTGTCTTTGATTAACGCTTGATTCAGGCTTGCTTCACCATTAATAACGTTAACAAAATCATAGACAACCCGACGCTCACAGCCCATTATGATGTCCAGGTTCCTGAGGCCAATGTCGAAATCGACCACAACGGTTTTATGACCTCGCATGGCAAGACCTGAAGAGATAGCCGCCGAAGTAGTTGTTTTACCTACACCGCCCTTACCTGATGTAATAACAATAATTTTAGCCAACGCTGAACCCTTCCTGTTAGTCGACCAGTAAAAATATTCTTCCAGTGTACACGCTAATGTTTGCTCAATTCAAGTTCAAGAGCATTAGACAAGGAAAATTAATTTATTTAAGCTATTCAGGAAGACTCCTTACAACTTTATTTGCCGTAAGGAGATCGGGTTGTTTATTATTAGTACCAGCCGGACGAACCACAACAGTTGACAGCAACAGTGCCGCAACTTCCGCAGGAAGAATAGCCGCAACAGTTAGAAAAGCCGCAACCGGCAACCAGGGAAGTAGACCCAACAATCAGGAACAAGAATATTACTTTTTTCATAGTGCATCCTTGCAAAGGTTATTTAAAAATAAGTATATGCAAAGTTTTATATTTAGACAAATTGATTAATTAAGTGATTATTAATGATTAAGTTATAACTCCCGTTGCATCACGGAAATAGGTAACCCGAAATAATTTAAATAGAGCCAAAATCAGTGCTTCGTTGCATCACAATTAAGGTAACCCATTTATTAAAA
>NZ_CAAAJC010000019.1 GCF_900640175.1 Legionella sp. W10-070 | reverse complement strand
CCCGAGAACGTGTTAAAGTTGAACATGCTCTTGCATCTATTTGTAATCGAAAAGGTCCAAGAGCCAGGTATTTCGGATTAAGACTGAATGAGTTTGATTTAAACAGAACTGCTATGGTAACAAATTTACATATTGCTACAAAATTGGCTGCGTAAATTTAAATCATATGCTGCTCTAGGAGATGCAACCCTCATATAGGAAAAAAAGAACTGTTACTGAAGCAGTAACGACTACAAGTCATCTTTTTCATGACAATTTTGGTTAGAATTGTCATCCGCGCAGGCGGAGATCCATTTTTGTTGTAGCACCGTACCTGCACTCAACATGGATCTCCGCCTGCGCGGAGATAGCAACTTAAATTTACCCATACGAGAGTTGCACCTGTTGCCAGGTAACTAGGCCAGTTTATTTAACAGAGATGCCAGACGGCAACCGGCAAGAGCCAGGCGTTGCTCAGTTAAAGACTTAACCATACGCTGGTATTGCCTGGATGGTTTTTCTCCTGGGCGAATATGATAAGCATTGTTAACAGCCAATTGATGCGATTCGTTTGCCCACACTTCCGGATTAAGAGTCATCTTTTTGGGCTGACATGGCCAGCGTTTTTCAATGCTATAAGCCTTTCGGTTAAGCTGTTCAGAAGTATAGTGCTTTTTTGTGTCTAACAAACCACCACCCTTATCCCAATAAGCATGGAGATTAGTTGCGATGGGATTATAACCTAATGAGAAGAGATTCCCTCCCTTATCACCATGGGGATGGCGTATACTGAATTGGCTGGCGGCATGAAGCGGTTGGTGAATATCACCTGCCACATGCAGCAATAGCCGCAAGGTAAATCCCTTATCAAAATCGCTTGCAAGACTGGTTTGCATTAATTTTTCCGCCGCTTTAATTGCCGAAACTGCATTCTCAGCCGCTGGAGGTTCCAAGGCTGTACCATCCTGAGAAAAAGGAATGTTGATGTAATGTTTTGAACCAAGCCAGAAGTCATTTTGATAGCGCAAACTATCCAGCCAGGCCGCAGAATTGATCAAATTTTGCGGTCTATATACTTTATCCAGTGCATGATTATAATGGTTTAAAACCTGCCTGGTGTGTGGCGTCAGGTGGTGATAAGCAATTTGAGCCACCAGACGGTGGCCCAGAGAATTCCAACCGTAGCTGCTCACCATCAGGCATGGATTCAACAGCAAAGCCAGCAAGCAATAATAACTTACCTTTTTGAGCATTTTATAACTACCCTAAATAAGGCGACCAAGCCGGTTCCTGCACATCCCCCTCTCGAGCCGGTAAAGTCATTTTAATCCGTCCATCAAGAGAAACAACGCCTAGCACGCCACGCTCATTTTGGTGGGTAGCATAGAGTACCAAACGCCCATTAGGGGCTACTGAAGGTGACTCATCCATGGAGGAAAAGGTCAATTGAGTGACCCGGCCGCCTTCATCCTGTACTGCGATATTAAAGTTTTTATCTTCCCGATGCAGCATCACAATATGTTTTTGATCAGGCGTATAGGAAGCCCTGGCGTTATAATTCCCCTCATAGGTCATACGGCTGATAGTACCATCTGCCAACGACAAACGATAAACTTGCGGTACTCCCCCACGTCCTGAGGTAAACAGCAGTGAACGTCCATCAGGCGAATAACGTGGTTCGGTATCAATGGCATCGCCAAATGTTAATTGTTTCATGCTGCCGTTATCCAAATTGACGCTATAAATTTTCGGTGAGCCTCCTTTTGAGAGCACGACAGCAAGCTGACGACCATCTGCAGACCAGGCAGGAGCTCCATTGATTCCGGCAAAATCAGTTACCAGGCGACGGCGACCAGTTTCTACATTGACGGTAAAAATCTGGGCTTTTTTCTTCTCAAACGATACATAAGCGATTTGCCGGCCATCAGGGGACCAGGCAGGTGACATAATCGGCTCTGTAGAAACTAGCAGGCTTTGAGGCTGGTGACCATCAACGTCGGCGACCTCGAGGAAGTATTTTGCCCTCTCTCCATTGCGTTGCACTAAAACATAGGCAATTCGAGTTGAAAAAATACCACGCTCTCCAGTAAGTTTTTGATAAACCTCATCGCTGATATGATGTGCCAAGGGTCGTAATTCATTTGCACTGACCTGATAGCTTTTTGACAGCAATAGCCTTCCCTGCGCCACTGCATCAACCAATTCAAAATTCACTTCATAGCGGTTATAGCCAATTTTATTAACTCGTCCTGATAATACACTGTCAGCCCCCGCTTGGCGCCATGCATTGATTGAAGGTTGATTGTCATAGCTTTGTGGTATTGGAACAAGCTTGAACTGTCCGGAAAAATGCAAGTCTTTGTTTATAACAGAAGATAATTGGTTGCCAGCTTCATCATGTCCAAAAGCATTAATTCCAATTGGTAAAGCAGAATTGATACCCTGCGTTAATTCAAGATCCACAGCGAAAAGTGTGCTTGAAAACAAGATTAGAAACCACGTGATTAAACATTTACTTAACACCTTTACCCCCTAACATTCTCTGGACGTACAGTAAGACTAATGTCGCGAAATATATTAAAAGCATCAGCATCAGTCGGCACAGGAAGCGGTGATGCTTTATAAATAGCAGTCTGAGCTGAACGGTCCAATACAGGATCACCACTACTGCGAGTCAAAGTCACTTCCAATACCGCACCATCTGGAGCAAGACGGATACGAAACTGGCTTGATAAACCGCGGTTGACATTTTCGGGCAATATCCACTGACGACTTATTGCATTCACAATCATAGCTTTATATTTATCAACCTCTCCTGCAATATGAGCTTTTTTTGCTGCATCCTGAGCCGCCTGCTGAGCCGCTGCCTGGCGTTGTTTTTCAGCTATCTCTGCCGCCTTTGCTTTTTCAGCACGGGCAAGCTCTTCTTTGAATACCTTTTCTTTCTCAGCTCTTGCTTTTTCTTCCGCTTGTTTTTTCTTCAGCTGCGCAATTTTTTCAGTCTCTTCGCGTTGTTTCTTCTCAAGCTGCTGTTGTTTTGCCTTTAATTCTGCAAGTCGTTTTGCTTCCTGCTCTTTCTGCAATGTTAATTGCCTTAACCGACGTTGCTCTTCTTCCATTTGTTTTTTACGGGCAATCGCAACCTTTTCTGCTTCTTCTTTTAATTTTGCTAACTGCTGCTGTTCTCTCAAGCGTGCCTTACGAGCCATCTCAGCTTGCTTTGCTAATGCCTGCTGCCGTGCCTGCTCAGCCTTTAGTTGATCAGCTCGCTCCTGTTTTAATCGATTAACCGCCTCCATCACTTCCTGATTATCAACACTGACAGCCTTTACCACCTGATCCTTAGGTTGTTTATTTTGTTCTACAGGCAAAGCCTGACTTGGTTGATTTTTGGCGGCTGTCATCACAGGGCGTTGATGATCAGGTTCCATTAGCAACAATACAGCTAATAAAATATGGATGAAAATTGCTGCATAAAAGGCATTACGATAGCTTTGATCATATATCATCCCTGATTCTCCTGTGACGAATCAGTCAATAACCCCACTTGCTCAGCACCCGCCTGCTTTAATAATCCCATCGCAGTCACAACCTTACCGTAAGTAACTCCCCGATCTCCTTTTACCAGCACATTAATGGTTTGATTTGTCTGGCGCGCCAGCTCAAGCTCAGCAGCCACCCTGACCATCAATGCCTTAGGCTCAATGGGGTAATCAGGATTTGTATTAATATTAAGAAAATACTCCCCCTGTTGATTAACAGAAACGATAACAGGCTCCCGTTCCGTCGGTTTTAATGTCTCACTGGCTGCTTTAGGCAAGTCTACTGTAACGCCCTGAGTAAGCATGGGCGCTGTAATCATGAAGATTACTAACAGTACTAACATCACATCAATATAAGGAACCACATTGATTTCAGCAATTGGACGAGAATCCCTCGTCTTTTTTCTTAGCATGACATTACCCTCTTATTGACGCTGCAGTTTGCTGCTCAATAAGCGAGACCAATTCATCCTGAAATAAATCATAATGATCAAGCAGGTTACTCGCACGTGTCGTATAACGGTTAAACGCAATCACTGCAGGGATAGCCGTAAATAACCCTAAAGCCGTTGCTACCAATGCTTCTGAAATCCCAGGAGCTACCATAGCGATAGTCGCCTGTTGGGCATGCCCCAGAGCCTGAAAAGAGGTCATAATACCCCATACAGTCCCAAATAATCCGATATAAGGTGCAATCGACCCTACCGAAGCAAAAAAAGGAAGATGCTGCTGAAGCTGCACGGCCTCTTTGGCATGTCTAATCTGCATTGCTCTCTGGATCGGCTCAATTAACACGCTGCCTTGCTTTCGAGAGCGCACATATTCTTTAAACCCTGCATAAAAAATGGCAGCCAATCCCTGCTTATCCTCTGCATTGCCATCAATATCAGCGTATAACTTGCTTAAATCATTACTGTCCCAAAAACGTTTGCTAAAGGCATCACACTGCTGCTTTTTTTGCTTAAAGTACCAAGCTCTTTGTAAAATAAGCGTCCAGGATATCACCGATGCAGCAAGTAAAAGCATCATGACGCTTTTAACAACCAGACCGGCCTGCATGAAATAACTTAATATACTGGCATGGCTATCCACGTTTCCCTCCAACTAAAATAGGTCGATATTTTTGTCTGTCATTTCTGTTCCGGCATGCTTAAAAAACAGAGATAACTGGCCTGATAACACATTAAAATTGATCTTCGGTATTTAAAACAGGGATAGTTAAATCCATAATTACCTTTCCTCAATCATGGGTATACCAAAATGCTCATAAGCAAGCTGTGAGGCAATGCGACCGCGCGGGGTACGCATTAAAAAACCCTGCTGAATAAGATAGGGCTCCAATACATCTTCTATTGTCCCTTTTTCCTCGCCAATGGCTGCTGCAATACTATCAACGCCCACAGGCCCTCCGGAAAATCGCTCAATCACAGCAAGCATTAATTTTCTGTCCATCATGTCAAATCCATGCTGATCAACATCCAGCATTTCCAGAGCACGTTTTGCCATCTCAAGCGTAATAACCCCTTTACCTTTGACTTGCGCATAATCCCTGACTCGCCGTAAAAGTCGATTGGCGATACGAGGTGTTCCACGGGAGCGCATGGCAATTTCCCTTGCTCCTTTATCTTCCGCTGTTACACCAAGTAATCGTGCTGAGCGTGACACAATGTGACACAGCGCATCTACTGAATAAAACTCCAGTCGCTGGACGATTCCAAAACGATCTCGTAGTGGTGATGTAAGCAAACCGGCTCGTGTTGTTGCACCTATCAAGGTAAAAGGAGGTAATTCCAGCTTGATTGATCTGGCCGCAGGCCCCTCCCCGATCATAATATCCAGCTTATAGTCTTCCATGGCAGGATAAAGAATCTCTTCTATGACCGGGCTTAAACGATGGATTTCATCAATAAATAAAACATCATTTTCTTGCAGATTAGTTAAGATAGCCGCAATATCGCCAGCTCTTTCAAGAACAGGACCAGAGGTTTGCCTTAAATTGACCCCCATCTCATGGGAAATAATATTAGCCAGAGTTGTCTTCCCAAGACCGGGGGGACCGAAAATAAGTACATGGTCAAGAGCATCTTGACGACTCTTGGCTGCTTCAATGAAAATACGCATCTGGGAGCAAACAACATCCTGGCCGATATACTCATCCAGTGTTAAAGGACGGATAGCACGATCCAGCACCTCTTCACAACTAACTGCATCAGCACTTATCAAGCGATCACTTTCCAGCATAGGAGTCAGGGTTTTGCCTAGTTTCACGCATTCTAGCACAGCTTTTTCCCGGAAGCTTCATCTGTTTTTTACAGTTGCTTCTTAATGAATTTTTCTTTATGCCATGCCAGATTTCCAATATCATATTATCAAATTATTCTGCTCTGAGAAATTATGTTTACACCATTAACTGATAGGGTCGTAATTATTACAGGTGCTTCTAAAGGCATTGGCCGGGGAATATCGTTCAAGTTTGCTGAACACGGTGCCAAATTACTATTAATTAATAGGAATGAGTCTGAAGGTAATTTATTAATTCAACAATTAAAGGATCGCGGGCACCAGGCAAATTCCTTTTCAGCCGATGTCAGCTCCGAAGATCTCATGCTTGCAGCAGCTGATTATGCAGAAAAAACTTTTGGTCATGTTGATATCATTTGTGCCAATGCCGGTATCTATCCTTGTCAAAAAATTGAGTCTATTAGTATGGCTGATTGGGATAAAGTGATGGATATCAATCTCAAAGGGACATTTATTACCATCAAATCATTTTTACCTCTTTTAAAAAAATCAATCGACGGACGAATTGTCTTAACTTCTTCAATTACTGGACCTGTTACCGGTTTTCCGGGATGGACACATTATGGGGCCAGTAAAGCCGGACAACTGGGTTTTATGAGATCAGCTGCCCTCGAACTCGCCCCTTATGGTATTACTGTAAATTCTATTTTGCCCGGGAATATCAAAACAGAAGGCGTTATTGAGCTGGGTGAAGAACATATAGCAAGCATGGCTAAATCTATACCACTAAACAAACTAGGCGACGTAGATCACATTGCTAATACCGCTTTATTTTTAGCTTCAAAAGAAGCCGGATTTATAACCGGTCAAACAATTATCGTGGATGGTGGACAAACTTTACCGGAAACACTGGATCAGTTTTAATAAGAAGCATTAAAATAACTGAGATATTATTAGGGATGTCAATAATCTGCCCACCAGCCCTATTTGTCACGGCACCCAGGGTCTAAGGAAAAGAAAAAAGAAAAAGAGTATCAGGCAACGTCCCTGAACGTTGCCTGATACTCTTTTCATCAATGTTAAGGTTTCATATTTTCTTTTATCAGACTTCTTATACGATGAATACGGGAGCGAACTGTACCCAATGGACAATGGAGCTGTTTTGCTATTGCCTTATAGCTCAAACCTTTAACCACATATAATTGAAAGCAACGTTGTAATTCATGAGACATATTAGTAAAAATTTCATCTATCTGCTGGCTCAATTGAAATTCAATTAAATAAGCTTCTGGTGAATTATATTCACTGTTTATTTTAGCCGCGAGGCAATCTGAATCGCGTGATTCCTTTTTCCTGGTTCTAAAATGATTCTTAATGGTATTTTGAGTGATTTTATATAACCAGGTAGGAAAGCTTGACTGTTGCTTAAAATAGCGAAGATAACGAAAAACTTTAATGAGCACTTCCTGAGCCAGATCATGCGCCAAAAAATGGTCCGAAACCTGAGTATATATTTGTGACAGTATTTTTTGACGATAGCGAACAATTAACTGATTGAATGCCCTGGAATTACCCTCTAATGCTAAATCAATTAACTGCTGTTCAGCTAATTCCATACCATGCATAAGCTATCCAATGGTTAGGTCTCTGAACAATATGTCGGTATATTTATTATTTTGCTTTAATTTTAGACATTAAGACCACTTAATTTTATATGCCTGTAGAGGTTATCTGTTATTTGATCTGAAAAAACAATGATAATTTGACGTTTTTTTTCGTTTTTCAGTTCCAGCAAACAAAAAATTCCTGCGTCAAACGCAATATGACTTTCATTATAGAATGATTTTTTACCATTATAATCATATAGAATCCATATTCCATTGCTGTAGGCCAGTTTTGAGAACGTGGGATTGGGATTTTGATTTTGATTAATTCGGAAAATTTGCAAGACAGTTGGAATAGCAACAGCCAATTTTAGCCATAAAACCCAAGCTGAGTAGAATAATAACAAGGAAGCTGCAGCATAGATTAATAAGACCATGCGCAAATAAAGTCGGGAACGATCAAGCTCTATGATGTAATTTGATGTGTTCAACAATATTAATCAATTCCCTGTCCATAGGTTGCTCATAACCCATTAACCAGCTAAAAAGCTCAACATCATTACAACTTAATAACTTATCAAAACTCTCCAGCTGTTCTTCACTAAGTGTATCCAGAGAATTTTCCACGAAATGCTTAAGAATTAAATCCAGTTCAAGCATACCTCGTCTACACTGCCAGATGAATTTAGCTCGTCTTGAAGGATTAATCATACTTTTACCAGATTGCCAGACAGAAGGATGTTACACTAAACTTCATGGCAATCCAATTCTATAAATATGAAAAATGAATTTTGATACCTATCTGATAAACAATAGAGAGTACACCGGCCTCTTACCCCTTGCTAAAGAATTTGACTTCCATCCTGAGAAAAATTATCTCTTCGATTTATCTTATTTAGCAATGCTCTCGGTAATCGGTGTGCGTGCGGAAGAGTTTTTACAGGGACAGCTAAGTTGTGATATACGGCAGGTAAGTCCTGCCGTAATGCGCCAAGGTGCCATGTGCAATTTAAAAGGACGAATCCTGGCGCTGCTGGATGTGATCCAGTGGCATCAATTCCAATTAATTTTACCCAAAGATCTTCTTAGTGATACAAAAAATTCATTGGCAAAAACCGCCATGCTTTCGCGAGTTATTCTTGAGCCGGCATACTCTTATCAGATATATGGGTTTTATCTGAATAACCCTGATGATCTATTGCCTGGGAATATACGACCAGAAACAGCGCGTTTTGCGGCTATTCAAACAGAAGAATTTTGTTGCTATAGCCTGGGGCATAATTTATTTATTTTTTTAATAAAACAGGAGAAAATTCCATCCTTTATAAATACCTTTAAGGAAAACCAGCAAATTAGAGGTTCTCTTGCATGGCATTACTTGCAATTAACTCATAAACAAGTACAAATTTATCCCCAGACAAGAGGATTATTTTTACCTCATCGCCTTGATTTACATTTGTCAGGTCATCTGAATTTTAATAAAGGCTGCTATAAAGGCCAGGAAATTATCGCACGTACCCACTATCGAGCAAAACTAAAACATGGTTTGCGCTTGTTTACCATTGAAACAGAAAAACCCCTGCACACAGGCCAAAAACTGCTTGAGCCATCATCAGGCGTGGAAATTGGTGAGCTGGTAGATTTTTGTCCTTTAGGTGCTCAACAGCATTTAATTGCAGCAAGCATACTTTTTGAGCACCCCGCCAAAGTGCACATTGAAAATCATAAGGATCCTGTAAAGATTAATCCCGTTATCAAGCAGTAAGTTCTTATGGACTTACTGCTTGGTAACGAGCCTGAAGTTAAGAGCTACCGGCCGCTTAGCATGCGTTGTAATACGTTATCTTTATCAATAAAATGATGCTTCAATGCACCGAGGACATGCAACACGATAAGGCTGATAAAAATCCAGGCGATCGTTTTATGCGCCGTATTCATCAAGTGAGACAGTGGCTCGTTTGGCCCTATGCCCGGAAATGGTATTGAGAATAGACCAAAGTAAACTGGTGCCTTATCGGCTGCTGTAGACATTATCCAACCACTTAGCGGCATCAAAATACCACAGGCATATAAGCTATATTGTACGATGCGCGACAGATACTTTTCCCAGGGAGCAACTGAAGTCGGGAGGGGCGGCTTGCCTGAATGAAGAATCCATATAAGGCGCAAAACCATTAAAAACAAGATAGTAAGACCTATTGATTTATGGATAATAAAACCTGATGAAACATACTGCTCTGGCAAATCCCCCAGAAAGAAACTGCCGGACAGCATAAAAATCAATACAACAGCAATAAACCAATGGAAAAACCTGGATTCCTTTGAATAACTTATCACAGCACTTCTTTTCATTAAAACTCCTTTAAAAATAATATATTATTTAACAGAAAGATTCCCGAGCTGCAAGTTTCATCAGGTAAAAGGGTGCGATTATTGCGGTTTTTTCTTGAAAGTTGTTTCCTGGGTGGAGTACAGCGAACCGGGAGCATCAGTTTACTATCAAGCTCTGATCCCGGATTTTGCTGACGCTCCATCCGAGCCATTAATTGCTGCCAACCACAGTTTTAATCGCACCCCAGATAAAAACCAGGGCAAAATCATACTTTGACTATACTATGCAATAGTTTTGTTATTGCCACGCATGGCGGGATCTATTTTTAAATCAGTTTATAAATCCGTTTGAAAAAGCTATTTATTGCCAAAATAGTATGATCTTGCCCTGAGTAAAAACAAGACAAAATCATATTGCGCAAATAATGATCTTACCCTGCATTGACTTAAACCAAAGCCCCTTCTTTTGAGGACATTTGCACCGTTGTCTGAGTAAGATCCAGTAACTCCCTGATAGCGACAAAAAACATAGTATAGTTAAGTGCTGAACTGGAGCGCAAATCCGCCAGCACATGACGCCACCTGTCAATCAACGTCATATGGCTTTCAGACCAGGAAGTAAAGCACTTCATAAAATCTTTCTTTTTATCCGCAAGATTAATGATGCCCGCAGTCAATTGTCTCTGTTGCCAATCCAGATCATCACGCAAGGCTTCTCTCGATAATGACTCCCAATGATTTTCAGTAGGATGAGAAATAACTTGTGAGCGAATCCAGTTCAAATCCAGGAATTCTCCAATATTAAAATAGACTTCTGCAATTTTTGCTATCTCAATTTCTGTCTGATAACTCACCTCGATAATATCAAGCGCAGAAAACAATGCACGGGTAATGGTTAATTCATGCGCCAAACGCTCAGATATACCCATTTCCACATATTCATTAAAATGCTTATCATATTGCGCCCGATTTCCTTCACTCAGCAGATCGGGTAAAGCCCTCTTAAGCTCGCGTACCCCAGGGGCATAATATTTAACTGCTTTGCTCATGTTCAAACGCATCCGTTGACTACGTAAAAACCATCGGGTAATTCTCCTGAGCAATCGAATATATAACATCATGAATTCATTTTGGTTGTCAGCGGGTACTTTAATCCCTAATGCACCAATTTCATTCCATATTGTTTCAAGATCAAGCACACTTCTTGCAATCATATAAGCCCTGATAATTGCCGATACAGGGGCACCCGTTTCATCTTGTAAACGATATACAAACGTAAAACCCATTTCATTAACAACCAGATTACTCAATCTGGTTGCAATTATTTCACGCTTCAATGGATGATTTTGCATCTGCTTGCTAAAACGATCCTGCAACGGTTTGGGAAAACAACCAATCAGCAGATCTTTGAGATAAGGATCTTCCGGAACATTGGAAGCCAGAAGCTGCTCCTTCAAAATCGTTTTGGTATAACATAACAATACCGCTATGCCTGGTCTGGTCAAACCCTGTCCCATTAATTTACGTTCCATTAATACTTTTTCATTAGGCAGAAATTCCAGCTCCCTATCCAGCTTACCGCTTTTTTCCAACTCATTAATATAACGACTATGAAGCTCTACTGACTTTCCTGCCTGAGTCGCTGAAAGGCTGATTGCGCGTGGTTGAGCAAAATTATCCCGTAAGACCAAAGCAGCCACTTCGTCTGTCATCTCACTTAATAATTCATTACGTTGCTTTTCAGTCAGATCACCTGTCGAAACTATACTATCGAGTAAAATCTTAATATTTACTTCTTTATCCGAGCAGTTAACACCCGCAGAGTTATCAATAAAATCCGTATAGATCAGCCCGCCATTCAATGCATATTCAACACGGGCCAACTGGGTCAAGCCAAGATTACCGCCTTCACCAACCACTTTACAGCGCAGCTGTTTCGCATTAATGCGGATAGCATCATTGGTTCGATCACCTACATCACTATGACTCTCTGTATGCGCTTTGACAAAAGTGCCAATGCCAGCACTCCACAATAAATCAACCTTGGCCCTTAGAAGGACACGGACCAGTTCATTAGGTTCGATTGTCGCTTGCTTAATACCAAAAAACTCTTTCATTTCTTTGCTGACAGGAATTGATTTGGCATTGCGATTAAAGACACCGCCGCCTTTAGAAATTAGTTTTTTGTCATAATCCATCCAGCTCGAACGGGGCAAATGGAACAAGCGCTCACGTTCCTGAAAACTCAGTTCAGGATCAGGGTCGGGATCAATAAAAATATGCTGATGGTTAAATGCCCCAACCAGTTTAATATGCCTGGAAAGCAACATGCCGTTACCAAATACATCACCTGCCATATCACCAATACCAACCACAGTAAAATCACTGGTTTGAATATCGCGATTCATTTCATAGAAATGACGCTTCACAGACTCCCAGGCACCCCTTGCGGTAATTCCCATTTTCTTATGGTCATAGCCCACCGAACCACCTGAAGCAAAGGCATCACCCAGCCAGAAGCCATATTCAAGCGAGATTTCATTCGCGATATCCGAAAAAGTCGCAGTTCCTTTGTCCGCAGCGACCACCAAATAAGGATCATCTTCGTCAAAACAAACCACATTTTCAGGTTTAACTACTGTGCCTTGGCTGTAATTATCAGTGATATCCAATAGGCCACGAATAAAAAGTTTATAACAGGCAATCCCTTCTGCTAAAATTTCTTCACGTGTACCATTAACCGGCAACTGTTTAGGAACAAATCCTCCTTTTGCACCGCTAGGAACAATAACAGCATTTTTTACCTGCTGTGCTTTTACCAGACCTAATATTTCCGTACGGAAATCCTCTGGACGATCAGACCAACGTAATCCCCCCCTTGCCACTCGCCCACCACGAAGATGGACACCCTCAACTTTAGGAGAGTAAACAAAAATTTCAAACATCGGATAAGGCTTAGGTACACCAGGAATTGCTTTACTGTTTAATTTGACAGAAATATAATTTTTATAACTTCCCCGATCGGTTTGATAATAATTAGTTCTTGTCGTAGATAGAATTGCCTGAATGTACTGTCTGATGATTTTGTCTTCATCAAGATTAGCTACTCCCTCCAGCTCGGTGAATATCTCATCAACGATTTGCTGGCAATCCTCTTCTCGATTTTTTTCTATTGCCGGGTTAAAACGTTTTTCAAAAAGATGAATCAGTTTTTTAGTAATAAGGGCATTATTATTTAAAGCAGATTCAATATATTCCTGACTGAATGTAGTCCCAATCTGCTTAAAATATTTAGCATATGTTCGTAAAACAGACACCTGCCGCCAATCCAGGCAAGCAGCAAGGACTAGTTGGTTGAAACCATCATTTTCTGCTTCGCCAAACCAGACACTGGCGAACGCATTTTGAAATAAATCCTTGATATTATCAATTTCAAAATAATCACCGCGAGTATATTGAAGGGCAAAATCATTAATCCAGGTTTCCTTGTCCTCGTATTTTAGCAAATAAGGTCTTTCACTGATCGCCCTCATGCCAAGCCGTTCAATAATAGGCAAGACGTCTGATAAAGGAATCGTAACCCCATGCTGATAAATCTTTAATCGAAAACTTTCCGATCTTTCATCCATCATTTTATAGAAATTCATTACCAGCGGGTTATCTGGAGACAATGCTTCTATATGTTTAATATCATAAACGGCAGTCCTTGGAGAGAAGTTTTCTGAATAGGCAACAGGAAATGCTTCTTTATAACGCGCAAAGAGCCGATTGGCATTTTCTTCACCAAAGGTTTCAAAAAGGAAATGTTGCAGATCATCAGCCCATGTACGTCCTACCTCAATGAGTTTTTTCTCAATTTCTTTAAAATCCCATTGAGTAGTATCCTGAGGATTGGTCCTTATAATAAAGTGGATACGAGCAAGAACCGACTCACCAAACCAGGTGGAAAAAGTGATTTCATTAGAATTAAAGCTCTCAGCAAGAATTTTTTGCATCGCCTGCCGTAATTCAGTGTTAAAACGTTCTTTCGGCACATACACAAGGCAGGAAACAAAACGACGATAAACGTCCGTACGTGCAAACATCCGGATCCGACGCCGCTCCTGCATGTAGAAAATACCCATTGCAATTTCAAGCAGCTCATCTTCAGATGCCTGAATTAAATCATCGCGAGGCAACGTCTCCAGAATATTTAACAGAACCTTGCCAGCATGACCACGAGGATTCAAATTAGAATTATTCATGATTAATGCAACTTTATGGCGCAGGAAAGGAATATGTTTTGGATTTGTATTATAAGCTGCCGACGTATAAAGTCCTATAATACGACGCTCACCAATCACCTGACCTTTTTTGTTAAATCGTTTAATACCGATATAATCAGTGTAAGCACGCCGATGAACCGTTGCTTCCGTATTTGTCTTTGACATTACTAAAATACGCGAGGACAGCGTTAACTCTCTGGCTTCCGGAGTCATTGCGGAAATACTGCGGGCGCTTGACTTGCTCATGCTTTGCCGCAGAACGCCAAGACCTGTTTCCGGCAAGGGTTGTAAAATTGTTTCCTGACCTTTCTGAACTAACTCATAATCACGAATACCTAAAAAAGTAAAGTGATGGTCTTCTATCCAGTGCAGAAATGCTTTGGTTTCTTCTGTTTCATCGCGGTCAAGCACTGCAGACGCTTTATCAAGCTCGTCAATCGCTTCACGGACTTTTTCACGCATTAATCCCCAGTCCTTCACGACAACAAGATTATCTTCCAATACTCGCTCAAAGTTACAATGCAGATCTTCAAGAACTGAAGCATCCGTTTGTCTGTCTATTTCGATAAAGATAGCAGCTTCGGTTAATATTCCGTTATTGTTGTTATTAAATTCACCTTTACGGGGAAAAATAGCGGTTACCTGATTATCTTTATCCCGCTGAAGACGCAACCCTCCCATGTGGATAATCAGATGGGAAACAAGCCCTAAACGGTTAATCACCATACGTAGCGAATCAACTAAAAACGGCATATCCTCAGTAATAATTTCTACTACTGTATGCGTTGTTTGCCAACCGTGCCTTTCAAAATCCGGATTGTAAATGCGAATCTTGGTCTCTTCATGAGCGCGCTGCTGAATCAGCGACCAGAAATTAACTGCCGCACCGTAAAGATCTTCTACATCCCATTCACGTAAATCATCTAATGCCACTGTCCCGTAAAATTGCTCAACAAATTCAGAGCAAAGCTTGGCTTGTTCACTGTCCATCCGTTGCTTCAATCGCTCAACGACTGCTTCAATGATTAAATCTTTACCCTCTTCGAATTTATAAGACATTCATTCACCTCATTTAGGCATGAAAACAAATTGACAGATTATATACTTCTATAAGGCAACTTACACGACAGTCTCGCATTTATTTAATCAAATAATTCATTTTTTAAAGACTAACTACTTATTGTATTCATTTATCATGCCTGACAATGAATCTGAATTAGTCAACATAGACAGGAGCCCTTACCATAACCCAATCCGACAGTTCAATTATGTCCGAATTACGCATACGAATACAGCCTCTGGAGCCAGGTTTACCCAACACCGTAGTCTCTGGCGTACCGTGGATATAGATATACCGCTGTAAACTGTCAACATCCCCTCCTTTATTACGCCCCTGCTCAAGCCCATCAAGCTGAAGAATGCGCGTAAGTATCCAATCACGCCCGGGATATTGGCATGCCAGTTCCGGAGAGTAAACCTCACCGGTCCATCGGCGGGCAACAAAGACACTATCCGGTCGTGCATCAAGACCTATCCTCGAATGCACCTGATGCCAGCCTCGAGGGGTACATTCGCTGCCTTGCTGCTCCCCCAGCCCATTTTTTCCTGTGGAAATTAAATAAGACCTATAAAGTACATCATCTTCATAACAATACATGATTTGCTGACTTGTCGAGATATGGATGTATTGCTTGCTGTGGTTATTAGCTGTCATGTACTGATACCGTTTTAGTATTAACAAATTCCAAAATTCCTTCCCTGGATAATTCTCGCCCAAAACCTGAACGCTTGATGCCGCCAAAAGGAACTCGAGGGTCAGAAGCTACGAACGTATTTACAAAACATGACCCAGCTTCAATTTCGTATCGGGCAATATGTTCTCCCCGTGCCAAATCACGGGTGAACACAGCAGCCCCCAGTCCATACTGAGACTCATTTGCCAACTGAATTGCATTCGTTTCATTTTCTGCCCTGACAACAGCAATAACGGGACCAAACAATTCTTCGTCAAACGCCGTCATTCCTTTGCTAACGTCCTGCAACAAAGTAGGAGGATAATAAAAGCCCTTTCCTGTCGGTATTTGACCGCCTTCAATTAATCTTGCGCCTGATTTTACACTTTTTAATACCTGTTTATGAAGCGTTTCCCTGAGATCTTCGCGCGCCATAGGGCCTAAGTTGGTTTTTTCATCCAAGGGATTTCCCATTTTGTAGTCAGCCATTAACGCCTGTATTTTTTCTACCAGATTATCATGGACAGAATCAACAGCAATAATGCGTTTGGCTGCGATGCAAACCTGGCCCGTGTTATTTAAGCGTGAAGTGACAATAGCCTTGGCAGCCAGATCAAGATCCGCATCTTCAAGCACAATATAGGGATCATTACCGCCAAGCTCCAGCACTGCTTTTTTCAAATGGCGAGCGGCATTAGAGGCAACAATCGAGCCCGCCTGCTCACTGCCTGTTAAGGTAACCGCTACGATTTTATCGTTAGCAATTACTTTTGAAGCCAGCTCATTATCGAGAACAAAATGTTGGAACAGATGCTGAGGAAACCCTGCTTCCAGAAATAATTCTGCAATTCGATTACCGCTGCCTGTCGAAATAGGAGCATGCTTTAAAACTGCAGCGTTTCCAGCCATGAGGGTAGGAGCTGCAAACCGAAATACCTGCCAAAAAGGAAAATTCCAGGGCATGATAGCAAATACTATCCCAAGAGGCTGGTAGCCTACTAACGTTTTTTTCATTTCAGTTTGAATCATGCGAGGTTGGAGGTAATTTTCTGCATTCCTGGCATAGTGCTCGCAAACCCAGGCACATTTTTCAATTTCCGCTCTTCCCTGACTGACAGGCTTCCCCATTTCATTAGCTATCAATAAAGCCAACTCATCTTGCTTTTCCTTAAGTAATTGAGCCAGCTTTAACATCGCCTGTGCACGCAGAGAGAAAGCTGATTTTTTCCAGACATTAAAACTTAACTGCCCAGCATCAATATAAGCTGATATTTGTTTATCACTTAATGTTGGGTATTCCTGCAAAACTTCTTCCGTTGCCGGGTTGATGGTACGAATAATCATAATGTGTCTCCCTGACATTTCTTTCAGTGTAGCTTATGGAAAATTTGACGCAAATACCCATAAGCTTAGAGTCTTTTCGTTTGAATACCACAGAAAGGTAAAAATAAAGCGCCATTCTAAAATAATTGGACAGAAAACTTTTGTTTTCTTGCACACAGGTTTTGATTGTTGTTACTATTTTGCTAGTTTCTAATAGTCATCTCTGTTGAGAACACTATAAACACTAAGATAAAAATATGATATCTAAATTAGGATCAGAAATGATAAATAAAAAACTGGGCTACCACCCCGCTCATTATTTGGTTGCCTGGGCTGTACATGCATTTACAGCAAGTGCCGCTTGTGTCGGAGTACTCACTCTCGTAAAAATTTACCAGCATGAATACGTTCACGCTTTATGGCTGATGGCCATTGCGGTAGTAATTGACGCAGTCGATGGGACACTGGCAAGGCTTGTGCGGGTCAAGTCAGTATTGCCAAAAATCGATGGTACCTTGCTCGATAACATTGTTGATTATCTGAATTATGTCATTACGCCTTGTTTTTTTCTTTACGTAAAACCTGACATGCTGCCTTCTGGCTACTTGTTATTCATAATAATAGCGATCACCATCACCTCATCCTATCAATTTTGTCAGGCAGATGCGAAAACGCCAGATCATTTTTTTAAAGGGTTTCCCTGTTATTGGAATATCGCTGTATTCTATATGTTTATTTTCGATACTTCGATGTACACCAATGCATGGATATTATCGATTTTGTGCATAATGATTTTTGTGCCGATTAAGTACGTATACCCTTCCCGCCTTGACTACCTGACAAGATACCGTGCTTTAAAAATTATGATGCATATTTTCTCATTAATTTATGGAGTTAGCTCTGCGCTTGTATTATGGAGTTATCCAAGCATAGATTATATTTGGCTATTCTTGTCTTTAAGTTATGTTATTATGTATTTAGTGCTTAGCATTTATCGCACTTATTCACCGATAACCCGTTCTGAAATTTTACCAAGTGGAAAGTAAAAAGACTGATTCCCTTTTAAAGCAGTTATCATTAAAATAGCTGATTTTAACAGCAAGAGGATTCTCATGGCATTTTGTAAGGCAATCATGCCGATATTGGTCGCTACAGCTTTTTTAAATAATGCCTTTGCAGCCAAGCATACAAATAGTCCATTCCCACATGGCTGTGAAGTAACGGGCTTTGGTTTTAGCGAAGAATATTTGATTGTTAATGATAGTGGACAACAGGCTTTTTATTTAATTCAAAATCGTAGTAACAAGCAAGTTGAGCTACAGCGGATTGAAACAAGGGAAGTCTTTATGAGCCCCTCTCTTACAGCCAAGCTGGATCCGCTAAACTGGGCCGCTTTTGCCTCAGATGTTGAAAACCTGCATTTTCAATGCTTTTCTAAAGAAAGTGAAGAGATAAAAAAAATTAATTGTCGTGATGTATTGGAAGTGTGCCAATACCCACGCGTTAAGTTTGCCCTCAGTAATATGGGGAACTACTGGGTATCAACCAATAAAACACAAGATAACGTTATTAATGAAGCAATTCGAAAGGGAATTTATTTACGTTGGTAAGCACATTAAACATTAAGATCCAGGATAAATTATTTCTACTGACCGGAATAATTGGCTCCCTTATATTGCTTTCCGGGCTAATGCAAACACCTGCACAAAAATATTATGTTATTGGATCTGCCTTCTTATTAATCACATCAATTCATTTTAAGCTTATTTATTTTATAGCGCTTGAAATAATTTTAATGGCAGGTCACGGCGCAATCCTCCTGGGAATTGGTACTATCATTCAACTAGCATTACCTCTCCTTCTTTGTCTTCAATTATTAACCTTTTACTTTTTAAGCGGACAACTGAATAATTTTTTCCTTATCACAGGTATCCTCGGCATTGCCATTCTCTCTATTGGATTTTCCTATGAAAACCAATGGATATTTTTTCTTGGCAGTTTCTTCGTAGCAGTTTATGCTTTCTATACGGTTTATAAAGGAAAACCAGTCGCACTATTGTGGGCGATACTTAACTCGCTTTTTGCTATTATTGCAATTTTAAAGTTAATTTTTTCATAAGGTTAAAAATTTATGGCTAAAACACCTTCAACTATGTTACCTCTGGGAACCTATGCTCCACAATTTAGCCTTTTGGACACGGTAAGCGGCTCCACGGTTAGTTTAAATAGCTCGCCTGAGAGTAAAGCCACCGTCATTATGTTTATATGCAACCATTGTCCTTATGTAAGACATATCAACAAAGAATTGACAAGATTAGCCAATGATTACATGAAACTGGGTATTAATTTTATAGCGATAAACTCCAATGACGTAGAAACTTATCCGGATGATTCCCCCGAGAATATGAAAAAGACCGCTACTGAGCATAATTATCCATTTCCCTATCTCTATGATGAAACGCAGGAAGTCGCGAAAGCTTACCAGGCAGCCTGTACACCTGATTTCTATGTTTTTGACTCCAATTTTGCCCTTGTCTATCGCGGCCAACTCGATGATTCCAGGCCTGGAAACACAATCGCGGTTACAGGCAGCTCCATCCGCAACGCGCTGGACAGTATTCTTGCAAATGAACCCGTCAATGTGGTTCAAAAGCCCAGCTTGGGATGCAATATAAAATGGAAGAGTTAAACCGGTATAAACTATCTGTTTACGTTCCTGAGAGTCACCTGGAACAGGTCAAACAGGCATTATTTGAGGCGGGAGCAGGAAGACAGGGCGATTACGAGCATTGCTGCTGGCAGTGTTTAGGACAGGGGCAATTTAAGCCCCTCCCTGGAGCAAATCCGGCTATTGGCACCTTAAATACATTAACCCTGGTTTCTGAATATAAAGTAGAGATGCTTTGTGACGCCGCTCATATTAAGGCAGCAGTAAAAGCACTTAGAGCATCCCATCCCTATGAAGAACCTGCTTACGAGGTTGTTTATTTAGAAGGCTATTAAGCTGACAACCCTTCGAGCCAGTATATTTGAAATAAGAAACGTTTAATTCAAATTAAGGGGCTTATCTTTATTCTGCATTCTTTCCTGAAAGCTTACCAACGAATGTTTCGACATATGAGATGGAGCTTCTAAGGGTGAGGCCAATGACAGCAAAAATTTAGCATTATATTTTGCCATTTTAGCCAATTTTTCTTCTAACCTGGTATTTATTCCTTCCTCAAAGGTTTCATTTGTACTTTTCTCTACTGTCTGATTATTTTTATTAACGGGAATACTCAACTCAGACTGATTTCTACTTGGAAATAAATCTGATAGTAGCTTTCTCGATTGTTTGGTACGAAGTAAACTTACAGGAAGCCTGCAGAGGTTAATTCGGATTTCATCGCTTAAAAAAGAATTTTTATAATGAGGTGAAATGATATTATTTCTTAAATAGCTGAACAAACCTCCCGTCTCATATTTTTCCTCTAAATAGCGTTCCAAAGTATATAAGTGCACCGCATCATCCAAAGAAAATGCCGAGCATCCCACAGGCGCGTGCTGCCTTTTTTCAGAAGAAAAATAAATTTCTGAATCCGGAAAGTATTTCTTAAAAGCTGTAATGATATTATGCGGAAAATAAGTTGTATTTCTTCCCAAAGAATCAATAATCAGTAAATTAGCTTTACCGCTTTCATCTATCTCAATAACACCAGCATACCAATGTGTTGCAGCAATGACGAATATTTCTTTGAGATGTCCCTCATGTGCTTTTACAGCTCTTACATATTCTTCAAATTCATTTTTAGCACAACTCATATCCAGTACAGTAGGGCAGAATTCATAATCTACTTTTCTACGGCTTATCTGCGCACAAGTTAGCAAGCCCCCTTCATAGTTAATATTCCCAAAACCATTCACATACTGCTGCATATAAAAAGAGAATTCATAGCTATCTTTTTCATCCAGCTTTAACATTTTATCAATAAGCTTTACTTCATCATCAGCTCTAAGTTTTAACATCTGATCAAATTGTTCAGGGAAAAATGCCTTTAATTTCTGCAAAAGATAAGCATTGTATTTATTTACAGAGTCTTTAAGCAAAGACTCCACCAGGCTATTTTTATTTTCACCAAAAACATCGGCACCTAAAAGCTTCATGCAGATATCAGCATATCGGGTATCTGAAGTTAAAAACTGACTAAACTCACTGATAGAAGCAGTATTCACCCCCTCCAGTAAAAAATAATTTAGTTTTAATATCACAACACGGAATGGATCTTGCGAAATACACTGATTATAAATGGTGTCTAGGATTTGCTTTTTTGTTTGCTTAATAAAACTTCGAGTTTTATCCTGTGTATATAAATATACTAGCAAATCAGTATAGACATAAATATCATCGCCTTTAGAGTATCCTTGTGTAAACTCGTAAATAAATCGCAAACTTGTCAACTTTTGATCAAAGATCAATTCGTAGGTATCTGATTTATTCAGCACTTCACTATTTCCATGACCAAAATGGTTAAATAATGACACATAAACGGATTATAGCAAACAAATTTGAACCATGGTTATAATGACACAATAAAAAATTGATATGGATATTTAAGAAAAAACCTGCCGAAAAGCAGGTTTTTAAAGGAATACTTCAGATTATTTTGCTGCTACGATTTGCACCTGAAGCGTTGCAATAACATCGGTATGGACATGAATCTCTACTGCATAATCGCCAACCGAGTGGATAGGTCCCTCTGGCATTACAATTTCCCGCTTGCTCACTTCAATAGACTTGGCTTTCAGCGCGTCTCTAATCTCATTGGGACCAACTGAACCATAAAGCTTGCCTTCTTCGCTTGCCATTGCAGAAATAGCCACCGTCGTATCGTTTAATTTAGCAGCACGTTGTTCAGCCTGAGTTAATGTCTGCTGCGCTTTTTTCTCAAGCTCTGCACGACGCTCCTCGAAGCGCTTAATGTTCTCGTCTGTAGCGAATACAGCTTTACTTTGAGGAATTAAAAAATTACGGCCATAGCCTGCCTTAACATTAACTTTATCACCCAGATTTCCCAGGTTTCTAATTTTTTCTAATAAAATAACTTCCATCTTAATACCCCATTTTATTTTTTACTCGCATTAGCGGGTAAATATACTCTAAAATTAAATAAACTATCCAAAGCCCCTAAAATAGCGTAAATCGGCATCATAACAAAGGGTAGCAGGATTAAAGGAGTTAATAATAAAACCAACGCCCCAAGCCCTTTTCCCTTAGTCAAAATATTAAAACCCAAACTCAGTCCTGCACCAAGGTAATACACTACAAGTATTGGCAAGCAGCTTATCGCCAAAGGATTACCTTGGTAAGCGCCCAACGCCGTAATGATAAGGAAAACCACCCCCCAGACACTCGCACGAAAAGCAAGCATTTCCTGACGATAACCGCCAGGATAAAACAACCTGGCTTGAACAGAACGTGCCAACATAAGGGAGATAATTGCCGATAAAGCGATACTTACCACTTGCAGTCCTAGCATGTAATTGGCAATCACCATAGGATCCATCGTTTCCTGGTTATTAAACAAACCAGCTATAGAACCATCACGCTCTAATTCCTTGAGGATGTTCTGGATTAATTGATACTGCCCTGCAATGAACTCAGGAGCCAACCAATGCACCAGGAGGATACCCACCAAAGCCTGAACCACAATAAAGCTTACCGCCAGTCGCCAGTTTGCTGATACCCGCAACACAGAAGCCGCCAGATAGCAGGGTAAAAAGGCCATAACAGCAGGCACAATTCCACCAGATAAAGAGCTGAACACTAACGACAAACCCAATAGGGTGACAATGCCTATTGCCAATGCTGGAAAACCGCTACTCATTCCTTTACGCAGGGTTATCAGGGCAACAATAGCTGCTGATAACCAGGTTGCAAAAGGAATTAAAGCTAAAATTGCAATAGAAGCCCATGCATAAAGGTCATTCTCTAACAGAAAATGACCTTGTTTGCGCAATAATTCGCCTGAACGGATCATTTCTTAACGATGGCTATCGCAATAAGGCAATAAGCCCAGAAACCGGGCACGCTTAATCGCTATTGCCAATTCACGCTGCGGACGGGTTGGTGTGCCCGTAATACGGCTAGGTACAATTTTTCCAGTTTCAGTGATATATAATTTTAAATCCGAAGGATTTTTGTAATCGATTTCGCTGGTTTCACGAGACATTTTTTTTCGTCGAAAATAAGGTGCTGACATTTTTCTACTCCTTAGGCGGCCCGATCGTCTTTTTCTTTTTTCATAAGTGCAGACGGCCCGGTGATTGCATGTTTCTGTTTAATGATTAAGTTTCTTAAGATTGCATCATTAAATTTAAACGCATTCTTTAACTCATCAAGAGCAGCCTGATTACATTCAATGTTCATTAATATGTAATGCGCTTTATGTACTTCTTTAATTGTGTAGGCTAATTGTCTACGTCCCCAATCTTCTTTGCGATGAATTTTACCCTCATGTTTGGTAATAATTCCCTCATAGCGCTCAACCATTGCTGGTACTTGCTCGCTTTGATCGGGATGGACAAGAAACACTATTTCATAATGTCTCATCGTTTCTCCTTATGGATTGTAGCCTTCCCTTGAAACCAGGGTAAGGCAAGGTTAAAAAAACGCACAATATTAACTTGTTTTCTACTATAGAGCAAATATTTTGATAGCTCCGGGCGATTAAAACTGCGCTTGGTGGTATTAATTGTAACTTATTTAATTTGTCCTCAAACCGTTGCTTTTACCTGGGTCATGCGATATAACGTATTAAAAACTAAAGAGGTTTTTTATATGAACATAGTAACCATTCCTTTTGAAGAACCATTAACTATTAACATTGATGGGAAGATTATTCAAGTGGTGGCATTTAAAACTCTGGAGCATGGTAATATCAAATTTGGTGTGGAAGCGCCGCGTTCAATTGAAGTTCATCGCGAAGAAATTCATCGCGCCATCAAACAAAAACAGCAACAAAGTAGCGATACTGAATAGCCAACTCGAGTATGCAACATCCTACTAAAGCTTGCACTTTAATTACAGGCCTCATCATTCTTACATTGGCCACCATAGCTCTTGCTGTTAATTATTTTATCTTTAAATTTCCTGGAAATAATTATTTTCCTCCAGAAACACCTCTAATAGTAACGCTCTTATTTCTATTATTTTGGGGAAGCTATCTACAATTTGGAAGCCAAAGTAGAGCAGTCAAAATTACCAGGGAACTTATCTATTATTTTCTGGTTATGGCAACCGTTGCTTTTGCCACCAATGCCATTCAATACACTCCTTTTCAACCCATTGATGAAAAATTAATTGCCATGGAAGCAGCCTTAGGCATCGATGTCGGAGATATCCTTGGCTGGACTGTCAGTTATCCATGGCTAACAAACTTACTGATTCCCATTTATGATAGTTTACCGTATCAAATGAGTCTCTTACCTGTTGTTGTCATCTTTATGCAACGACTTGGTTACGTAAGAGAATACTTATGCTTATTACTATTAAGTGCACTGATTGGTTTTTCTTTATATTATTTTTATCCTACGCTAGCTCCTGCCAGTTTTATTGATAGCCCTCATTTTTCTCAAGATCAGTATGCCACAGGCATCAAGTTTAAAGAAATTCGTCAGCATACCCCCCCGTCCACCATGAAAGGAGGCATGATTGCATTTCCGTCCTTCCATGCAATATGGGCGTGGCTTTGTCTTTATTTGGTACGCTGGTGTCCGCCCCTGTTTATCCCTCTGCTGCCGATTAATTTATTATTAATTGCCTCCTGCGTGCTTCTTGGCTGGCATTATCCAATTGATTTACTGGGAAGCTTGATTGTGCTCCTCCTGGCTCATGGCATCCACTCATATCTGGCTAATCTTTCTAGGGATTCCACTAGGGTAACTTAGCTCCGTCCCCAATACTTTTTCATTTACTTTATTAATCACTGTAATATGATTGAGTTGAGAAAAAGCCAGGTCTTTTAGATTTTTCCCCCTTTGCTCAGCCAATATCGGATGTACCTGGATATAGAGTGAGCCTTGAGAGTAACCTAATTTTACTGGCTCATTGATTACCCGTACTGCAGTGCCTACATTCACCAGTCCAAATAAATGTTCAATATCTTCAGGCATCATACGTATACATCCAGCACTTACTCTCGCCCCGACTCCATTATGCCGGTTCGTTCCATGAATAAGATAAGTGGGCCACCCTAAACGTAAAATGTGACGTCCCAAGGGATTTCCTTCTCCTGGGGGAAATTCGTGCGGAATTGGGGTACCATTTTTGGCCGCCTCGGCTCTAACGTTTGGAGTAGGCCGCCAAACAGGATCCCGTTCCTTGCTGGTAACTTTAGTGACGCCTAAAGGAGTTGTCCAGCCTTCACGACCGATCCCGACAGGCATGGTAATAACCACGTTGTCATGAGGAGGAAAATAATAAAGGCGGTATTCAGCTAAATTTATCACCAACCCCTGACGAGGCACCGCGGGCAAAATAAATTGGGAAGGAATAACCAATCTTGTATGGGGTGATAATGGCCTTGAGGGATCGACCTGAGGATTTGCTCTTGCTATCTCATAATAACCTATATTATAACGCATACCTACTTCAGCAAGCGTTTCACCGATTTCAGCATTAGTGTACTGAATTTCCCCAACCACATCACCTTGAGCAGGCAACACATAAGTGGTCGCCCACAAGGGGGATAAAACAACCATGGCCAGGCATACACCAAAAAATTGACAACGACAAAAAACGAACATGAAAGTTATCTCATTAATAGAGACGGTAAAGAAAATAATACCTGCTGCAAAAAAGAGAGCAAGCCATTTTAATTTATTCTGCTGGAAATATGCAGACTGATAAGAAGAAAGGTCAACACCATTCCGCGGCCAGAATCAAATGCCGCGGAATCCAGATAACAGCGTTAAGAACCTATAACAATCGTCAGTATGCCAGAACCAAACTACAAACTGGCATCTGCTTTAAAGCGCTCACCGTACCGAGCCTCTAACTTGGCAAACAGTTCGTTTAGTTTATCATGACCAAATTGCCTGGCGTAATTCATTGGCCCACCTCGAAATGGCGCAAATCCGGTAGCGAAAATCATACCACCATCCAATAAATCACTATCTGCCACCACGCCCTCACGCAAACAGGAAGCGGCTTCATTCACCATGCGAAGGATTAAGCGATTGGCTATTTCTTTGTTTACCTTTATATCTTTTGTTTTTCGCTTGATCGGCTTACCATTCTTATAGCGATAGAACCCTTGTCCAGACTTACGCCCCAGCTTGCCTTCTTTTACCATATCCCTCAATCTTTGTGGGACTGTACCACCAAAATGCGTTGTCAGATTCTCCGCAACAGCCAGGCAGACGTCCATACCGACTGTATCGGCCAATTCCACAGGTCCCATTATCATACCAAAATCTTTTGCTGCCTGATCAATCTCTTCACCACTATATCCTTCCTCAAGTAACTGGACACATTCCATGAGATAAGGCATTAATACGCGGTTGATTAAAAAGCCGGGGCTTGATTTAACAGGTAATGGTAAACGGCCAATTTGATTAACAAAAGAACAAGATTGTTGACAAATTTCTTTTGAAGTCTGGGAACTGCTTACCACTTCTACCAATTCCATTTTGGCAACTGGATTAAAGAAGTGAATGCCAACCAGACGCTGGGGATTCGTCATCGCCTGACTAATTTCGTCTAAAGGAATGCTTGAAGTATTGGTGGCAATAATCGCCTCTTTTTTTGCCTTTGCTTCCACTTGTTGCATAATTTCTTGCTTAACAGCAAGATTTTCAAATACCGCCTCGATAATTACATCCGCCCGAGCAATTCCATACCCATCAGGATCGGGAATCAACCTATCCATTGCTGCCTGAATTAAACGGGGTTTACGCAGTTTCTTTTTAAATAAAGTATGCGCTCGACCGATAGCAGGGGCAATTTGCACTTGAGATTTATCCTGCAAGGTAACATGTAGCCCACGTAAGGCACACCATGCAGCGATATCTCCCCCCATCACGCCAGCGCCAATAACATGAATATGTTGAGCATGGAAATCACTTTCTTTAGCGAAGGCTTTCATCCGCTCTCGTAGTAAAAAAGCACGTATAAGATTGGCTGCTGTATCACCTTTGCTGACTAACTTTTCTACAGAATCAGCTTCTTTTAAGTAAGCACGATCGCCTGATGCCCCCTCTCTATCCCAAAGATCAATAGTCGCATACGGTGCCGGATAATGTTCTTTAGAGACACGCTTGGCTACATTATACCGAAGTAAAGGGGCAAGAAACGTCCGCACCCATGAATAATTTGTCAACGATTGAACAAAACCTGGTTTATGCTTTGGCGGTTTATTTATTATGAAATAGACTGCCGCCCGTTTAAGTTGGCGCAGAGGCACTACATCATCGACTACACCTAAATGCTTAGCCTTTTCCGCACTAAGTGGGGCACCTGTCAGAATCATTTTTGATAGGGCATTAAAACCCCCAATCAATCGTGGCAAGCGAACCGTACCACCCCAGCCAGGATGAATACCCAGCATAATTTCAGGTAAGCCCAGACGGGTATCTTTATCATCACTTACCACCCGGTAATCACAAGCGAGAGCCAGCTCCAAACCGCCCCCCATACAAAAACCATCAATCATTGCTACAGTTGGGATAGATAAAGCTTCTAAACGAGAAAAAACGGCCTGACCTTTCCTTAAAAAATCCACCGCTTCTGCTGGTGTTGAAAATTTAGAGAACGCGTTAACATCTGCACCAGCAATAAATCCCTTATTTTTACCAGAGTATACAATTAAACCTTTTAGGTCAGGAAGTTGTGGCAATTCTTGCAGAATACCATTTAATTCATCCAAAACCTCGTCATTAATTGCATTAACCGCCGTATCCTGCCGATTGATAGCTAACCAGGCAATATGATCTGCGTCAGTTTCCAATGTCCAGTGTTTATAATTATTCATGTCCTTTCACCTCTGTCACACGTTCCAGATACATTGCTCCGCCTTGTCCACCACCTATACAAATAGCAGCCATACCGCGACTCTCATTATGATGTTTAAGCGATTGCAACACATGCAGCACAATACGCGCACCACTGGCACCAACCGGGTGTCCAGCAGCAATAGCCCCTCCTTCCCTATTCAGCCTGGCAAGGGATGGAGAACCCATGGGTTGTTTTAAACCTAATTGAGTCCGGCAATATTCTTTATCTTCCCAGGCAGCCAGACAGCCAAGTACTTGTGCGGCAAAAGCCTCGTTAATTTCCCAACAATCAATATCAGCTGGTGTTAAGTTATGACGCTGCATGATAGGTGTTGCTGCATGCACAGGCCCCAGCCCCATTTGCGAAGGATCAAGGGCTGCCCATTGTGAATCAATAATACGTCCGATAACCGGTAAATTATATTTTTTTATCGCCTCAGCACTGGCTAACAACAAAAGGCAGGCACCATCAGTAACCTGAGAGCTGTTACCTGCTGTAACCATTCCATATTTCTTGTCAAAATACGGCTTCAGCTTTGCTAAGCGCTCAACGGTAGAATCAGGACGGATGCCATCATCCTGGGAATAGACACGGCCTTTATAATCTATGACAGGCACAACTTCTTCCATACGCCCTTCCGCGTAAGCAAGCGCTAAACGCTGGTGACTCTCGCTGGCAAAAGAATCCATTTGCTCACGAGTAATATTAAACCGATAAGCGACTTTCTCAGCGGTTTGCCCCATATTCAACCCGACAATCGGATCCGTAAGTCCTCTTAACAAAGCAATCACCGGAGCCAAAAAACCAGGCCTGAATTTTGTAATCAAAGCCGCCCGCTGACTAACACTTTTCGCAGCAAACCAACTCGACAACCATACAGCCATTTTTTGATTAAATAATAAAGGGGCATGACTCATAGCTTCAGTTCCACCAGCAAGCACGAGGTTACTTCGGCCACTGGCTATCTGCATCGCAGCATTGTCTAACGCCTGCATTCCTGAAGCACAATTCCTCATCACCGTAAATGCAGGCACCCGCTCACCGCAACCTAAACGCAAAGCAACTACCCTGGCAATATTCGCCTCATCAGGACCTGGCATGGCAGAACCAATAATAACTTCATCCAATTCTGAGGGAGAAAAAGGCTGGCGATTTAATAGAGGCATACCTGCAGCTACAGCCAAATCAGAGCTGGAAAAAGGCCCTACCCCTTTTGCTTTTAGAAAGGGAGTTCGGCTCCCATCAACTACATATACTTCCCTACCACTTAAATTCGATTTATGCTTCATTACTCCTCCTGATATTTGCCATGCAGCTGACAATCGTTTCATGATATTCTAAAAACATAAAAGATAGCAGCTATCCCAAGTTTTTGTAAGCTTTAGGACATGTCCTAAATCAAGTTTTTTGGCAAATGCCGCTGATTCGCATCATTTTCTGCCTGAACCGATTAAATAAGGCCTCTTACGCGCCTTATCAAAGGACAAAATGATAGATAATCGCCCACTCCTTCGTACTAAAAAAATAATTGAGAACATACTCTGGAATTTGATAACAAAAAAGATTTTTTAAGGAGTTGACGTGCATCAAATACCTGCTATACTTCGCCTCCATTGATGGAGAGATGGCCGAGAGGTCGAAGGCGCTCCCCTGCTAAGGGAGTATGGGAGAAATCCCATCGAGGGTTCGAATCCCTCTCTCTCCGCCATCAGTATGCGCGCCCGTAGCTCAGTTGGATAGAGTATCTGGCTACGAACCAGGGGGTCGGAGGTTCGAATCCTTCCGGGCGCGCCATTTTCGGGTCTTGGGTCTTTCCCATTTGCGGGGGCACTTTATCACGAGCATAGCACTCTAACTCTTATTCTGTAATTTTCAAAATGTATAATTTTCGTAGCCTTGATGGAGCTATAGCGTAATCAAGGTATATTTATCCAATCCTTCCATTATTTCCTTATTTTTACTTGGGTTGATAATTAATGCTTACTTTTGTGAAAAATCTGTGACATGGCTAACTAGATCTTCTTCCCTATCTGTTTCAACAATAGTACAAGGAATTTTTGGCTCAACGCCAGTGTGTTTGCTTATGGCTTCAGGTTTAGGAGAAAAGGCAAAATGGCCTTGCTCATTTAAGAAAGTGCTTAACTTTCCAGGGTTTCCCCCAGCAATCAGAAAAGAAGGCTTACTATTTTTTTTAACGCTTTGGTTACCAAGAGGGCGAATCCAAAACCTGCCTGCCTTTAACATACTCCATCCTCCTAAATTTAATCCAGAAACACTATAACTTATTTTTCAATAAATGAACACTTATTTTACAAATTGAATTTATTAAACACTGATAAATGGTTGTTTATTGGCTTTTTTGATGATTTTTACACTTTATTACAATTTCTTTACACACCTTTTAAGATTTCCTTAATGCAAACCGCTTACATTATACAAATTACAGGACTTATAAGTATAGGAATATTCAGCATTATTTTAGCAACATTGTTGCATAGGGGTTTAATATGCGTAGTAGGCTTAGTATCACTGCAAGATTGGAATTAGATAAGTCAAGGATGCTATTAAATAAAGGATTATTTTTTAACAGTTCCAACCCTGTCTCTTCACGGAGGTATTCAAGTACCATAAAGAGCGCCACCCAAAAGTGCTGGAGCATTGCGCAGCATCATGCCAACTTAACAGGGGATCATGAAGCTACATTTCACCCTATGTCCATTGTCTTTCGAGGCATACGTAATAACTTTAAAAATTTAGCCTTTTTGGATTTATACACTCCAAAAGGACAGAACAGTAGTATAGAAGATTATGCCACTGTCTTTAATGATAATTATAAATTTGTTTCAACTACAAAATACTCGCATATCGCAACAAGGTTTGCCCGTTTTGGCATGGTTATTGCGAGCAATCCACCTAAAATTTCCATAGATGTCACCAAGTCAATAGAGACCCTAAAACGTCAACGTAAAGTGATAGTCGCAGAAGATCCAGAGAAAGATTGGGATATTAGCCAGGAGTGTGAAGTCAGCGGTGTGGTTCCTCATGGAAAAAAAAGTGTTATCGACACAAATGACGTATTCATGATCAGGAAAGTACTGGCCGGGGTATATTATGGTCCAGCCTTCGTGAATCCAAATTACAAGCCTTCTCGCTTTACTATTCAAATCCCCTCTTTGAACAGCGAAGAATTCAAAAAAATTCAAGGAGATACACAAGAAAGCTTAATTGATTTTGAAACCGCTAACCAACTGCTGGAAAGACTGGATGAGATGGAAGCCAAATACCTTGAACCTCGTGCGGGCTTCCCTGATGCCCCTGTTCTAACAATCACCAGCATGGAAGAAGCTGAATTTATCCTGGATAACTTCGAGCTTACTTTTATCGATAGCAATGTGGCAAGTAAATTGATTGCAGAAGAGAAGCAAGCAAGGAAAGAAAGCTATAAGGTTTATAGTTTCTTTGAGGAAAAAAGAAAACAAGCACAGACTGAGATTAGAAATATTTCTGAATTATTTCAAGAATTTGAGGTATGTCCCTCGTTATAAGGCGGCTCTGGAGACTTATCTTGTGAAGAGACGATTTAAAAAACTATGCTCGAGTATCGAGCATAGTTTTTCTATTGCTTAATGGATTGATAATACGCCAGCGCACGCTTTCGTGCAGTGGAATGATCGACAATAGGGAAAGGATAATCCTTCCCTAAAGTGATAGAAAGCGCATGCTTCGGAGCCTCCCATGGCATATGAATCCATTGATTTGGGACAGTAGCCAACTCTGGAACCCAGCGTCTGATATAATCGCCCTCCGCATCAAATTTTTTCCCTTGCAACGTTGGATTAAAGACACGGAAATAAGGCGCAGCATCAGCCCCACTCCCGGCAACCCATTGCCAGCTCGCTGAGTTGTTTGCCAAATCAGCATCGAGTAAGGTATTCCAGAACCAGTTAGCCCCTCTTCGCCAATCAATCAGTAAGTCTTTCACTAAAAATGAAGCAACAATCATCCGTACTCGATTATGCATATAACCCGTATGCCATAGTTCACGCATGCCGGCATCTATTATAGGATACCCGGTTAGTCCCTGCTGCCATGCTTTTAAAGCTTGTTTATCTTCCCGCCAGGTAAAAGCATTAAATTCCGATCTGAAATTTTCGCTTGGCAATTGAGGATAGTGATAGAGAAGATGATAAGAAAACTCTCTCCACCCTAATTCTGATAAAAAACACTCCGCTGAAGGCAAATGGCAATTTCCTCCCGCTATTTCCTGCTCAACAGCTCGCCAAATCTGTCGAGGGCTGATTTCACCAAAATGCAAATGGGGTGAGAGTCTGGATGTAGCTGAACTGGAGGGTTTGTCACGCAACGTTTTATATTCATGCAAATGATTAGTAAGGAAATAATTCAGTTTTTTTATAGCTCCTTTTTCACCGGGCTGCCAAATGCTGGAAAAATTTTCTGCCCAGTCAGGCTCCGCAGGAAGAAGCCTCCAATACTCAAGGGTTTCTGAATGAAAATCAGGACATCTTGGCCATTGGTTAATTGCAAGCGGTGCGGGTACATTCATTTGTTTTAAGCACTGCCGCCAATAAGGAGTAAATACTTTGTAGTAATGATTATCTTGCGTTTGAATATCCCAAGGTTCGTTGAGTAAGCTCCCATTAAAACTGGTTACATCTAAACCACGTGTTTTTAATTCTTTCTTAATTAGTTTATCTCGGGCAATAGCATCAGGCTCATAGCATCGATTCCAGTAAATGGCCTTAACAGGATACTCTTCAATGAAAGACAGCAAATGGGACAAGGGTGAGCCACGACGCAAACATAAACTTAAACCATGCTTTTGCAATTCTTGTTGCAAAGCAGAGAGAGAATGGTGCAACCACCAGCACTGTGCTTCACCCACTGTCTTTTTTGGGGGATCATCAGCAATATAAAGAGGAATAATCATGTCATGATTCTGACATGCGATGGCCAATGCTGGATTATCCTGACAACGCAGATCTTGCCGAAACCAAACTATGGCTATGGACATACTATCAATCCTCGACTTCTATCTTAAGTACCCAGCTTATTCTTACAATAAATCTGTCAACTATGTTTTAATCAGCACAATTAGTCTACATTGTAAAAGAATATAATGGTTTTACAATAAGGAATTATAGTTTGAAAAAGCGCATTGTCTTAGGCGTATCCTCATGCCTGCTCGGCGATAAAGTTCGTTTCGATGGTGGTCATAAGCGAGATAATTATATATGTGATTTCCTGGCCGGATATGTGGAATTTTTCCCTATCTGTCCTGAAGTCTCTATAGGGCTTGGTATTCCCAGGCCAGCCATTCGGTTATCAGGAGATCCTCAAAATCCCAAACTGGTTGAAGTGAACAATCCCCGGCAAGATTATACAATGCCGATGCGGGAATTTTCGCAAAACTGCGTGCCTCAACTTGGTAATATCAGCGGATATATCTTAAAAAGCAAATCGCCTACCTGTGGCTGGAAACGGGTTAGAGTTTATCAGGACAAAGGGCAGGCTCCTTTATCAGGTCAAGGAATTTTTGCCCGAATACTAGAGAGTAATTATCCTTATCTGCCCATTGAAGAAGAAGGACGATTAAACGAACCACGTCTTCGTGAAAATTTCATTGAGCGTCTTTTTATTTATAAAGAGTGGCAAGAGCTTATCGAATCAGGCCTGACTGCTGCCGGAATAATCCGCTTTCATACCCGCCATAAATTAATCCTTATGGCACATAATCCTGTTAATTACCGTATACTGGGTCAAAAAATAAGTCATTTAAAGAACCAGGATTGGAACAGTTTTGTCAATGACTACATCAATCTGTTCATGAAGACATTGTCTTGTCTGGCTACACCTAAAAAACATGCTAATGTATTACAACATTGTTTTGGTTATTTTAAAAAAATTTTAGGCAAGCTTGATAAAGAGGAGCTACTTGAGGCTATTGATAGTTACCGTCGGGGGTTATTGCCTTTGATTGTCCCCATCACCCTGCTGAAACACCACCTCAAACACTACCCCCAAGCCTATCTTGAAAATCAAAGTTACCTCTCTCCCTATCCGGCAGAATTAATGCTTCGCAATCATATATGACGTTCCTAAACTTAATATATCCCCACAAAACAAGGAGAAATTATGGGTACTGTAAAGAATACAAAAAATGAGGAAAGCCTTATTCGTAAACTCATTGAAGAAACAGCCAAAGCAATTTCCAGAAAAGACATCGACAAAATCATGTCCCAATATGCCCCCAATATTCGATCATTTGATGCTGTATCCCAACTTCAATTTAAGGGAATAGATGCTTATAAAAAACATTGGGAAGCCTGTCTTTCTTACTGCCCGGGAGAAGCTATCTTTGAAATACATGAATTAGAAATAGAGGTTAATAGCGATTTGGCGTTATGCCATTTCCTAAATCGCTGTGGCGGTACTAATGAAAAAGGTGAAATTCAGGACAGCTGGATGCGTGCAACGGTTTGCTATCGTAAAGTCAATGACAGCTGGAAAATCGTGCATGAGCATTTTTCAGTCCCTTTTGACATGAAAACAGGCAACACTTTGTTTGATTTACAGCCCTAGAAAAACAGGCTGCTTCTCCAGAGTCAAAACTCCTTGCCGGAGAGTAGCCTGCTTTCTGTTTGAGAGCAGAAGGAAATGGCCGCCAATCATACTTTCAATCTAAAAACACCCTGCTTTAGAATCTGGATAGTCAACGAAATCGCTTAATAAACGGTTAATATTTAACACGTAAAATTAGACCCAATTAACTATTAATGATCTGATATGAAAAATAACTATCCTGAAGCCATTATGTACTATGGTCAACCAATCAATAGTAAAATTTCTTTGAAATATGAATTTAAAAATGAAAGAAAAGCCATGAGGTTCCTGAAAGAAAATGGCCTTGAAAATAAATACATCGATAAAGAAAAACAGAAAGAGTATGTCATTAACCTATATGAGGATGAGGGAGACATTTTTTTTAGTGATTCTAAAAACGAATGGTTAGATGGTGAATATCTTTTTGTTTTGACTTGTGAAGAAAATCCCAAATTACTTTGTGATAAAACCATGCATCATTCATTCATGGCAAATGGGAAAAAAGTTCTGGCTGCTGGCAGTTTACTATTTGAAAACGGCGTACTACAGGAAGTCACCAACGATAGCGGACACTATCGGCCAACCGATGAAGAAATGCTCCCTGTTATCAAAGCTTTATATAGCGCCAGCAACGGTACATTACGGTCTTATAAAAGCTATTGCTCAGACAAACCCTTAATTTTTCCGGTTATAGAGCTTATAGATATAATTCAATTCTCCTCAGTTAAACCGTTACAGATCAGCGAAATAATCTGTACCCAAACCGGTGCCCGTATCTTGCTTTCAGATTATGATCACCAGGATGATGATAGTTCTTCGGAACAACGGTTTGGCAAGAAATTACCGCAAGAGGTTTCCACTCAATATAAAAATCTGATTGAAAATAGCCCTGTTTTATTTAGATCAAAAAATACCGCGACCCTATGGATTGAAGAAGACACTGGACTCTTATGTAAAGAGTCCAGTTTATAGGTGAATCTGTGTTGATTAGATGTAATCTATACTTATACAAACAACTATGAGCTTAAGCCATGCTTCCTGAAGATATTTTGCGTGAATCTATACGAGAAGGGGACACTCAAAGATTCATAGATAATATTAACTATGCAGACATCGACGCCTCTTTAGCGCGAGATAAACAAGGAAATAACCTGGCTCATCTTGCTGCAAGGTTCAATCAACCTGCCATTATGGAAGCAATTATTAAGGCGGTAGAAAACATCACTGCCGACTTGCCAATTCTTGAGCAAATCAATGACAATGGTTATTCACCTCTTGAATGTTGCTATCTATACTCCGCTCCAGAAACCGCCGAAAAACTGCAAGGAATATCCAGGTTAACTCGTGCAACGGCCCCTATTGTTACTCAAAACCATGAACAATTAAAAAAGCAACTTCAACGCTGTAGATATCCAGAGAAAGCCAGAGCTGCATTGCTTGCCATTGCCTTGAACGATATAGCTGCCTATCAATTACTATTAAACAGCGTCCCGGATAAGAAGGGATTTATCAACTACAAAGCAAATGATGGATGGTCTGCCTTACATTTTGCTGTGTACAACAAACGATTTGAAGCCGTTCAATTCCTCCTTAAATCAGAGCTATTAGAAGAAGGAACTGAGCCCAAAGACAATGAGCAAAACACCCCTTTTTTGATCGCTGTGGGAACCAATGATCTGAGGATCATTAACTGCCTCATTAAAAGCAACTGTGACATCCACTGGAAAAATAAGCGCGGGGAGAATGCGGTGAACATCGCCGCAACCCAAGGTCAACTAGAAAATGTCAATTTCCTGATTGAAAAGAATATCGACATGATGTCAGTTGATAAAGAAGGACGAAATTCATTGATGTCAGCAGCCAGGCATGGACATAGCCAGGTGGTTCAACGCTTAAAAGAAGCGGGCGTGCCGGCGGATAAAAAAGATAAACAAGGAAAAACGGCCTTCCAGTTGGCGTTGGGTTCTCATCACCTGGAGACAGCCAGCCTCCTGCTTGATATATGCACTCAGGAAGAAAAAAACCAGGCTTTATTAGATGCTGTCCAGGAAGGCAATTTATCTACCGTCGAGTGGCTAGTTAAGCATGGTGCCTCATTATCTGTAAGGGATTCTTCAGATAACTCGCCGTTGTTAATTGCAGCAGCATATGGCTGGCTGCCTATAGTGCATTATTTACTTGATCAGGAATCACCACCGATACATGATAAAGACAATGACGGCAATAATGCCTTATCCATTGCCGTCATAAACCATAAGCAACCTATTGTTGAACGACTTTTGCAGTTCAATCCCCTCTTGCTTGGAGAAAAAAACAATAATGGTCATACTCCCTTATTAATGGCTGCCATCACCAATTATGACAAGGTACTCAAGCTTTTCCATCGACAAGGTTACTCCCTGGAAGAAAAGGATAATGAAGGAAATACCTTGTTACATTTAGCGCTCGCCAGTAAGTATTACGGCACTGCTGTAAGCTATTTACTTAAGGAACATGGATATTTACTTAATGAAAAAAATGCCAAGGGTCAAACACCTCTACACTTGGCTATTATTCACAACCAGGATAGTTATTTAAATGAATTAATCAACTTATCAAAAGAAACAGTTGATACACCTGATAATGAAGTTAATACACCTTTACTCACAGCACTGGTACACCAAAATATTAACGCAATTCGATTATTAATAAATGCTGGAGCTGATGTTTTTGCTAAAAACAATAAAGGGGACACAGCCCTTACCATTCCCCATCTAAGAACATTACCTGAAGGAATCCTGCAAAAACTGTTAACCGCCTACAATATAAATCATGAGGAATTCAAGCAACGATGCAGGTTGTACTTTATTTTCGGTGGCGAAAAACTAAATGAAGTCCTTGATTTCCCTAAGACTTCAGTTAACTTCGGTTCAGGAACCTTCGATGAAGGGATGCAAATCCTCAGTGGCCATCTTAAAATCTTTCTTAATGAGAAACACCCAGAGTTAATTCCTCAATTTAACTTATTGCTGACAGCAATCGATAAAACTTTCTCCGACACAACCCCCAGAGAGATTCTAAACACATTGGAGAAAGAAGGCCTTGCCTTCCAAGCGACGGGGTTTAAAGGCCATGGAGTGCTCGCTACTTTAAAAAATCTCGAAGATGGTAATGTAAAACTATTACTCTCTGAGCGAGGGGCCAGGGTAGGAAATGCTCCCTTACATCCTATCCGAGGTAATAAATTCTCATCCGTCCGCTCAGTTATCATCCCCAAAGAGAGACGAATGGAAATTATTGAGCTTCTATGCCAGGCAAAAAATAAGCCGCAAAAAGAGGGCGTTGACATATTATTTAAACAAATTCCGGCGCTCCTTGGAAAACCCTATCGTTTCTTTAATATTTATCAAAAACCTTTTGTTAACATTTGTTTTTATAGTAATCCCAAAACCGGCCTATTTGAGCAGTTTATGGACATTTTAGGAGAGAAAAAGGGGCGAGCGTTTTATAAAGAATTTGAGATTCATATGCGCGAAAAAGAACTGGCTGCTTATGAAGAGTATAGAAAAATAACTTATTTGGAAGAAGACCTATCAGATAATCCAATTATTGTGGCAGCACATAATTTAATCGAGGAAAGACGCGAGGCATTAAGGCAAGGAGATAGAGAATCAAGTGGTTTACAATAAAATTAGCCGTAAATATGGATAACCACTTGATTCATCATTGTAATTTAAGTTATACATAGGCTTAAAAGCAAATAGACAATGGATGCCAATGCTTAAATATAGAAAAGCGACAATTACCGAGTCTATCCTGATAACTGATTGTCAAAACGATCAAATCCAATGATTATCATCGGCTGTTTATTGATCTTTTTGCTTGCTTCCCTCTTATCACCTGTTGCTGTTCGCGCAGTTCGTGACAACCGCCTAGGCTGGCTATTAGCCCTTGCTCCCTTAACAACCCTTTGTCTTATTTTGTACCAAACTCCAGATATAGCAGATGGTAAAGTGATTCAATTTGCCCTCCCCTGGTTTAAAACCCCGGGAATAAGTTTTTCCTTTCGTCTGGATGGCTTAAGTCAGCTGTTTACTTTGTTGATTAGTGGAATTGGCTTACCCATTGTTATATACAGCAAACCCTACTTTGAAAATAACCCTTACCTGGGGCGATATTATTTTATACTGTTCATCTTCATGTTATCCATGTTTGGAACGGTTTGTGCGGATGATCTGATCACTTTATTTGTTTTTTGGGAAATAACGTCTGTTTGCTCCTTCTTATTAATTGGCTTGAATCACCGCCATCGCACGGCACGGAAAGCGGCTATAGAAGCGCTGTATATTACTACTTTAGGTGGTCTGTGTTTACTGGCTTCCTTTATTTTACTGGCACAAATAACAGACACTCAAAAAATTAGCCAGTTAATCACCAACTACGCTTTAATTTATAACCACCCCTATTTTCCCTGGATATTAATTTTATTTTTTATCGGCGTCTTCACCAAGTCCGCTCAGTTTCCTTTCGATTTCTGGCTTCCAGGCGCAATGAAAGCCCCAACCCCAGTGAGTGCCTATCTGCATTCGGCCACCTTAGTGCAACTAGGTATTTACTTATTAGCACGTTTTCACCCACTGTTTGCCGAATCCCAATTATGGTTTATCAGCTTAACTACTATTGGCGGCATTACAATGCTGATAAGTGCCTTGGCTGCCTTTAGGCAGTTGGATATGAAGTTAACACTGGCCTATACAACAATAACCGCCTTGGGCTCACTTGTTTTTACTCTCGCCAGCGATCATTTCCTAACCACTAAAGCCGCTGTTGCCTTTCTTTTAGTTCATGCCCTGTATAAGGCAAATTTATTTATGGCGGTCGGTGATATCCAGCATCAAACCGGATCACGCCACTTAAAAAAAATCGGTGGTCTGCACCGAGCCATGCCTGTGACCTTTCTTGCTGTTTGTGTTGCAGGGGCATCAATGGCTGGGTTGCCCCCCTTGTTAGGTTTTTATATTAAGGAGCTGGTATACGAAGCAAGTTTAACTGCTCCAATAGCATCCCATATTCTGACTTTCGTCGTTCTCTTTGCCAACATGATGATGGCTGCCATTGCCTATGTGCTGATTCTGGGGCCATTTTGGGGGAAACAACGACCGTTACAAGTGAAAGAAGCAAACTTTAACATGTCGGTTAATGCATTATTGGTAGCTATTATCACTCTGCTTTTAAGTATTTTCCCCGCTTCACTTGATTACTATATTTTAACCCCTGCGACTGAAACCATCCTTGGACGACAAGAAGACGTTGCGCTTCTGCCGGGTGGAGCAGAAATGACCTCTTCTCTGGTACTTAGCTTAATTACTATCAGTGGGGCAGTATTGTTATATATTAACCGACATTGGATACGTGAGTTATTAGATACTTTTAGACAATTGCGAGGAGTTAGTCCGCAACGAATCTTGCAGTCAGCCCTCAAAGGCAGCCTCTGGATTGCCAAACAGTGGACTCTGTTTTGGCAAAGTGGTTATTTGAATCGCTATATTACCCTGACCCTTCTGACGCTTTCTATTCCATTAAGCATTTTGCTAACGGCAGATTTGCCTCTATATCTTGATCCAATTATTAAACCATCTGATTGGCTTCTTTGGGTTCTCTTTCTCTGGCTGGTTCTTCCATCTGTAAGCCTATTGTTTGTTTCGCAATTTCTGTCTGGATTAATTGCCCTGGGTGTTTTTGGCTTAGGGCTTAGTTTTTTCTTTGTCATTCAGGGATCCCCTGATTTGGCAATGACTCAGGCATTAATTGAAACACTGATGGTTATCTTGATTATATTCAGCTTATCTGGTTTACCTCAATGGCCAACCATCCAATCAGAAACGCAATGGCACCGCTTATCAAGAGCAACTATTGCCATCTCTCTTGGGCTATTGATAGCCATAATGGTAGATAAACTATGGCCGCAACCTTTTAACTCAGAAGTCAGTGATTATTTTATTAATCATAGCCTTACTTTAGGGCATGGACGCAATATAGTAAATGTAATACTGGTTAACTTTAGAGCGCTTGACACACTGGGAGAAGCACTTGTCTTGCTGATTGCCGCAATCGGCATTTACTTTTTATTGCAATATCGTTTGGGTAAAGAGCAATGAAATCATTAATCCTGCAAACAATAGCCCGAATTTTACTGGGCTGGATGCTTCTTTTCTCCTTGTGGGTATTATTTCGTGGACATAATGCGCCTGGAGGCGGATTTTTAGGAGGATTAGTTGCCGCATCAGCACTATCGTTGTACTTGCTGGCATATGGGCTAGAAGCCTTATATTCAATCATAAAACTATCATTAACTGTCTGGCTATGTATAGGCTTAATCTTGCTCTTATGTAGTGGTTTATGGGGATTAATAGCTGGCAGCAGGATCTTTCTCAGCAGCGTTTGGTCAGAATGGGCACCTGCGGTGATTAATTCTCCTTTATTATTTGATATTGGTATTTATCTTATCACCTGTTTTTCTGTATTATTTATATTGGTCGCTTTGGAGAAAGCACAATGAGTTTAATGGCAATCATGACAGGAGTTTTGATAGCAATTGCCTTGTATTTGTTAATGAGCAAGCAATTTAGTCGGTGGCTGTATGGCTTAATTCTGGTATCCTCGACGATTAATATTATTATTTTGCTGGCTGGACGGATCTTTTTCTCACAACCCGCATTCATTAACGCTCAACCTGCGGATAAAGTAGGCAATCCTTTGCCGCAAGCAATGGTTCTTACCGCTATTGTTATTTCATTCGCCCTTATTGCCTTTTCATTAATTATCTTACGCACTTTACATAAACGTGGTTACCCCATGTACGACAACCCCCCAGAGGATACTCCTCTCAGAACAAAAAAACGCTATTATGAGTAATCTTGCAAGTGCACCATTACTATGCAGCCTGACAACTGCTTTGATAACATTATTGCTTTTAAATACCGGGCAATTACAACGCAGCATCCATTATATTGGCGCAGTACTGTATCTATCAGTTACTATTTATCTAAATTGGAAAGTACAACAGCATGGGATTTTATTTCTGGATTTGGGAGGCTACCCTGCAGGTTTCGCCATTTCGTTTACAATAGACTACTTTTCCAGCCTGATGTTATTGATTACCGCCTTAACAACATTTGCGGTTTCTATTTACTGTTCATCTGATTCAAGTATTGCTGTGAAGCAAGCATTTTACCCTACCTTTTGGTTTATGATAACCGGTATCACCGGCGCTTTTTCGACAAGTGACTTATTTAACCTATACGTTTGGTTTGAGGTTATGATTATTGCCTCATTTGTTCTCATGACGCTGACCAGAGAAAAAAATTCCTTGCAGGGGGCATTACACTATATTGCCTTAAATTTACTAGCTACTCTAATCATGCTATTGGCAATTGGAATCTTGTATGGCCTTAGCGGTACTTTAAATATAGCCCAATTGGCGATCTGGTCACATTCCTTGACAACAATGAAATTCTTCTTACCTCCCTTTGCTGCATTAATGATTGCTTTTGCAGTGAAATCCGCCTTATTTCCTTACTACTTCTGGTTACCAGCTTCTTACCATTTAACCAGTGTATCGGCAGGCGGCATATTTGCCGGCCTGTTAACTAAAGTAGGGGTTTACACTCTGATACGCTTCACAACCCTGTTTCTCCCTCCTCATTCCCCATTGATGCCTATTTTGCTGGTGCTGTCTTGTCTAACTATGCTTGGCGGTGTTTTTGGGGCGGTCAGTGATTATCATTTAAGGCGTATTTTGTCTTTTCATATCATTTCCCAGGTAGGCTACATGACGCTTGGTCTGGCTATGGGAACAGCATTAGCTTTAACTGCCGCATTATTTTATATCATTCATCATATTATAGTAAAAACCAATCTCTTTCTTATCGCAGGATTATTAACCCGGTACAGCACGCATGTAGACTTACGCCAGATGGGCGGCTTTTTTCAGCAAAAACCAATGCTTGTGATTCTGTTTTTCATCCCTGCCTTCTCTCTCGCCGGTTTACCGCCTTTCTCTGGATTTTGGGCAAAATATCTTTTATTACAAGCAGCCTTTACTTCCGGCTTTTGGCTGAGTGCATTAATCGCTCTTCTGGTAGGTTTCTTCACTTTATTCTCTATGATAAAAATATGGCGTTTTGCAATTTTACAACCGACAACCAACCAAATGAGCCCAATAAACTATCATGATTGCCTTTATCTTTATTCACCCATTATTTTTCTAGGAACACTCACGCTATTAATTGGTTTTTATCCCCAAATTCTCTACGGAGCAGTAGAGCAGGCAGCTCAGGCGTTACTAAACCCTCACTGTTATCTACAGGCACTTTCAGGAGAAGCAATATGCCAGCCATAATTAAATTTCTCCATCGCCTGCTTGTTTTCATGCTTTTTTCTGTGTTCGTTCTTTATGAAATTATAATAGCTAATCTGCGGGTAGCTTATGTTGTGCTGACACCTCGCATGCGTGCAAAGCCTGCCCTGGTTTATTTCCCACTTGATTGTACTAATGATATTCAGATAACGTTGCTTGCCAATGTCATTTCATTGACTCCAGGCACGCTTGCGCTGGAGATTACTGACGATAAAAAAACCATGTTAATGCATGTCATGTTTTTTTCTGATAAGCAACGGCTAATTGATCGATTAAAACGTAAATTTGAACAACCAATTATGGAGATTTGGCCGTGAGTATTTTGTTTTATTTATCCTGTTTGCTCATTACACTGGCCGGCATGTTATGTTTTACCCGAATGGTGCTCGGCCCTGGGTTAGCCGACAGAGTTGTCGCTATTGATTTATTAACAAATATATTAATGGCTGCGATTGCGTTGTTCAGCATATACACCCAACAGGCAATTTATTTGGATATCGTAGTTGCCCTGGCGTTGGTTATGTTTCTAAGCAGCACCTTGTACGCGCATTATATGGACAAACAAATTAATACAGAGGAATAATATGAAGTTCTCATTGAGTGATTGCTTTCTTTTGGTTGGAGCAATTTTTATTTTTATTGCCGCATTAGGCCTTGTCAGAATGCCCGATCTCTTTCTACGTATGCATGCTTCAGCCAAAGCAGGCACATTAGGGGCTGGCCTCTTATTAACTGGCGCTGTGATTTATTTCGCCACCTGGTCAGTAGCTACAGAAATTATCATCGCCATATTATTCCTGATTATGACAGCACCCGTGGCCTTTCACCTTATCGGGCGAGCGGCCTATCGAAAGGGCATCAAACTCCATCCGCTAACCCGAAATGAATCTCAGGACTTTCAGTAGAAATGGGCAAATTTTTCAGAAACTGCTATGTAGTTTAACTATGAGCCATGAGAATAGCCATTTCAGGGTTGCACAAACCAATAAGTTTATCTGTCAATCTTAAAAGGAATTAAATAAAGGGTGGAATTTTTATTGGTATATCCCGCTCTCCCGCTTTTCATATCCAACGTTCCATCCAACCCAAAATCATTGTCTGTCATCACTGCGATATAATTAGAATTAACTATAGAAATACCTTCAATTTTTTTTCCTTTAATTCCAAGAGAAGCAAGATCTAAAATTCCCTTCTTATTAACAGTCACTACACCTGCTTCCCCAAGACTTGAGGGCTCTAAATTTTCCAGCATTGTATGGGAGCTAATCTTTTTATCAGGCAACGAATGAATATTTGTCGAATTTACCAAACTAATCAGGAAAACTTTTTTTGCATCCTTTCCCTGCTCCAGTATGAGGAAATGTTCAGCATCAAGTGTGACCATATCACTTACCCGATCTGTATTGCTTTCCAGCAAATAAACATACTGTCCCGTCGTATTTTTGACCTGAAGATCAAATTCAATAAGACGAACTACTTTACTGTTTTTTTTCAGGCTAACTAAAGGACTTTGCATGATGGCAAACAATTTATCACCTTGAAGTGCCAGGCCTTCAAAACCTCTGTTGAGCTGCCGTTGTCGTAATACTTCAGGAAGCCCTGACCCCGGTTTAAACAACTCCAACAATTGACCTTCAGGAGAAAAATGTGCTATCGATGGTCCATATTCTTCAACCATCCAAAAACTGCCATCAGGAGCTACTTCTATTCCCTCTAAATCCATACCCTGCGGATCAAGTCTTAAATCGTTTCCATAACTATCAACAGGATGCTCATGATTTTCTTCCTGAGGCAATCCTGTCATATTGTGTCCCTCAAAATTCTTCAAGCCAATTTGTTTAATAACCCGTATTGATTTTCTACTGCGATCAACCTCCAGAAAAACCAGGCGTGGATTGAAAGCAGGAAGCAGAAAGGGACGATGTATACGATCCTTTTCATAGATGACTTCCGGATTCGGACCACGATCGGTATGGGTAATGAACAATAGTGCTCCCCTGCTGTTTTCTCCCAGGAACCTAAGCCCTGAGAAACCACCTAACATCAGCTTTTGGCCTGCATGGGTTATCCCTATTTCAGGGGCATCAGTTAATTCATATTTTTCTACAGAGTCCTTATGAGAAGCAGCGACAACTGTATTATTAAGTAAATTAAAAAATAGGAAACAATAGAAGATCACCTTACTTAACTGGTTAAATTTAATTGTTTTTATGCCGTGCAATCCCAACTCTCTCATTGAAATACCCATTTTATATTATGTATTTCCCACTATATCAAAGATCCATAGCCTGGTTTTAGTCTTTGAGATAAAATGCATTATTTTGATTGAATTTGAAATTTCAGGGGATGAAAATGAAACGGATTTTAACTCTATTATTCTTTCTTTGGTTGTCAGAAGCAACTGCAGGGATTTTTACGCCTGCCGAAATTAGCACTTTAAAGCAATATTTCACTGCCAATATTAGCAGCAAAGGAGCGGTTATCGCCTCTCCTTCCCGATATTACCCCGATTATTACTATGACTGGGTTCGCGACGCTGCGATTACCATGGATCTGGTTGAAACCTGGTATGAAAAAAATCACAATCCTCTGGGTAAGGAAAGATTATTTAATTATGTTCATTGGGTTGAAAAAGCCCAACATCAAACGGATACACTTCCCGATCAAGATATCCTGGGTGAACCAAAATTTTACCTTGATGGCCGAGCTTATGACGGCCCCTGGGGAAGACCACAAAATGATGGCCCTGCTCTTCGCGCATTAACATTAATCCGTTTTGCACACACTTTATTGAAAGATAATGAAATCAATTACGTTCAATCGCATCTATATGGCGGGGGCTTAGATCCTATAACTATGGGTGCTATTAAGTTAGACTTGGAATATATAGCACACCATTGGCAGGATAAAAATTATGATCTCTGGGAAGAAGTTTACGGCGAACATTTTTTTACTGAAATGGTTCAAAGAAAAGCACTACTGGAAGGTGCTCTATTGGCGCGGGAATTAAATGAAGCCTCTACAGCAGATTTTTATGAAAATCAGGCCCATTTAATTGCTGAACGATTAAATCAATATATTGATAAGGAAAACAAGATAATTCAGGCAACACTGCCACCACATCCTGGGCCTCAAAAAACACTGGAACTCGATTCAGCAGTCATGTTAGCTGTGCTGTTAGGGCATACTAACGATGAAATTTTTCCACCTGATAATTTCTATGTAAAAAATACGGCCACAGCCCTGAAAAAACAGTTTAAACTTCTCTACCCCATCAATGCCAATCATCAAAATGCCTTATTATTTGGGCGTTATCCGGGTGATACTTATGATGGCTACCGCAATGACGGTTTAGGCAATCCCTGGTTTATCTTAACCGCCACCATGGCAGAATATTACTATTCTCTAGCAGCCAAATTACCGATGACGAAAACCAACCAACCACGCATTAAGAATTACATAGCCCAAGGAGATGATTATTTAAGACTGATTAAGACTTATGCACCTGATTTAACGATGAGTGAACAAATAAACCTTGATACAGGAATTCAACAAGGCGCAATTTCCTTAACCTGGAGTTATGGGGCTACTCTTCGTGCAATCGCATTACGTGAAAAATTAATGCCAAGTTCTGTTTAATTAATGTATGATTGATTTGTTTTTTATTAATAAAGGTTAGAGAGGTAGCTACATGGAGTTGTCAGTAAAACTTACCCAAGCAATAGAAAATCTCGAAAAATTGTCCAATAATAACAACCTGTTGGCTATAGCTAATAGGTTAAAATCTCCAGGCTTCCCAAATGAAATTGAAACCTTAAGAATAGAACTACAGGCTTTACTCCCACAGGAACCAAAAATAAACGAGGAACACCCGTTAGCAAAGGCGGTTTATGATTGTCTGTTGGTCTTGGCAGAACTCAGCCCAATCAACGAAGAAGACATGTTTACTTTTAATGAAATTGACGACAATGACAAAGTGGTTGTGTCAACTGGACATCAATTCTCCATCACTCAACTAATTAAGTATCATAATTTTCGTCCTTATCGTAAGGATTTGGAAATGGAAGAAAGTAAATGGCTGCTAAATCCATTTACAAATTGCAAATTTCATTTTATGGATGTTCACCATATTAAGAAAATTGCCGATCAAAAAAATGTAGTCATTAAGAACTTACATGTTGAAAAGAACTTACACGTTGAAGCACCTCCCCAAGAACCCAAAACTTTTTTCGCCAGGTTTATTGATAAATTCAGCTTTCGGAAGATGAACAGCAGTACATCAAATGCTATTGCTCAAGGAATTACTGAGCTTAATATACGCTAGAAAATACTGTGGTTAGTTGATATTGATTCATAGGCACAGCATAATTTCTTAATAGCTTACTGTGCCTTTTTCCTATAAATTATTCGTACACCAGACCCACTTTCGCATCTGATGGAGAAGAGGGCCATTCTTTATCTTGCTCACGTCCCAAATAGCGCAAAGCGTTACCGCTCATCAAATAATCTTCAATTGCTTCCAGACTCAAGTTTTTAGTTTCTGGCATGTAATAATAAGTATAAATTAATCCTAGAAAACAAATAAAAGCATATAAAGCAAAAGTAAACTCTATACCAAATTTATTATGTAAAATAGGAAAACTAAATATCATTAAGGTATTAAACCCCCAATTACTTACTGAGGATAAGCCCATCCCAACCCCTCGCACGTGTAAAGGAAAAATTTCTGACATCGCTATGTGAGGAACAGGCCCTATGCTGATAGCAAATGAAAATATATAAATTGTCAGACATACAACGGAGAGATAAGCCAGAAAAAAAGCATGGTAGAAAGAAAACATACTCAATGCGGCCAGACTTATACAAGTGCCAGTAAAGCCTATCAATAATAGTTTGCGTCTACCAATCTTATCGACACTGAATATTGCAATAATCGTTACCAGTAAATTGACTAATCCAATTCCCATTGTTGCCAAAATTTGCCCTGTGGTATTTGCAAATCCCAGATTTTTAAAAATTTCCGGAGCAAAATAAATAATCACATTAATACCGCTTAACTGTTGCAGGCAAAATAGCATCATTCCCAGCAATAAAACCGGAAGCAAGGGTTTGCTAAATAAAGCACGCCAATTGCCTTTTTTAGGCTCATTTGCCAGGGTTTTTTGAATTTCCTGTAATTCCTGCTTAATGAGCTTATCCTTACGCAAGCGTTTTAATGCCTTTGCGGCATCTTCTTCTCTGTTTACGCTCATTAACCAGCGAGGGGATTCTGGCAAAAAGAAGATACCAATAACCAACATCATCGCTGGAATAGCGCTTGAAGCAAACATTATCCGCCAAGCTTGATGTTCGATAAGCAAATAATTAACAGAATAGGCACAAACAATCCCTACTGTTATAGCCAACTGATAAATAGCAACCATTGCCCCTCTTAATTGCATGGGGGCGGTTTCTGCCAAATAGAGGGGAGTTGTTACAGCGGCAGTACCAATTGCTATCCCAAGCATAAAGCGCGCTGTGATTAGAATCCATTCTTCTCCTGCGACCGCTGTCCCCAAGGCACCTAAAAGGAAGAGAATACCGGCAAAAAATAAAATAGTCCGTCTGCCAAAGCGCTTACTAAAACGCGAGGCCAATATAGCACCGATAAACATAGAACCAATTAACGCCCCAAACGGCAGGGCGGATGTCATGACACCGATGTCCGTGTGGGTTAAGTGGAAATAATTCCTTACCAAATCCAAAGAACCTGCAATAATCCCTTCATCATATCCAAATAAGAAACCTGTTACTGAGCCAATAATTGCTACTAACCAAGCCATTTTTTTAATCCTTTTTACTTGTAAAACCCGCCTGCTTCAATGCAGCCACACTTGCTTCGGTAATGCGGTGCCAATGTCCCTCTCTCATCGCCTCCCCAGGAACAACCCAAGTCCCCCCTACGCACTGCACATTAGGTAAACTTAAATAGTCGAGAAAATTTTTCTCACTAATGCCACCAGTCGGACAAAAGGTAACCGCCGGGAAAGGGCCATGAATTGCCTTTAGCATCGGGATACCCCCCAGCAATTCAGCAGGAAAAAACTTAAAGTGCTGATAGCCCAAATTAATACCTTCCATTAACTCCGAAATACTGGCAACACCTGGAATCAACGGTACACTTGAGTCTTTTCCTGTTTGCAATAAATCCCGGGTTAACCCAGGACTTATTGCAAATCGCGCACCTGCCTTAATACAGGCTTCCATCTGCTGCGGCGTAGTAACTGTTCCTGCACCGATAATAACCTCTGGCATTTCCTGGGTTAACAGATGAATGGCTTCCAAGGCAACAGGTGTCCTTAAGGTAAGTTCGAGAATTTTAATCCCGCCAGCCAGTAACGCTCTAGCGGTTGGTATTGCAGCTTCAAGATCTTTAATCACGACAACAGGGATTATCGGGCTTAAAGAAAACAACGTCTCAGGTTTTAATAACCAATTATCGAATGCCATAATACTCCTTGGCCACAATTTGTTTTAGATAAACTGCCGCTCCTAATAAGCCAGGTTGCTCAGCAACAATAACCTGTGTGGCAATTTGACGATTAAACACACTTGAGCGGCCCTTTGATTCAAAACGATCTCTAAATTCACTACCCTCCATTAATGGTAATAACCTGGGCACAATGCCTCCGGCAATATATACTCCTCCGAAAGCACCTAAAGTAAGTGCCAAATCACCAGCGAAACTTCCAAGACTTGCAAAAAATTGTGCGACTGCTGCCTGAGCCAACGTAGACTCACCCGTTAGTGCCAGGTTTGCAATCTCGGAGGCCGGGAGTGGATTGACTTGTTGGCGTTGATAAGCTGCAAGTGCCAGGTAAAGGCTTTCCAGGCCGGGACCTGATAGCAAACGTTCCCAGGAAACATGATCATATTGCTCAGCCAAAAAACGCTGAATAAACCATTCTTGTTCTGTTTGCGCAGCCCAGGTCACATGGCCACCCTCTCCTGCCACGGGAATATAACCTTCCGCATAAGGGATAAGGTGAGCGACTCCCAATCCTGTACCAGCACCTAACACCACCCTTGCTTTGGTTGCATCAACAGAACTGCTCCTTCATCTCATGAATTGAAAATTGCCAATGAAAATTGGTCATCCGTACAGTATCACCCGTCACCGGACAGGCAATGGCAATCACAACATACTTGATAGAAGATAACTGCTGAACTTGTTGGTAAAAGGTTAACGCAGCAGATAAAGTTGAGAACCTGGAGCAGGGATAAACAGCCACATTATCAACGCTCAGGTTAGTCAGATTAACCCGGCTAAAGCGAGCGTTAGTTCCTCCAATATCAGCAACGATTGTGTGAAATTCGTTAGTATCATGTTGCTGATTAATCATTTAAGCCAACCTCAGTAAATAAACTGCAAGCCCCTTGCTCTGCCCCAGTCAACTGTAAGCGTAAAGCCGCAAAAAGCTCCCTCCCCATCCCGTAAAAATCAGATATTTTTGCTTTTACCCCTTGACGTTGGGCTAGCTCCTCATCAGATACCAAAACTTGCAGGATTCCTTTTCGACTATCCACCAAAATCAGATCACCGTCTTGAATTTTTGCAATTACACCACCACTCATCGCTTCCGGAGTAACGTGAATAGCAGCAGGGACTCTTCCTGATGCGCCGGACATTCGTCCATCGGTAACTAATGCAACCTTAAAGCCACGATCTTGCAGAACACCAAGCAGGGGGGTTAAACGATGCAACTCTGGCATGCCACAAGCTTTTGGTCCCTGAAAACGCACCACCACCACACAATCTTTTTCTAATTTTCCAGCCTTAAACGCAATATCCAATTCATCCTGGCTGGAAAATACAACTGCCGGCGCCTGAATAACTTCAGTGTCCGGATGTAAAGAAGAGGTTTTAATCACGCTACGTCCAATATTCCCCGACAATACCTGCAACCCACCCTGTTTTTTAAAGGGTGTCTCTGCCGAAGTAAGCACCTCTGGATTTAAGCTTTCAGTTGGGCCATCAATCCAGGTTAGTTGATTGTTCTCTAAAATCGGCTGTTGAGTATAATGTCGCAAGCCAAACCCCACGACTGTATTAACATCCTCATGTAATAACCCGGCGTCTAATAAGGTGCGAATCAGGTAAGCCATTCCTCCTGCTTGTTGGAAATGATTAATATCAGCATGTCCATTTGGGTAAATTTTAGTAACCAGAGGAATAATTTTGGACAACTCAGCAAAATCATCCCAGTTAACAACAAAGCCCGCGGCAGAAGCGACTGCTACCAAATGCATGGTATGATTAGTAGACCCGCCAGTTGCCAACAAACCAATAATACCATTCACTATTGATTTGGCATCGATTAACCGACCTACGGGTAAATAGTTATTATTCAAATGCGTCAGGGAAATAACCTGGCGAGCAGCAGCTTTTGTAAGTTCCTCGCGCAATAAAGTCCCTGGATTTACAAAGGAAGCTCCAGGCAAATGCAACCCCATCATTTCTACCACTAATTGATTGGAGTTGGCTGTCCCATAAAAAGTACAGGTTCCCGGTGCATGATAAGAAGCCGCCTCGACCTCAAGCAGCGCTTCTTTGCCGACCTTCCCTTCAGCATACAACTGTCGAATACGGGCTTTTTCTTTATTGGAAACCCCCGATGGCATAGGGCCTGCCGGTACAAACACAAAGGGAAGATGCCCAAAACTCAATGCAGCAATTAATAATCCGGGTACAATTTTGTCACAAATCCCGAGCATTAAACCGCCATCAAACATATTATGCGACAAGCCAATGGCTGCTGACATGGCAATAATATCGCGGCTTAGAAGACTTAGCTCCATCCCAGGCTGCCCCTGGGTTACGCCATCACACATGGCAGGAACTCCTGCAGCGAATTGCGCAACCCCACCTGCCTGACTCACAGCTTCCTTCAGTAAGGCTGGGTAGGACTCGTAGGGCTGGTGTGCCGATAGCATATCGTTATAGGAGGAAACTATAGCAATGTTAGGCTTACTAAGGCCACGAAGGGCTGTCTTTTCCTGAATCTGGCAAGCAGCAAAACCATGAGCCAAATTTCCGCATTGCAACGCACTACGATGAGGCCCTTGCAAGCGAGCTTTTTCCAGGCGCATCAAATAATTAGCTCGGGTTTTTTCACTGCGGGTAATAATCTGTTCTGTAATTTCTTGTATTACTTTATGCATAAATCACCTCATTGGGGTGCAAACATGACCTGAATTCGGCTATCAGGGTTCTGTAAAAAAGCGCGAATAGGCATCGCCAACTCATCCGTTCCATCCAATGCTTTATTCAAAACAATCAGCTTTCTCTCTCCAACTAGATGTAAAAAGATGGCTCTACTGTTTAATAAACGCATTTTAGTCAATGAAATTCGCTGATAAGGTGCGGTTGCTGGAGTAACCAGTAACACCTCGCTCGTTTCAGTTAATCCTTTGGTAATTTCAGCACTGCAAGGAAATAAAGAAGCGGTATGCCCATCTTCACCCATACCTAAAATCACTACATCAAACCTGGGTAATGTCTTTATTCTGGCTTTTACCTCATTGATGCAGGCAGACACAGAGGTTTCTTCGCTATAAAGGCTGATGAAGTTGGCTTTTGCAGCGTTACCTTGCAGCAAATTCTCTTTGACTAAACGTTCATTACTATCATGTTCAGTCGGGGCTATCCGACGTTCGTCCGTTAAAGTAATTGTCACTTGCTGCCAATCCAAATCAGTCTTAGCCAGTGAGCGGAACAACCCCTGGGGCGTTTTACCTCCAGATACTGCCATATAAGCATGGCCGCGTTGCTTTATTGCTTGTTCTAGAAGCTCAACCAACTGTCGGGCAAAATACTGATCCAGCTGATTAGTATCATCAAAGCGAACTAACTGCATCTTATTCGTCCCAATTTCGACCATTCCGCGCCAATAAAGAAATAGCAGCAACAGGTCCCCAGCTACCTGCCTGATAAAAACTGGGAGGCTCATGATAGCCTTTCCAGGCTTCCAATATGCCATCTACCCATTTCCATGCTTGCTCTACTTCATCACGGCGCACAAATAAATACTGATTTCCTAACATAACCTCTAATAGTAAGCGCTCATAAGCATCAGCAATACGTTGTGATTTAAATGTTTTATCGAAGCTTAAATCAAGTTTTGATTGTTGCAGCTGCATGGTTTCTCCCAAACCGGGAGTTTTATTCATAATTTGAATTTCCACTCCTTCATCAGGTTGTAAGCGGATAATCAATTTGTTCGGTGTTAGATGCCTGTAGCTTTGCGAGAAAATATTATGAGGCTGCGGCTTGAAGCAAATAACAACTTCACTTTGCTTCTTGGGCATACGCTTGCCAGTGCGTAAATAAAAAGGAACGCCTGCCCAACGCCAATTATCTATATCCACCTTAATTGCTACAAAGGTCTCCGTCTTACTATTTGTACGAGCATCTTTTTCCTCCAGATACCCTGGTACAGCTTTGCCATTAATAAAGCCCTGCGTATACTGGCCACGCACTGTATTTTCTTGCACATTAGATACATTAATTGGCCGTAATGCTTTTAATACTTTTAATTTTTCATCACGAATACTATCAGCCTCCAGACTTCTTGGCGGCTCCATGGCAATTAAGGAAAGTATTTGTAACAGGTGGTTTTGTACCATGTCTCGCGTTTGGCCTGCATCATCGTAATACCCCCATCGCCCTTCAACACCAACCTCTTCAGCCACCGTGATCTGCACATGATCAATGGCAGTATTATCCCAGTTTGAAGCAAAAATAGCGTTTGCAAAACGAAGGACTAACAAATTTAGTACTGTTTCTTTACCCAAATAATGGTCAATACGGTAAATTTGCCGTTCATTAAAATACTGCGATACTTGATTATTAATTACAACAGAAGAAGCCAAATCATGGCCTATCGGCTTTTCCATTACCACTCGTGCTGGCTCAGTTGTAAGACCCACCCTTTCCAGACCTTGGCTGATTTGTCCAAATAAAGACGGTGGAGTGGCAAAATAGCTTACCGGAATTCGCAAAGAAGGATCTGTTAGCTGAGCAAGTTTTTCATAATCAGCACCCTTTGTAAGCTCTATTTTTACGTACTGCAGCTTCTGCTGTAGCCGTTGCCAAATTTCTATGTCAATGGGAGCAGTTAAGAACTGTTCTAATTTGGTTTCAACTATTTTTATATAATCCGAGAGTGTTAACTCTTCACGTGCAACACCCGTTATCCGCGTGCTGGCATGCAATAATCCTGACTTTTCCAGTTGATAGAGTGCCGGTAACAACTTACGGCCAGCCAGATCACCAAGAGTACCAAATAAAATTAAATCACAGGGACTATTACCAGGTATTACTAATGTCATGTCGATTCCTTGACGCTTGTATTTTCTTCAAGCAATCTACGAAAGATTATTTAAATCATCGTAATATAAAAGTGCCTTGATTTTACAGTACTCAATATTAGCGTCAACCCACATTGATTACTCCATTCTCTATACTTTGAGAAAAATTCTCTTACGATAGAAAACGGTAAGCACCAAAAGCCATAGTAAAGAATAACCCAACGCATAAAATAATGAAGCGTTCTCCAGAGCACTCCAACCAAATAGGCGATCTGTAACTAATAAGCGCAAATTGCCTGGAACCATTAGCTGAACCTTCAAGAAAAAAATATGAAGGAAGTAAGCTGCCATTGCATTTAAACCCAAAACTTCAAAAGGCTTGCCCCATTTTTTATAACCTTTAACATCCAGCAACCAGTAACAAATTGCAAAAACAATCAACGCCAACCCACCAGTAAATAAAACATAAGAACTGGTCCATAAGCTCTTATTTATTGGGAACCATAGCCCCCAGACCCATCCCGTCACGACACCCAGTATACCCGCTATGAATAATCCCGTTAATTGTCGCCTAGGATTATTGGTTGAAATTAACCATATACCAGTAAAACTGCCCAATAAGGCGGTTGCTATTGCAGGGAGTGTGCTTAATAGCCCCTCGGGATCGAATATTTTTCCATAGAGATGTGGTGAGGAAAAAATCATGCGATCCACGCAGGATGCCCAATTACCTTCTGGCGTTAAATTTCCCGCGCCATAACCAGGGGCAGGGACTACAGTCATTAATAGCCAATAACCAATTAGTAAACTGATAAAAATAACGATTTGGGTTTGAATACGAGTAGTCAAATACAATAATGAAATACAGAAATAACAAATAGCAATACGTTGCAAAACCCCAAAAAACCGGATGGTTGATAAGTCAAAATGATAAGGAAAGAGATTAAGAAATAAGCCGATTAAAAAAATTATAAGGGTACGCTGAACAATTTTAGGTAAATTATTGCTTAGCCCTTGCTGCCTCGATTTTGCCAAGGAAAGGACTGAAGTCACACCAACGATAAAAATAAAAAAGGGGAATACTATATCCGCAAGGGTGCAACCATGCCAAACAGAGTGCGCAAGCCAGGAATAAACTGTTTTATTGCCAGGGCTATTCACCAATATCATTAAAATTATCGTTATTCCACGAAATACATCAAGAGATAAAAATCTGGGAAAACGCTTTCCAGGTAACAACATTCAATGCAAATTATTACTGCAGAAAACATTACTATAACTCAGAAACCAATAAATATCAGCCCCGACAAACATTATTTACTGCAAAATATTTCCATTATGGTTAATTATAGTCCGACAGTATCCGGGCTGGTTGGCAACCGATATTTATAGAAAAATATTAGAGTCTGTTGACATTTCAACTTAAACTGCCCACTTCCCGCGCTTTATGCGCGGGATCCACGCAAACCACACGAAACTAATCATCCTCTTGACAAGGTTTAAGACTAGATTCCGCGCATAAAGCTTCCAATTGGCCCTAAGTTTTTATTGACAAAGCTCTTATAATGCTGTTTAAGAGCTTTTTTATTTTAATGGAGTAAGAAGTGCTTGGTACAGGAACAA
>NZ_CAAAJC010000018.1 GCF_900640175.1 Legionella sp. W10-070 | reverse complement strand
TTCCTGTACCAAGCACTTCTTACTCCATTAAAATAAAAAAGCTCTTAAACAGCATTATAAGAGCTTTGTCAATAAAAACTTAGGGCCAATTGGAAGCATAAAGCGCGGTACGTAGGCTCTGGCTCCAATTGTCAACAAACCCTAATTTCAATCGGTTGAAATGCGGATGGAAGTGACTATTTTTTTTCTAAATTGAGAATGATTCTCGATATCATTTATGATACACTTTGCCTTTGGGTTCATTTTAAACTGGAATTATGCGAATTACCGAGCTTGTAGAAGGTGATCTGGTACGGTTGGTCGACTTTGGTCAAACATCGCTGTTGTACCGGCGCAGATTATTGTCTTTGGGCATTACTCGCGGGGTTGAAATTTCGGTAATAAGGGTAGCGCCTTTCGGCTGTCCAGTGCAGGTTGCTGTGCGGGGTACTTCACTAACCTTGCGTAAAGAAGAAGCTGGTCAGTTGGAATGGGAGCGGCTATGACGCATATTTTGTTAGTCGGCAACCCTAATTGTGGAAAAACCACCCTGTTTAATGCCTTAACTGGCTCTAATCAGCGGGTAGGCAATTGGCCCGGTGTCACCGTTGAGAAGAAAACAGGCTCCTATTTTTGGGCTAATCAATCTATTCAAGTGACCGACCTGCCCGGCATCTATTCATTGAGTTGTTCTACAACCGGTTCAAGCCAGGATGAGCAAATTACAGCCAGGGCTATTGTGAATCTGGAAGCTGACCTGATTATCAATGTGGTTGATGCCTGCCATTTAGAACGTCATTTATACCTGACCAGTCAAATTCTGGAGTTAGGCAAACCGGTTATTCTGGTGCTGAATATGATGGATATCGCCAGGCAACGCGGTATTGATATTGATGTTAAGGCGCTGGCGGCACAGTTAGGTTGCCCTGTTGTGTCCATTCAAGCCCATAAAAAAGTAGGCATTGATAGGTTGAATCAAGCCATTATTGACAAGCCAGGTAAGATAAAGCCTTTTGTTCTGACCCTAAGTGCTGAAATTGAGCGCTTATTGGCAGAATTAGAGCAACAATTAAGCGCCAAAGGCATTCCCGAGCGATTGGTGGGTTATTATGCGCGTCGCATAGTGGAAGGAGACAACAGCCTGTTGCCTGAGAATCCAGTGCAGGAATCAAAAACGCTTGATTTAGATATTGTTTTTGCTGATGCGCGTTATCAGAAAATTCACCATCTGGTGGGTCAGATTCAGAAAAAACAAAGTGACGCCAGTGAGCATTTTACTGCCAGGCTGGATAAGATTGTCCTTCATCGTTATTGGGCTTTGCCGATTTTTTTTGCGATGATGTACCTGATGTTCTTGTTTGCCATCAACATAGGCGGGGCTTTTCAGGACTTTTTTGATATTACAACGGAGACGTTATTTGTCCAGGGAAGCGCCTGGTTGTTACAGGCAATTCATGCACCCGGCTGGTTAATTGCCCTGATTGCAAACGGGATAGGTAAGGGCATTAATACCACCTTAACCTTTATTCCTGTCATTGCTGCGATGTTTTTCTTTTTATCGTTACTCGAAGCCTCAGGCTACATGGCACGGGCGGCCTTTGTCGTTGATAAAGTCATGCGGGTGCTGGGGCTTCCTGGGAAATCATTTGTACCCATGATCGTCGGTTTTGGCTGTAATGTACCTGCCATTATGGCAGCGCGGACTCTCGATTCAGAGCGGGATCGGTTATTGACAGTGATGATGAGTCCTTTTATGTCTTGCTCAGCCCGGCTGGCAATCTATGCCGTATTTGTTGCCGCATTTTTTCCAACCGGCGGACAAAATGTGGTTTTCTCTCTCTACCTCATTGGCATATTAATGGCGGTGTTCACCGGATTTATTTTGCGTAAAACCACTTTAAGCGGCCAGGCATCTCCGCTAATCTTAGAGCTTCCTGCCTACCATAAACCGGCATTTAAGCGATTGCTGAAAGAAACGTCCTTGCGCCTGCGGCATTTCGTTATTCGAGCAGGCCGTATCATTATTCCGGTTTGCATCATTTTAGGCGGGTTGAATGCTTTAACTATCGAAGGCGGCATTAGTGGAGCTGATGCAAGTACGCAATCTGTATTGTCGTTGTTAGGCCAATGGCTGACTCCGGTTTTTGCCCCCATGGGCCTGCATCCAGATAACTGGCCTGCCACGGTGGGATTATTAACCGGGATGTTGGCCAAGGAAGTCGTTGTGGGTTCTTTGAACTCCCTATACTCCCAGCTTGGACATTTGGGCGAGGCCAGTATGGCGAATTTTGATTTTTTAGGCTCTTTACAGGCTGCCCTCTGGTCTATTCCACAGAATCTTGCAGGGTTAAGCCATGCCCTGTTAAATCCTGTTATTGCCAGTGCACCTGATGGTGAAGTTTCACATTCGGTTTATGGCATGATGGCTCAACGTTTTGATGGCAAGGCAGGCGCTTATGCCTACCTGTTGTTTATTTTGCTTTATGTGCCCTGTGTTTCAACAATGGCAGCTATCCGGCAGGAAGCCAGTCCCAGGCTAATGTGGTTTTCTGTCAGTTGGTCGCTTATTGTCGCTTACCTTTCCGCTGTTTTATTTTATCAGGCGGCAACGTTCCTGGCACATCCTGTGCAATCGCTGGCCTGGATTGCAAGTATTTTACTTGCTGTGGTTTTTGCATTTGGATTTCTAAATAATAAGTCTTCGGGAGGGATGCATGCTACTGCAAATCCGTGATTATTTGCGGCGAGAGCAGGTTGCCAGCAACCAACAAATAGCACGTGCTTTTCATATGGATATTCACACTTTACAGCCCATGCTGGATATCTGGCTTCGCAAGGGGATTATTGAATGTTGCCAGGAACCGCCTGCCTGTCAAAGCCGTTGTTTCAAGTGCAAAATTCAGCCTTTGGTCTATTATCAATATCGGAAATAAGGGTTACTTTACATTTTCTTTAGTATTTTGGCGGTGCCCTGCTGGCTATTTTAGGCTAAGATAGCTGTATTGTATGATAATAGGTGTTGCTATGGCTGAAAAGTTCTCTATAGAGGAATACGCTACCCTGGCCGAAGAAGGACGAAAGACCTTCCTGGATGCTGAGGAAGATCCTGTTCTTCTAATTGAAAAGCTTTATCAATTGTGGTGGCATTGGGCTGATTTTGAGTTGTTTATTGTTAGTCCAACCATAGCCGCCATTTCCCCTCCTTTAATCATTGAGGCTGATTTTCTGCCAGGTTCTGAAGAGCGTGAGTTTGTCTACCCTATCCATGATCATGGTTATAAATTGTCTACTTCCAAAGGGCCGGAGATGTACAAGGCTGGCAAGTCAAATTGCAAACTGTACTATACCATTGAGAAAATGATTTATTTGTTGGTAGAGCGTTTGAAGACTGGCGGCATTGCTCAGGAAACGGAAGTGCAGGTTGCCTTTAGCGGCCATGAGCTTGCCCAACGCAAGGCATTTGAGTCGGTAATAAACTTAAATTATAACGTGGTGGTGACTAATTTTGACCCGGGAGCCTGGGGGGAGCGCTATCTGCAAATCGTAAAACGCCTTGCAGACAAAGGTTATGGCTATCCGCCGGAAGCGCCACGCGAAACGTTTCGCCAGTCCCACGGCGCCACGCCAGGTATGTCACGCTAACCAGGGAATGGATGTCCTTCTCCTTGAATCTCCACGACATAAGTTGTGGCGGCGTTTGGGGGCGTACTGGCTGTCTTGACACTACGGAAAACACTCTGTGAAGACAGTTTGTTTTTGCTTTGATGGTCGGCCAAAATTTTATCATAATACGCTGTTTCCAGCTCTTTAGTAGTCACCTGCAGGAAAGAGAGCGGTGGAACAGTTAATCCTAATTGGGCGGCAGAGTCCTTAATCTGGCAAATGCTCTCGATAACCGATTTTTTATCATCAATAATAACGATGCTGTCTGCCCAATCAGGCCGGTGGGTCAGGAATAATTGAAACATCAGTCCTTTAACATGCTTCAGTTGCCTCTCTTTTCTTCGCTGTGGCATGAGTTCTCTTGCGATGTACTGGCTTCTTTGTTGAGTCTGTTCGGTTAATTTACCATGCTTTAGAATTTCTTCATTTGCTTCTCTGAACCCTCTTCCTGGCTTTTGTTGGCTGAAATCATCAGGGAATGGCGGCGCTCCGGTTTCAGGGAGGGGGTTCCATAGCAGATCATTGGGTGTAATGACTCCATGAACAGTAAAACCCTGCGACTCGAGATAGTTGACGAGTTGATTTCGATGGGTCATCCAGCAATCCATCAGCCTCATATCGGTAAAGAGGTAGATGTCGTTAATGTTATATTTTTTTAGAGAGTCGAGGAGGTTGGTATTTATGTCATACTCATCATCATCTGTTTCTGAGGGAAAACTCAAGGTGTAGTCTACATCAAGCAAAGCAACCGTTACTGGCATTGAAATTCTCATGGTGATTAAATTTCGGGCATTATTATTTAGGAGTAAAATGATGTCAAGCGGACTTGGGAAGTACCGTCAGGCGTGTACCAGTCCACCGGTAAAGCAAACGCTGCGGGTTGGTCAGCCTCGCGGTGCCGCATAACAGGGCTGGGAGAATCAGAATTAAGCGGCTTAGTGCTTGCCGCCAGTTTGGCGTGTGAGTATCACTGAGAAGTTGCAGCCGCCAGGCGCGCATGCCAATAGTTTGCCCGCCATGAATAATAGAAAACAGATAATAACTGGCAGCAATAGTAATTAAAGCCAATTGATACCATCTGGTTGATGGAGGAATTGCCTGACCCTGTGTTGCTATCAGGCAAAGAGCCGTAAATGCAAAAAATAGTGCAACGATAATAAAGCTATCATAGAGTTGTGACGCCAGGTATTTGATAATCATCAAAAATCTCAGTTAATTTTTACGAATTGCCTGCTTGCCAAGGGATACCTGTTCAAGGCAATCAATATAGATTTGACTCAGGTCCAGACCCAGGTAAGTATCTTCCTGCAGGTTTTCCCAATGACCTTCTTCATAGGCTATGACAATATCGAGTATTTTGCCAAGAGGCCCCTCACGGGAAAGTAAGGCAAGCTTAACTTCAGATGATAAGGTGATCTGCTCAATTAATACCTCAAGAGGACTGTCCATTAAGCTGTCCAAAACTGAAAGTAGTCCCATAGTATAAGCACTTTGGGCGCAAAGTTCCGGTTGTGTTTCCGCCAGTTTTTGCGCCATTTGCGCTCGAATCAAGCCTGACTCAACAATTTCCAGAGGTTTGTTGGAAATATTGGTCATCGACAAGGCCATAACCCAGTTTTTTAGATTTAAAATGCCCAGCCTTACCACGGCCTGTTGAATAGACTCAATATCCTGGTAGCCGGAGAAAGCTACGGCATTAGCTACCTTTAACAGTTGATAGCTTAACATCGGGTCTGCCTGGATAAGGTTAATGATAGTCTCCAGACTGGTATCTTGTTGTAATGTAGTAATCAATTCCAGTAGATTGATTTGGCTGGAAGCAATGTCATTTTTTTCCGTCATCCCCTGGGGATGAAACAGAAAGTCGCCACAATAAAAATCCATTTTCATTGCCTTACAGCGCTCAAAACTTGCTGTATTGCTAATGTCATAGGCAATGACTTTGCGCTCTCTGTCCTGACTGTATTTGACAACCTTGCTGACATTGGCCGCAGTCATGAGATGCTCAGTTAGTGCGATATATTCAGCAAAATTCAGCCAGGCCAATTGTTGGGGATTACTGATTAATAGTGCTACGGGGTGCGCATAATTCTCCAGTTCAGTCCGTGGGCATAGGACGTCAATATCGCCAGCATGGAGTTTAATGATCACGGGATGCTCAATAGGCGCATCAGGGTTTTCCACCAGGAATTTCAGCATATAAGGAATAAACAACGGTAAATGAGTTGCAGTATTACGTTGTATTGTTGCAAAATGTTCAAATAGCTCTTCATGCGCCTTGGCTTGCTTATTGGCAATGATTTCAACACCAGTGCATTTTAATTGTTGATTATAGACAGATCGTTTAATCAGCATGGTTAATTCCCTATATCCTTTGATAAAAGCATAGTACGGGAATGCCTGAATCGCTAAAAACTCCTGAGTGGGGGCGAAGTGCTCTTTGCGCCAAAAATAGGGAGTGGTATACTGCGCGGGTTTTTGGGACAGTATTTATAAACAGTGAAGCAAGCAAGCTTTAACTGCTTTTTATTAGGATAATCATTTGGGATGTACCCTCAATCAGTTTTCGGAAGAGGAAAAGTGAAGGATTGCCTATCATTTTGTGCTTTAGTGAGGGCGAATGGCAAGCCCAGGTTAACGAAGTCAGGCATCAAATGATACACAATCAGCTGCATCGGCAGCCAAAAACTTGATTGAGGACATGCGCTGGTATGTTATATTTACGATATTTCTCTTAAGGAAGAATTGACAGTGAAACAAAAAAGACCCATCAATCTGGATTTGGGAACAATGAAATTTCCTCCCATGGCGATCGCCTCGATCTTACATCGCCTCTCAGGCATCGTTCTCTTTTTGTTAATGCCCGCGATGCTTTATTTTCTCGGCTTGTCACTTTTGAGTAATGAATCCTTTGCCGAGCTTCAGCAAACCCTAAGCAGTCCCTTTCATAAATTGGTATTATGGGCTTTTGGCACGGCGCTTGTTTACCATCTCCTTGCAGGGATTCGTCATTTACTGATGGATGTCGGTTATGGGGAGGAGCTTGATGCGGGGCGGCGAAGTGCGATATTTGTTATCGGTTTGACAGTTATTTTAACAATTTTATTGGGAATCTGGATATGGTAACTAATGTCACAAGTTTAACCGGAAATGGCTTGAAGGATTGGTTAATTCAACGGGTCACTTCTGTTTACATGGCTATCTATGCATTAGCTCTGATGGGGTACCTGTTTTTTCATCCGCACTTGGATTTTGTAACATGGCACAGCCTGTTTCATCATGTCGCTGTTAAAATCGCCAGTCTTCTGGCTTTATTTGCCCTTTCTTTACATGCCTGGGTCGGAATTTGGACAGTAACAACTGATTATATAAAAAGCTTAGGCCGAAGGCTGTTTGTGCAAATGCTGGTTGTTTTATGGCTGTTGAGTCAATTCGTTTGGGGCTTAATGATTATGTGGGGACAATGAGTATGGCAATTGCACGTTATGAGTTTGATGCGGTAATTATTGGTGCGGGTGGTGCGGGCATGCGGGCGGCTCTGCAATTAGCCAATTCGGGTTTAAAAGTCGCGTTATTATCCAAAGTGTTCCCAACGCGTTCCCATACCGTTTCTGCGCAGGGTGGTATTACTGCCGCACTGGGCAATGCCGATGAAGATGATTGGCGCTGGCATATGTATGATACCGTGAAAGGGGCTGATTATATCGGCGATCAGGATTGTATTGAGTATCTATGTAAAACCGGGCCGGAGGCCGTTTACGAGCTTGAACACATGGGCTTGCCTTTTTCAAGAATGGATAATGGCAGAATTTACCAGCGCCAGTTTGGTGGCCAGTCGAAGCATTTTGGTGGTGAACAGGCCGCACGTACCTGTGCTGCGGCTGACAGGACCGGACATGCGCTGCTTCATACCCTGTACCAACAAAATTTAAAAGCCAAGACCCATGTGTTTAGTGAATGGTATGCGCTTGATTTGGTGAAAGATGCGCATGGGCGTATTGTGGGGGTAACCGCAATGTGCATTGAAACCGGTGAGGTTGTCTTTTATCAATCCCGCGTATGCATTTTGGCCACTGGCGGAGCCGGCCGTATTTATCAATCCACCACCAATGCCTATATTAATACGGGTGATGGTTTTGGTATGGCTTTACGTGCGGGTTTGGCACTGCAGGACATGGAAATGTGGCAATTCCATCCCACAGGGATTGCAGGCGCCGGTGTTCTTGTAACAGAAGGCTGCCGGGGTGAGGGCGGCTATCTGATTAACAAGGATGGCGAACGTTTTATGGAGCGTTATGCGCCTCGGGTGAAAGACCTTGCGTCAAGAGATGTCGTTGCACGTTCCATGGCGTTAGAAATTCGTGCGGGCAAAGGTTTTGACCCTAAAGGGGTCGATTATGTGAAATTAAAGCTGGATCATTTAGGCGCGGATTTAATTAAGTCCCGTCTGCCTGGCATTCGTGAATTATCATTAAAGTTTGCCGGAGTTGACCCGATTGTAGAGCCTATCCCGGTGGTACCAACCTGCCACTACAGCATGGGAGGAATACCTACTAATATGCATGGTCAGGTGCTCAGTAAAAAAGAGGGAGCAGAGCATGTTGTCGAGGGACTTTATGCCGTCGGTGAGTGTGCCTGTGTTTCCGTTCACGGTGCCAACCGTTTAGGGGGCAATTCCCTGCTTGACCTGGTAGTGTTTGGGCGCGCAGCGGGACTTCATGTGGAAGAATTGTGGCAATCCAATCAATTGCCTGATATGCCTTATGTTGCTGAAGATGAGCTTGATGCTTCTTTAGCACGTTATTATCGCTGGGAAAATTCAACCGAAGGCGAAAGTCCTACTGTAATTCGTGAAGAAATGCAGCGTGTCATGCAGGAAGACTTTGGTGTATTCCGGACAGGAGAGGTAATGGAGTCCGGATTGCATCGCCTGCAGGCACTGCGTGAGCGCTTGAGCAATGCGGTGTTAAGTGATAAAAGTAAAGTATTTAATACGGAAAGGGTCACTGCCTTGGAACTGGATAATTTAATGGCTACGGCTTATGCGACAGCCAGATCCGCCTTGACCCGTACAGAAAGCCGCGGCGCGCATAGTCGGGAAGATTATCCTGCGCGAGATGATGCAAACTGGATTAAGCATACATTGTATTTTGAGCAAGGTGATATTATTGATTTTCGCCCTGTGAATACATCACCTAAATATATTCAGGCGTTTGAGCCTAAAGAACGCGTTTACTAGAGAGGATATGCTGTGGCTAATAATAGAAATCTAAGCCTGTCTATTTACCGATACAACCCTGAGGTTGATGATAAACCTTATATGCAGGATTATGAAATCAGCATTCCTGCCAAAAGTGACCCTATGCTGCTGACCCTGCTTGAACGCCTCAAAGCAGAGCAGGATGTGACATTAACGTTCAGGCGCTCATGCCGTGAAGGGGTTTGTGGTTCTGATGGTATGAATATCAATGGTACCAATGGCTTAGCCTGCGTGACCTCTCTTTCCCAGTTGAAAACCGGGAAAATAGTCATTCGCCCACTGCCAGGCTTTCCTGTAGTACGTGATCTGGCGGTTGATTTGACTCAATTTTATCAACAATATGAACGCATCGAACCTTATTTGCAAAATGACAGTTTGGCTCCCGCCCGTGAGCGGTTGCAATCACCTGAAGAGCGTGCGCAACTGGATGGCCTGTATGAATGTATCTTATGTGCATGCTGTACCAGTTCCTGTCCCTCATTCTGGTGGAACCCAGACAAATTTGTCGGCCCGGCAGGACTTTTGCAGGCCCGGCGATTTTTAGCTGACAGCCGGGATACAGCGACCCAGCACCGTTTGGATAAGCTACAGGATCCTTTCAGTGTATTTCGTTGTCGCTCAATTATGAATTGTGCGAATGTTTGCCCGAAGGGACTCAATCCGACTAAAGCAATTGCTGAAATTCGCAAGCAAATGCTGATTCAGGAAACTTGATAGCATTTCTTGTTTCCCTGGCAATGCCAGGTGTACCCCTTTGGAGAAATAACTATGAGCAGTAGCGACCTGCAAAATCAATGGGCTTCTTCCTATTTATCAGGTGGAAGCATGGCTTATGTAGATGGTCTATATGAAGATTATCTGGCAGATCCCGATTCTGTGCCTGCAGATTGGCGTGCCGCTTTTGATAAGCTTGCAAAAAAAACCGATGGAACCCAGGATATTTCGCACCGTGATATCCGTGATTATTTCCTGCAGCATGCTGAAAAAAAACAAACTGCAGCCATACCTTCTGAGGATAGTAAACAATATCAAGTCGCTCATCTGATTAATGCCTACCGTTCTCATGGGCATCATGCTGCAAGGCTGGATCCTTTGGGAATGGCTGAACGTATTCATGTGCCAAGTCTTGAGTTAAGTTATCATCAGCTTTCAGAAGCAGACATGGACAGGTCATTTTTTGCCGGCAAGTATTTCAATGGTGCTCAAATGCCTTTACGTGAAATATATAAAGCGCTTCGAGACACCTATTGCAGCAGCATAGGCATTGAGTATATGCATATTTCTGATAATCGGGAAACAGAATGGCTGCAGCAAAAAATAGAGCCGGTACGTGGTTGCGCTGACTTTGATGCGGATAAAAAACGTGAAATCCTTAATGATCTGATTGCTGCTGATGGACTCGAGCGTTACCTGGGTACCCGTTTTGTAGGCCAAAAACGATTTTCTCTTGAGGGAGGGGACGCTTTAATCCCCATGATGAAGGAACTAATCAGAATGGGTGGCCAATCCGGCGTGAAAGAGCTGGTTGTCGGCATGGCGCATCGGGGACGCTTAAACGTACTGGTTAACGTTCTTGGCAAGGAGCCAAACCAATTATTTGAGGAGTTTGAGGGGAAAACCAAATCAGAACGCTCTGGTGATGTAAAATATCACATGGGCTTTTCCTCCAACCTAAAGACACAGGAGGGTGCCATTGTCCATGTGGCTTTAGCCTTTAACCCTTCGCATTTGGAAATCATTGGTCCGGTAGTTGAAGGCTCTGCGCGTTCTCGTTTGCGTCGCCATCATGATTTGGACAAAAAAGAGAAGGTGGTTCCGGTATTAATTCATGGTGATGCGGCATTTGCGGGTCAGGGCGTGGTAATGGAAACATTTAATTTTTCCCAGGCTCGAGGTTATTGCACAGGCGGGACTGTCCATATTGTTATTAATAATCAAATTGGATTTACTACCAGCAATCCATTGGATTCACGCTCCACCCTCTATTGTACCGATGTGGCAAAAATGGTGCAGGCACCGGTCATTCATGTAAACGGCGATGACCCTGAAGCGGTCGTTTTTGCAACCCAAATTGCCTTTGAGTTTAGAATGAAATTCAAGCGCGATATAGTCATTGATTTGGTTTGCTACCGTCGTCATGGACATAATGAAGCAGACGAACCTTCGGTTACCCAGCCAGCAATGTATAAAAAAATTAAATCCATGCGTCCATTGCGTGAGATTTATGCCGAACAATTAATTGCCAAAGGCTTATTAAGCAAGCAGGAGGTTGAGCAGTTAATAGAAGATTACCGTGACAAGCTGGATAAGGGTGAGGCTGTTGTCAATGTAGTCCAGGGCGGTTATGAGGGAAAAATATCCAGTGACTGGACACCCTATTACAATGGCCAGTGGACGGATAAAGCCGATACCACGATTTCTAAGAAAACCCTGTTATTGCTTTCAAAGCAACTGCATACTTTGCCTGATGGTTTTGAACTTCACCCGGTTGTCAAGCGGCTGCTGACGGAACGCGAAAAGATGACTGCTGGAGAGATTCCCATGAATTGGGGATATGCGGAAACGATGGCCTATGCCAGTTTACTGCACGATGGTTATGGGGTTCGTTTGTCTGGTCAGGACAGTGGCCGAGGGACTTTTGCCCACCGACATGCTGTTTTGCATGATATCAATAGTGGGGAGACTTATATTCCTTTGGAAAAAACCGTTACTAACGCCAACAAATCGTTTGTTGTGATTGATTCGGTTTTATCAGAAGAAGCGGTATTAGCTTTTGAATATGGTTTTGCTGCATCTGAACCCTCCTCCCTTGTATTATGGGAAGCACAGTTCGGTGATTTTGCAAATGGTGCTCAGGTTGTTGTTGATCAGTTTATCAGCTCCGGCGAACAGAAATGGGGCCGTCTTTGCGGCTTGGTAATGTTGTTGCCGCATGGTTATGAAGGCCAGGGGCCTGAGCATTCGTCTGCAAGGCTGGAACGTTATATGCAGCTATGCGCCCAGCATAATATTCAGGTTTGTACACCAACTACGCCGGCGCAGATGTTCCATTTGCTTCGCCGGCAAATGATACGCCCTTTCCGCAAACCCTTAATTGTAATGACACCTAAAAGCTTGCTGCGTCATAAGCTGGCTGTTTCACCACTTGAGGATTTGTTAGCGGGGAAATTCCATAATGTTATTCCTGAAATTGATACGCTGGATGCAGCCAAGGTAACAAGAATAGTATTATGCTGCGGAAAAGTTTATTATGATCTGTTGCAAAAGCGGCGGGATAGTAATTTAGGCCATGTAGCTATCATAAGAATCGAACAGCTCTATCCATTCCCTATCGATGCGCTGAAGGAGGAAATTGAAAAATTCCCTCATGCTAAAGAAGTTATCTGGTGTCAGGAGGAACCGCAAAACCAGGGCGTGTGGTTCTCCTCCCAGCACAACATGAAGGATTGTTTACGCTCAGGGCAGACTTTAAGCTATGCAGGAAGGGAAGTTGCTGCAGCACCTGCAGTAGGCAGTCCTTTATTACATGCACAGCAGCAGCAGGAATTAGTCGAGCAGGCATTATTGGATTAACAAATAATATATTAAAGAAGGTATAACCATGTCTATTGAAGTTAAAGTACCTGCCTTACCCGAATCAGTGGCAGATGCTACCGTGGCCGCCTGGCATAAAAAAATTGGTGAAAAAGTCAGTCGTGATGAAAATTTGCTGGATCTGGAAACAGATAAGGTAGTCCTTGAGGTGCCAGCTCCTGCTGATGGGATTCTTAAGGAGATCCTCTTTAAGGAAGGCGACACGGTTGAATCCAATCAAATTCTTGCACGTATTGAAGCCGGTGAGGCTGTTACTGAGGCTCCTGCTAAAGTAGAAAAGGAAGCTGTCAAAGAGCAGCCCCAAAGCCAGGAAGAGGAAAAGGCAACCAGTCCAGTTGTAAGGCGCATGCTGGCTGAGAATGACCTGCAACCGGGTCAGATTTCAGGATCGGGCAAAGACGGCCGGATTACCAAGGAAGATGTTATCGCCTATATTGAGGCAAACCGTGAAAGATCAAAACAGGCACCAGAGAAGCAAGGCTTGCAGGCACCTATGGGTGTGCGTGAGGAGCGTCGTGTGCCAATGACAAGATTAAGAGCAAAAATTGCCGAGCGTTTGGTGCAGGCTCAGCATAATGCGGCAATGCTGACGACTTTTAATGAAGTGAACTTAAAAGCAATCATGGATTTAAGGGCGCAGTATAAAGATGGCTTCGAGAAAAAGCATGGTGTCAAATTAGGCTTTATGTCTTTTTTCACCAAGGCGGTGGTTGAGTCATTAAAGCGATTCCCGGCTGTAAACGCGTCTATAGATGATCAGGATATTGTCTATCATGGTTACTATGATATAGGAATCGCTGTTTCTACGGAGCGAGGATTGGTTGTTCCCGTGTTAAGGGATGCTGATCAAATGAGTATGGCGGCTATTGAAAAATCGATTGGTGATTCTGCAAACCGTGCAAGACAGGGCAAGCTTTCCATGGAAGAGATGCAGGGTGGAACCTTTACCATTACCAATGGCGGCGTTTTTGGCTCTCTGCTGGCAACGCCAATTATCAATCCGCCGCAAACGGGTATCCTGGGAATGCATAAGATTGAGGATAGGCCGATTGTGGAAAAAGGACAAATTGTCATTCGTCCCATGATGTATGTGGCATTATCTTATGATCATCGTTTGATTGATGGCAAGGAATCTGTACAATTTTTAGTAAGTGTTAAAGAACTGCTCGAAGATCCTTCGCGTCTGTTACTAAATATTTAATTAAATGGGTTAACTACAAAACCCGCTTGTCGGGTTTTGCTTTTTAAGGTGCTAAATAATGAATCTACATGAATACCAGGCTAAGCAATTATTCGCCAGCTACGGATTACCAGTTCCCCAGGGAGAAGTTGCCTATAATGTTGAGGATGCGCTGCAGGTCGCTTCTCAGCTGACTACTCCAAAGTGGGTTGTCAAGGCGCAGGTTCATGCCGGTGGACGCGGCAAGGCAGGGGGGGTTAAGCTGGTTTCAACCAAAGACGAGTTGGCAGCCATCAGCAAATCGTTATTAGGTACCCGTTTGGTCACTTATCAGACAGATGCTAAAGGACAGCCAGTTAATGCGGTATTGGTTGAAGAAACTTGCGATATTGCTCGCGAACTTTATTTAGGGGCGGTAGTCGATAGGGCCAGTCGGCGTATTGTTATTATGGCTTCTACCGAGGGCGGTGTTGAAATTGAAAAGGTAGCGCAGGAAACTCCGGAAAAGATTTTTAAGGTGGTGGTAGATCCTCTGGTTGGTGTCATGCCTTTCCAATGTCGCGAGGTTGGTTTCAAACTGGGTTTGACCGATGAGCAAGTCAAACAGTTCACCGGCCTGATGCTGTCGTTGGGTAAAATGTTTGTCGAGTGTGATTTAAGTCTTTTAGAAATAAATCCCCTGGTTGTCAATACAAGCGGTCAGCTGCTTTGTCTGGATGGCAAGGTAAATATTGATAGCAACGCATTGTACCGACAGCCCAAACTAAAAAGCATGCGTGATACAACCCAGGAAGACGAACGCGAAAACCGTGCTACCGATTGGGAATTGAATTATATTCCGCTTGATGGAAGCATTGGCTGTATGGTCAATGGGGCAGGACTTGCTATGGCAACAATGGATGTAATCAAGTTACATGGAGGCGAGCCTGCTAATTTCCTTGATGTCGGCGGCGGTGCGACAAAAGAACGCGTTAGTGAAGCATTTAAAATTATACTGTCTGACGAAAAAGTTAAGGGCATTCTGGTTAATATTTTTGGCGGTATCGTCCGTTGTGATCTGATTGCTGACGGCATCATTGCGGCGGTCAAGGAAGTGGATGTGAAGGTGCCTGTAGTTGTGCGTCTTGAAGGCAATAATGCTCAGTTAGGCGCTGATATCCTCAACAGAAGTGAATTAAATGTCATCGCCGCAGATAGTTTAACTGATGCTGCGAAGAAGATTGTAGCGGCTGTTGCCTAATTATCATTTAAGGGTATTTAACAAAATGCCCTGACTTACATTTCGAGGCTAACAATGAGCGTATTAGTAAATAAACAAACCAAAGTAATTTGTCAGGGTTTTACTGGCAAGCAGGGCACTTTCCATTCTGAGCAAGCGATTGCCTACGGCACGCGGATGGTCGGTGGTGTAACTCCAGGGAAAGGGGGGCAAACACACCTTGGGTTGCCTGTATTTAACACGGTAAAAGATGCCGTAAAAGAAACGGGGGCGGATGCCACAGTAATTTATGTCCCCGCGCCATTCTGTAAAGATTCCATTCTTGAAGCAGCTGATGCAGGAATTAAGCTAATTGTCTGTATCACAGAGGGAGTACCTGTTCTTGATATGCTGCAGGTGAAAGTATATCTGGAGAATAATACCGATTCTCGCCTTATAGGCCCAAATTGCCCAGGGATTATCACCCCGGGTGAATGTAAAATTGGTATCATGCCAGGTTCTATCCATTTACCTGGCAAGGTAGGCATTGTTTCCCGTTCTGGTACTTTAACTTACGAGGCGGTCAAGCAGACGACTGATAAAGGTTTTGGCCAGAGCACTTGTATTGGAATAGGCGGTGATCCAATTCCTGGCACCAGCTTTATTGATGCCCTGGGATTGTTCGAGCAAGATCCACAGACTGAAGCGATTATTATGGTTGGTGAAATCGGTGGCTCAGCGGAAGAAGAGGCTGCTGAATATATTCAATCCAATGTCAGCAAACCGGTTGTATCCTATATTGCTGGAGTGACTGCACCTGCTGGAAAGCGGATGGGACATGCAGGTGCCATTATTTCCGGCGGCAAAGGAACTGCAGCAGAGAAATTTGCCGCTCTTGAAGCGGCGGGAGTTAGAACGGTACGTTCTCCTGCCGATCTGGGTGATGCCATCGCAGAGATGACAGGCTGGTAATAACCGCTTACATGGCAAGGCTAAGCGGGCAGCGCACGCTTGGCCTTGCCATTCTGGAATTACAAGTTTTTACAAACGCTGCGCAGCCTGCTATGTAGACAGTAGCTTTTTCAACAGGCCACAGTGGATTGGTTTATTCAAGCCGCAGATAACTGTTAAAATAACCACCATTTGCCCGCTCCGCCTTGAATGCAATCTCTGTTAGCCGATCAATAATCACGTGTAAATGCCTATAGGCTTAAACAAGTCGTAAATTCTTTCCGCTGCAGTTGCATCTAAACGAGCTAGCTCATACACTTTTGAAGCGCTGATCGCTAAGGAAAAATATGACTAACTGGCAAACATTATCTGATATCCGCCGTGAATACGGTGACCTGGCCCTTGATGAAAACTCAATTCAACCTTGTCCAATCATGCAGTTTAAGCTTTGGTTTGAGGAGGTTGTGACTGTAGAGAAAAGTGATCCCACTGCTATGGTACTCTCTACAGTGGACGAAAGAGGTTTTCCTGATTCACGCATAGTCCTGCTTAAGGGACTGAAGGAGGAGGCTTTTATTTTTTATACCAATTATCAAAGCACCAAATCTTTACAACTAAGCCACCAACCCTATGCGGCTTTAAATTTCTATTGGCCACAGATGGCTCGTCAGGTACGTGTCCGTGGGCGGGTCAAGAAAACAAGTAAAAAGCAATCGGATGATTATTTTGCTTCAAGACCTTTCATTAGCCAATTGAGTGCCATTGCATCCCCTCAAAGCAAGGAAATAAGCGGTAGAAAAAAACTGGAAGACTCATTAAATGAATTGATAGAAAAATATGGCCAGGAGCCAATTATACGACCAAGGTATTGGGGTGGGTATATGATACTTCCAGACGAGATAGAGTTTTGGCAGGGGCGTGATAACCGCTTACATGATCGGATTTATTACTATAAAAGTCAGGGGAAGTGGAGTTTTTCTCGCTTGGCACCATAAATGCATCTTAAATCGTCAGGTATTCCTGAAAAAAAACAGCTGGTCTGGAACGTTTGAATGAGTTAGTGCTTGATATAAATGGAAAAAACCAGTTGATTGATATTGTGAGGTGCCTTGGATTATGTTTTGTAATTGCCGTAAAAGATTTTGTTTTGTCAAGAAAGAGTAAAAAAGTGGCAATAAATGCCCTAAGCAATTGAATAGGCATAAAATGGGGGTAAATAAAAATTATGTTCTGAAAAGACATAGGATTTGATTACCAGAGTTTTTAAAAGATTTTTAAAAGCGCTAAGACGAGGGTACCAATATGAAAGAGATCACTGCGTTGTTACCAGATATCAAGCTGCGTTTTAACGTCAAGCATCCCGATTTGGAAGAGTGTTATGCTTATGGTTATGAATGTGCGTTAGCAGAAATTAATGAAGAAGCAAATCCTTACCATGAAGGCACTGCCGAGCATGAACAATGGTCCGATGGCTGGTGGGCAGGATTTTATGGTGAGAAGCCATTATTTGATCTTGCTGCTTTGACAATAGAGCCAGAAATCAAGGAAAAAGCGGTAAATGATGAGGTTTACCATTCAAAGAGTCAAATGATGAACAGAAAGTTTTTCAATAATTTCCTCAAGATTACTGGAGCACTTGCCGCGACGGCTGTGGTGGGTTATCAGGTACTGGATTTAGTTGCCTAGAGGCTGGAGAGCCTTGTTCCCGCATCTTCGTAGTCTTGAGCTACGAGGATGGCTGGGGAAGGCAGGTTTCGTTTGATTTTATTATTTACTAAACAGTTTCAAAACCATGCTTCTCATTCTTGCCAGTTCTGCCGGATTAAATTCCTTGTAGATGGTACTGCCAATGTTAAGGCAAACGGTAACTTCTTCACCTATGCCTTTCAGCAAGTCAACACCCGATAATTTAAGAATTTGAATATTATCCCTAATTTCCTCAGCCCATAGGTCGAGGTAGTGCATGCTGGTAAAAACGGGTAAGAAAAATTGTTCGTTATGCTCCAGGTAAAGTACTTCGGGTTCTTCTGACGCTGAATTTTTCTTCACCGGAATAATAAAATTAGCCTTAATAAACTCGAGGTAAGCCTTATTAGCCTCGGCGTTAGCTCCTGATGAATCCAGTGCATTTTTGATTGCCAGTTCGAGATCGTTCATTATACAAACCTATACTAATGTCCCTTAGCTCCTACCGTATCAGGGCGTAAGATAAAGAGCAGGATGAAAGCGGGAAATTATACCCAAGATACATCAAAATGGCAGCCAATCATTCAGCCCTTTTCTATCGTAAAGGGAGAATCCCCCCGTTTTTTCCTTAATTAACCAGGGATTTAAGAGAATCTGAATAACCAATGTGTTGAAATAATCATCGGTGGCAGTATAATGCTTAATGAAAATTTGTTAATTAAATGACCAGCCTACTGTTAGTCTATACAATTTAGTTTGATTTATCTAGGATGGAACCCTAACTGAGTAGTGAATTTATGAATATGATAGCAATGTCTCAGCGTGAAAAAGCAGGGCGCATGGGTCAATTAGGCTTTGCGTGGGTGGTATGGGGTTTGGCGGCAGCCTTTTATTTTTCCGATTATATGGCACGCGTAGCCCCAGGGGTTATGCATCGCAGCTTGCAGATTGATTTTGGCATTAATGAAGCGGGCTTTGGTATTCTTACTGCTTCATTTTATGTCCCTTATATCCTGATGCAGATTCCTGTTGGACTCACTGTTGACCGTGTCAGTATTCGTGCAATCCTTACGGTAATGTCGTTGGTGACCGCTCTTGGGTGTTGTGTCTTTGGTCTGGCTGATGGCTTAATGATGGCATCGGTAGGTCGAATGCTTATTGGCTTTAGTGCGGCTTTTGCTTTTGTAAGTTCTTTGCGCCTTGCTACCTCCTGGTTTCCTCCGGCAATGCTTGGTTTATTGGCTGGTTTAACTCAAGCGTTGGGAATGTTGGGGGCGGCTGCTGGAGAGGCGCCTGTTTCATTTTTGGTGGCGAATGTGGGCTGGCGGCATAGTATGCTGATTATCGCCTTTTTGTTTATTGCGCTTGCAGGCCTGCTGTACCAGTTTATACAGGATAGGCCAGGTTCCAAACGGCAAGAACTTAAGAAGTGTGAACCTTCACTGAGTATTTCCCGTAGCTTACGCAGAGTATTGTCACATCGTCAAACCTGGTTAAACGCGCTTTATGCGGGGTTCCTGTTTGGACCTACGGCAGTGATTGGAGAAGCAATAGGTCCGGCCTATCTTCAGTATGGACATGGATTGACGGCTCATACTGCCGCATTTGCAACCGGATTGATTTTTATTGGTTGGGGGATTGGTGGTCCATTATCTGGCTGGTTGTCGGATAAAATTGGACGTAGAAAGCCGCTGATGTTATTTTCTGCTTTCTGCGGATTGATACTGTCCTCATTATTTGTGTTTTACCCTCATATTGATAAGTCTACTGCCTATATTCTCTTTTTCGTTTTTGGCCTTACCAATACAGGTGTTGCGATTGCTTATGCCGTTTCAACAGAAATTCATGAAAACAATGTCGTTGGTACTGCTATTGCTTTTACTAATATGATCTCTATTTTTGTTGGCGCATCCATGCAGCCGTTGGTAGGGCGCCTGGTTGATATCGCGTCAGGACCGCGTGCGTACAATGTTGAGACATTACTGCTGTCAGACTTTCAAGCGGGTTTGAAACTATTGCCTCTTTGTTCCTTAATCGCGTTTATCCTGGCGTGTACGGTAAAAGAAACGTACTGCAAACCTATCCGTAAGACATAGGCAATAGTTGCCGTCATGGGGGTGTAAAACAATCTCGTGGCGGCACATCCTGGCAAGTATTTAATTTTTCTAATTTCTTTTGCTAGTTAGCCCATCTCATGTTTTAATTAGGGACGTGCCTCTCATCCAAGCTTCCGCAGAGGTTGACATTAGTATGGAGAAAATATGAAAAAATTTACAGGATTAGTGGTTATCCTTGCCGTTCTAGTCCTCGGCTCTTATTATGGTATGGGCTATCTAACTGAACAAAAAATCAAGGAAAGCCTTAATGTCATAAACCAATCAAATGGGCTGGCAGCCAATGTCGAGCAATACAAACGCGGCTGGTTTACGTCTACAGCGACCTTTAACTGGCGATTACACATTCCGCAGCAGGTTATCCAGTCCGATGGCCAACCGCAGACGATACCGGCCAGAGACTATAGTATGCGAATGCCTGTGACTGTTTACCACGGGCCGATAATATTTTCTGGACGGGGCATAAAGTTTGGTTTGGGCTATGCTTACACTGACTTGTCAGTTCCTGCAGAATATATGCAGCAATTTAACAACCTGTTTACTCATGAGTCTACAAAACCCACCTTGGCAATGAGCTTATTTGTGAACTATTTAGGCACAAGCAGTCTTGATATGTCGCTCCCCGCATTTAAATTAGTTGCAAGGGAAGGTGATGCAAGATTTGAATGGCTGGGTATGTCTACCTCAACCAGTGTTTCTTCCGATCGGGAGAAAATAGGTGGCAACATCACGATTGAAGGGTTGAACTTTTCCAAGGATCAGATTGATACTCAAATGTCGACTGTTACCAGTGAATATAACATTTATAAAACAGCCCAGGGGTTATTATTCGGGGATGCCAGTTTGTCTTTCCCTTCATTTGTGGTGATGAGCCATGATAAGAAATTATTTGAACTTGGGCAGTTTGACCTTCGTTCCGATTCTGATATAGAAAACGGCTTGTATAATTCTCATCTTAAAACCTCTGTAGAAAAAATTATCGCCAATGACCAGGTTTATGGGCCAGGTAGTTTGGAGGTTGCCATCCGTAACCTTGATGCTGATGTGTTGGCTCGGTTAAATGAGCAAGCCAGGCGGGTTCAGCAAGGAACGGATGTTGAGCGTCAGAGAGCCATGCTGGCGATGTTACCTGAGCTGCCAAAACTATTCAGCAAGGGAGCAGAGTTTGAAGTTACAGAAATGAACTTTTCTATGCCTCAAGGGACTGTAGAGGGAAGTATGATGGTTTCCTTGCCGCAGGGCGAATCAGGAAACCCATTTGAGCTCATGCAGAAAATCCAGGGGAATGGCAAGTTGAAAATGCCTGCTGTTGTTGTTAAGCAGTTGGTTACTGAATCCATAAAACAAAAAATGATGACTCCTCCGGCACCGCAGCAACAGGTCGCCCAAGGCACTGCACAGACTCAGGCAGAAGGTAATTCTTCTTCAGATGTCAGTCCTGCTCAAGCTGCTGCCAATTCTGCTGATATTTCAGAGCAAGCTGTTACTTTAGCAGATAAGCAGTTAGCAACGATGGTAGAGAATGGCGTTTTAGTTAAGCAAGGGACAGACTATATTATCGAGTTAAGTCTCAATCAGGGGCAGTTCACAGTTAATGGTAAGCCCTTTAATCCTGCGATGATGAATTTCTAAAAATTTGAGACTGGTTGGCACTGGTCTCATTCAGTAATTCCTGATTAGATGGCTTGTAAATCTTGTCAGGAATTGCCCAATTCGGTAAGATGCTTGTTTTTAAGGAGGAGTTAAGAATAATGACAACAATCAGTAATGAAGCCGGGGATACAACTGCGTCACTGGCAGAGAGTGTCACTCAATCAGTGCAAAAATATTTCGCCGAGCTGAAGGGAACTGAACCTGTTGATCTGTACCAGTTTGTTCTTGAAGAAATTGAGACGCCTTTGTTTCGTGCTGTTATGGAGCATTGTAAATACAATCAATCTCGTGCAGCGATTATGCTTGGAATCAGCAGAGGTACGTTAAGAACTAAATTGCGTCGCTATTTTGATGATAAATACGTAGGTACAAGGGATTGACTTTCGTTTAGCAAAAAGAAAAGGGGATTTAATCCCCTTTTTCTTTTTTTAACAACATATCAGAGTTGCTGCTCGGCAAACATGGAGCTAACCGATTCTTCGACATTGACTCGTTTAATCGCCTGCGCAAGCATATCTGCCAAGCTGACTATCCTGATTTTCTGGCAAGACTTCGCTGCTTCAGAAAGCGGGATAGTATCAGTGACGACAATTTCATCCAAAGAAGAGTTGATGATGTTGTCAACTGCCGGCCCTGATAAAACCGGGTGGGTAATATAGGCGCGTACACTGATAGCCCCATTTTGCTTAAGCTGGTAAGCGGCAGAACAAAGCGTACCGGCAGTATCAACAATGTCATCGATGATAATACAGTGCCTGCCAGCAGGTTCGCCAATAATGTGCATGACTTCTGACTTATTAGGCCCGCTACGTCTTTTATCAATGATCGATAAATCGGCATCGTTGAGTTGTTTTGCCATGGCCCTTGCGCGAACAACACCACCTACGTCTGGAGAAACAACCATCAGATTAGAAAGGTTTTGTTGCTTAATATCTTCCAGCAAAATAGGCGTTGAATAGACGTTATCAACCGGCATGTAAAAGAAGCCTTGAATTTGATCTGCGTGTAAATCAACAGTGAGCATGCGGCAAATCCCCACGGATGCCATCATATCAGCAACCACTTTAGCGGTAATAGGTACACGAGCAGAACGAACGCGACGATCCTGGCGGGCATATCCAAAATAGGGTACGACGGCTGTAATACGACCTGCGGAGGATCGTCTTAAAGCATCAGCCATGATCAGTAATTCCATCAAATTATTGTTAGTAGGTGAGCATGTAGACTGAACAATAAAAACATCACGACCGCGGACATTTTCAAGGATCTCAACCATGGTCTCACCATCGCTGAAAGTACCTACAGAAGCTTGACCTATGGGGATTTGTAGATGGGAGGCAATCTTAAGCGCCAGTTCTGGGTTAGCATTGCCAGTAAAGATCATCATTGTCGACATGTGTAAAAACCTTTGATGAGTTTAATCAGGTAACTAAACACATAGCAGAAGACAGCCAGTAAGATATAATTATTATTTGAGCGATTCAATGAACGCATCCTTCCTAGTATCTTCTGCCGTCTGTTTACTTGAATCAACAAGATTGTGGCTGGGGTGCTAGGATTCGAACCTAGGTATGCAGGGATCAAAACCCTGTGCCTTACCGCTTGGCGACACCCCAATAAGTTGTAGATTCTTATTAAATCATCCGTGATTGCATACATGCATTGCTGCAAACGTGCGTATTTTGCAGTCTATTTAGGGTCTTGTCAAATATTTTGTTAGACAAAATAATAATTTGCCTTTAATAAATGATTGTGCATGTTAAGAATTATCTAATTATAGCAATTTAAATCAAAAACACCCTTGTTAATCTTTTCCCGGGGTGCGATTAAAACTGTGGTAAAGGCAAAACCGCAGTTCAATAGCCCCCTTTTCCGGTGGGTAATTTTAAAAACGGATGGCCAGAACCGACTTTAATTAAGTGGATTGGCTATCCTAAAAGCTTATAACCGCCATCGTTTAATCACAAATTTTATAAAAATGCCATTACCCTGTAATCGAATAAGTCGAGGAAGGACCGTTTTACCTACAGACATATATTGTCCATATTCAATCACATAGCCTGCTTGCCTTAATACCAATACATGATTTGCAGGATCACGCTTAACGGATTGTACAGAGCCTGGCGCTGGCAAGCCTCTTACCCAATAATAGAGGTTGTTCACCGGCAAACGGATACCCGTTGCCCGTTTGAGGAGTTCATCGGCATTGGAAGAAGAAGCCGATTTGGGGCCATCTTGATAAGTGACAACCCCTCCTTTTTTGTTAATGATTACTGTTCCGCTTCCCAGGGGGCCAAACAGACGGATTTGATAGTTGCCAACACCTCGTTGCAGCCAATTGACGGAGGCATTCCAACCCTTGCTTTTGCTGCGGGCCGCCATGGCACCTGATATTTCCCATGTGGATATGGCGCTTGCAGAGGCTGTGGCTGCTCTTTTAGCTGTCTCTCCGCTACTTGCAATCCCCTGCTTTTTATTTGCAGCAGTTTCTGTTGTCTGTGCACTTTCCTGATTATTTTCTATCTTCTTGTTTATAGTTGCTGCAGACGAGCTTCTATTGCTGCTCATCTCAGGGTACGGTCCCAGGGTGGCTGGGCGCGGGGCACAAGCAGCCAGGAGGATGAAAGGAATAATTAATACGGGTTTGATGATAGGTTTAATATCCCTCATTTTATGTGTCTCCTAATTCCATTTGCTATGATCATGTCATCTTATAATAGCCTGTGTTTGCCAATTTTTCTTGTTACATAGGTAGCCATATCAGATTCTATCCAATACATCTGAGGTAATAGTTTTTCCAGGTACAATACGCTAGACTCCACAATTATCATTAAAAATTTGTTCTTATGAAGCATAAAGCAATTTACCCAGGTACGTTTGATCCGGTAACCAATGGTCACATAGACATTATTTGCAGGGCGGCTAAGATATTCCCTGAATTGATCGTTGCTGTAGCGAGCAATAGTGCCAAGCGCCCGTATTTTTCCCTGGAAACCCGCATTAATCTGATAAAAGAAGCATTGGGAAATTTACCAGGTGTTGCTGTGGTAGGTTTTGATAGCTTACTAATAGATTTTGTGCGGGCACAGAATGCAGGGATTATCTTAAGAGGCTTGAGAGCGGTTAATGATTTTGAATATGAATTTCAATTGGCAGGCATGAACCGAAAATTGGCAAAAGAAGTAGAGACTTTATTTTTAACGCCTTCCGAGAATTTGCTGTTTATTTCCTCCACCCTGGTTCGTGAAATTGCACAATTGGGCGGGGAGGTTTCCCAGTTTGTTCCTCCTGCAGTGGTGCGCGCTTTTGATGACCGAAAAAAGCATACGACATGAGGATCGCATCAGGATTGCTGTTATTGCTTTTGACTAATTTTGTTTATGCGCAATATGCGGATAAGCCTTCCGGGTATGCTGTGGCAGCTGCTCATCCATTAGCTACTAAGGCTGGATTGGAAATTCTGTCTGCCGGTGGGAATGCATTTGATGCAGCCATTGCTGTCAGTGCGGCACTTGCGGTAGTTGCTCCTTACCACTCCGGCTTGGGTGGCGGAGGGTTTTGGCTGTTGCATCAGGAGCAAGGAGGGAAAAATATTTTTATTGATGGGCGTGAGGCCGCTCCTCTTGCTGCTCATAAAGAGATGTTTCTCGATGCTGAGGGTAAACCAGTACCGGGCTTATCGTTAAATGGTGGGTTGGCTGCTGCCATTCCAGGAGAGCCTGCAGCACTTGTTTATATCGCTGAGCATTATGGCCGCCTGCCCTTATCAAGGACATTGGCTCCGGCAATTCATCTTGCAGAAGAGGGATTTACTGTCGATCAACCGTTTTATTATTATTCCACCATGCCGGGACGGCTGGAAATGCTGCGACGTTTTCCTGATACGGCTGCTGTTTTTCTTCACCACGGCAAGCCCTATCAACCAGGTGAGTGTTTAAAGCAACCTGATTTGGCCAGGACGTTGAAACTATTAGCAAAGAAAGGGCATGACGGCTTCTATCGTGGTGACGTCGCTGAACGTTTGGTGCGGGCTGTACGGGCAACCGGAGGAATATGGACTTTAAAAGATCTGCACCAATACCAGGTCAAAATTCGTGAACCCTTGCTGGGAGCCTATCACAACATGCTAATTATTACAGCCCCCCCACCATCAGCTGGAGGCGTTGCACTATTAACCATGCTGAATATTTTGGCTGATTATCCCCTAAAAAATTTTTCTAAGGCACAATGGGTGCATTATTTAGTAGAATCAATGCGGCTTGCTTATTGGCAGCGTACTCAGTTTTTGGCAGATCCTGATTTCGTAAAAGTGCCTGTTGAGAGGCTGGTATCTTTTGAGAATGCAAGACAACTAAGAACGCTCATCTATCCTGATAAGGCAACGCCAAGTACCTTGTTGCAAGGTGACGAAATTCATGAGCCGAGTGAGAATACGACCCATATTTCTATATTGGACAGCGAAGGTAACCGCGTTTCTGCAACAACCACAGTCAATTTTATATTTGGTTCCAGTGTCATAGCAGCAGGCACAGGCGTATTGCTAAATGATGAAATGGATGATTTTTCCATTAAACCTGGAGAAAAAAACGTCTTCGGGCTTGTTGGCAGCGAGAAAAACAGCATTGCCCCAGGCAAGCGGCCGCTCTCAAGCATGGCGCCTGCCTTTTTGGAGATGCCCGGGCGTGTTGCTATTGTAGGAACACCTGGAGGCAGCCGTATTCCTACTATGATATTACTTGCATCGCTTGTCTTTAATGATTATCAGGGAGCAATCTCAATGGCCTCCTCTATGCGCTTTCATCATCAGTATCTGCCTGATTGGCTACAGTTTGAGCCGGAGACCTTTTCTCCCGAGCTGCAGGCGGAGTTAAAAGCGATGGGGTATCAGCTGATGGCTTTGAAGCAATATTATGGGGACATGCAGGCCATCAGTTGGGATAAAAAAACGAATCTTCTCACTGCTGCGTCTGACCCTAGAAGTATAGGCCAATCAACGGTTGTCACGACAAATACCAACGGTTATGGTCTTGCCCATTAGCAGTTGCCTCTCCGCAGTTTGAGCCTGCAATGTCATAGCTTTGGGCTGCCATGATAAGGTTGAGAGATGAATTGGGTTTTTACGTTTCCTTTAAATCTTGAGGATGCGATTGCTCACCTGTTAAATTTTTAATTGATTGGAATATAAGGTCTACCAGCTCCTCTTTATTTTCAAGGCTGTATTTTGAGGCATCAATCGCCTTGCCAATGTGGATTTCAGCTGTCTGGTTAATGTTAAAACGCGTGGTCCTTGCTGGTAAAATGTCGTAGGCTCCCCGAATCCCGATGGGAATAATCGTTGCATTTGCTTCAATGGCGGTAATAAATCCTCCCTTTTTAAAAGGGGCAAGCTTGCCATCCTTAGAGCGGGTTCCTTCGGGAGCTATCCACATCACAATGCCGCTTTGCAAAAGTTTGCGGACAGCTTCTAAATCTTTTATGGCTTGGCGTCGATGTTTACGATCGATGAAAGGGAACTCTGCAGCTGCCATGCCTTTTCCCATCAAGGGAATCTTGGATAATTCCTTTTTAGCTAACATACGAATGGAATGATTAGGGAAGGCTTTAAAGCTAAGCGGTATATCATATAAGCTACTATGATTGCACATGATGATAGTCGCATGGCCAGGCTGAGGCTCCACCTGGTGCGGGTTAATTACCTTGTGTTTTACCCCAACAAGATCAAGTAAACGGTTGCTCCAGCGATGAATTTTTTTATTTACCCAATCGCGATTGATTGAACCGGCGAGCCGCTTGAAGATCGCTTGCATACAGGTGGAAGCAGTGTAGAAAATGGACAACAATATGATCCATTGGGTACGTAGCTTGCTGATTCTCATAATTTTAACAATATTAGCAATAATTTGCCTGATGATACTTCATGTATTTTAACTTTCCCAGCGGAAGTAATTATTAAATTATAAATTATTCGGCTGACAGACAGGGCAAAAGGCAGAATTACGTCCTCCGATGCTGATTGTCTGAATCAAAGAATTACATTGCAGACAAGGGAGACCTTTTCGGCCATAGGCTTTTAAATCCTGAACGAAATAACCGGGCTTTCCATCAATGGCATAAAAATCGCGCAACGTTGTTCCGCCAGCATGGATCGCCTGCCTAAGCACTTGCTTGATACGGACAACAAGCTGCTGACATTGCTTTTGATCCAGGGAGCCTGCTGGTGTTTGAGGGTGGATTCCTGCAAGGAAGAGACTTTCGGTCGCATAGATATTACCTACTCCCACAACTATCTCATTTCTCATAATGAACGCTTTAATGCTTTGCTTCTTTTTATAAGCTTGCTGGCTTAAATAACAGCTGTTAAATGTTTCAGAGAGTGGTTCTGGGCCTAAATGCGCTAATAAGGGGTGTTTATAAGGATTGTCCGCACAGTAAAGCCAAAGCCCGAATCGTCGGGGGTCGTTATAACGGAGGATATAGCCATTGCCAAGCAGTAAATCGATATGATCATGTTTTCCTGCAGCTACCCCACCCTGAATCAAGCGTAAGTGACCGGACATGCCTAGATGAATAAGAAGATGCCCCTGAGTAAGTTGCAGCAATAAATATTTTGCGCGGCGTTCTACAGCCAATACGGATTGTCCGGAGCATAAATGATTTAAATCAGGAGTAACTAATGCTCGCAGTTGCGGCTGCCTGACAATGGCGGCGGTAATAGTCGAGTTGATGAGGTAAGGGCTTATACCGCGTTTTGTTGTTTCAACCTCAGGTAGCTCAGGCATCAATCTTTATCTTGGTGTTCGATAATCCGACCCTTGGCATCAGCTGGTTTACGGCTGGGAAAGAGATAACTTTTAACCAGAGCTGCCAGCCAGAGAATACCGCCTATAATTAAACCCCATACTAAAACATAAGAGAACAGGATAAATAATCCTATTACCAGGGCAATTGCAATTCCGATGATAAGGAAAGGGATTAACGGTTGTAAAAGATGACGTAATTTTTCATTCATAACCAGTTCCTGGGGTAATACAATGAGTTAGTAGGCTGTAATGTTCAGGGTTTATCATCATTGGTGGCTTGTTCTCGCTTAATCAGCCGCTATTTGCTGTTGGATTTGATTCTGGGGCAGCAGGTTTTAGCCACCTTGAAGTATCGTAAACTTTCTTTAATTATCGTTCACAAGTCGGACGTATGCAATGCTAATTGTCCAATATGTGGTATTATAGAAGAAAGCGCTTGTGTGAATCGATAACACCTGAGTGCTCTTATAATTGATTGAGTGGAGTAAATCTATGGTTTATGGTGTTTTGGACTTATCATTTTGGGGCTATGTACTGGCAACAATTATCCTAACGCAAATTACAATTGCTGCGGTTACTATTTATTTGCATCGCCATCAAACACATCGTGCATTGACCCTGCATCCAGTGGTTAGCCATTTTTTTCGTTTTTGGTTATGGTTAACTACGGGGATGATTACCGCTGAATGGGTGGCTATCCACCGCAAGCATCATGCGACTACCGACATTGAAGGTGATCCGCACAGCCCTAAGGTACTGGGTATAAAAAAAGTGTTTTGGCAAGGAGCTGAATTATACAGGGAAGCCTCGAAAGACAGAGAGATGATCGCTAAGTATTCGCATGGAACGCCTAATGATTGGGTTGAAAAGAATATATATTCACGCTTTTCCGCCAAGGGTATTTTGTTAATGTTTATTCTCGACCTACTCTTGTTTGGTCTTCCGGGCATTACAATCTGGGCTATTCAAATGATGTGGATCCCAATTCATGCAGCAGGCGTTGTAAATGGTATTGGCCATTATTGGGGATACAGAAATTATGAATGTCCGGATGCTGCTACGAATATTTTCCCATGGGGTTTTTGGATTGGTGGGGAAGAATTGCATAATAATCATCATACCTTCGCCTCCTCGGCCAAATTTTCGATGAAATGGTGGGAATTTGATATAGGCTGGCTATATATCCGTTGCCTTTGTTTTTTAAGGCTTGCCAAAGTAAAAAAACTGCCGCCCAAACTGGCAATGGAAGAAGGCAAGTTACATGTGGATTTGGAGACAGTCAAAGCCGTGATTGGCAATCGATTCCAAATTATGTCCCAGTATTACAAACGTGTGGTACGCCCTATCCTTAAGGATGAAAAACGCAGCCTGGCGGATAAGGATAAGCATCTGTTCCAACGAGCAGGCCGTTTGCTAAGGTTGCAGGACAGCTTATTGTCGCCACGTGCAAGATTGCGTTTGCATGCCCTGTTAGCCAGCCGAGAGCAGTTGCAGCTGGTTTATAGCTTTCGCCAGTCCTTGCAAAATATTTGGTTAAAAACGGCAACGTCCCAAAAAGAACTGGTCGATGCCTTACAGCAATGGTGCAAGCAGGCAGAGGAGTCTGGTTTAGACGCGTTACGTCAATTTGCTCTGCAAATTAAAGGGTATGTCCCTCAACCAGTGAAAGCGTAGGTTGTAGTCATTGTCACTTGGAGGCCTCTTCCGGTGCTTGCGCTTGGATGATGCCACCAATTTCCGCCAGGTAAATTCTGGTAATACTACTTCAATCTTGATGAGCTTCATTATTTATTTCTGGTTTTTCCTATCTTAAGTTTTAGGTTCTGTGCGCTTATCTTTATCGAAGCGCACAGAACCTGGCATTAAGCTTTTATTTTAATGCTAAAATTATAATTATTGGCAAAGAAGATTGACAATCATCTGCTTTTGTTTTGAAGTAATGATCCCAATCATGTTTTGAAGGAGGCGTTACTTATGGAGAAATTGATTGCTGTTGTCACGGGAGGAACTGGTGGGATTGGTACGGCTATCTGTCAGCGCCTGGCTGATGATTATCAGGTCATTGCCTGTTATTTTAAAGATGGAAAGCACGAGGAAGCCAAGCGTTGGCAGGAAGAACAGAAAGCAGCAGGTTATGATATCGATATCCTTTATGCTGATATTGCTCATTATGCAGATTGCGAGAAACTGGCAGCCCTTGTTCTTGAAAAGTATGGTCATATCGACGTGTTGGTTAATAATGCTGGAATTACTGTGGATACCAGTTTTAAAAAAATGAGTCCCCAGCAATGGCAACAAGTTATTGATGCGAACCTGACGAGTGTATTTAATGTAACCCGTAATATCTTGCCTGCCATGCTTGAAAAGGGTTATGGCCGGATCATAAGTATCTCCTCAATCAATGGGCGAAAAGGACAGTTTGGCCAATGTAATTACGCAGCATCCAAAGCTGCTCTTTTTGGCTTTACAAAAAGTCTTGCTCAGGAAGTGGCATCAAAGGGGATTACTGTTAACACGGTTTCTCCTGGCTACATTAAAACGCCAATGCTGGCTGCAATGAAGGAAGAGGTTTTAAATAATATTATTGCTAATATTCCTGTTGGCCGTTTGGGCACTCCAAAGGAAATAGCCGATGCGGTTGCTTTCCTGGCATCTCCTGCTTCCGGATTTATTACCGGGGCGAATATAGACATCAATGGTGGCCAGTATATGTAAATTATTTGGTATCTGATAGCCGTTGGTTGCTCCCTTTTATGGAGGGGGAATCAACGTATTATCAGTATTAGTGCAGCAGCTGGTTCTCAAGAGAATAAGGAAAAGCATGCAAGAAGAAAAGGTAGTGTTAATCACAGGGGGGACCGGAGATATCGGTACAGCCATCATCAAGAAACTAAGCTCTATTTACGGGAAAGTTATTGCACTGGATGTACTTCCTGAGCGGGAGGCAGGCTTATGGCAATCCGAGATGGAAGAGCAGGGCTATCAAAATGTGTTTTACAGGAAAATGGATGTATCCAATTTTGAGGAATGCGAAGCAGTTATTAAGGATATCCTCTCTGAATTTGGTCGAGCAGATGTTTTAATTAATAATGCTGGCATTACCAGAGATGCAGTGTTTACCAAGATGACCAAACAACAATGGGATCAGGTGCTAAGGGTAAATCTTGATAGTATGTTTAATGTAACCCGTCATGTTGTTGAGCAAATGCGCGAGCAGGAAAGCGGACGTATTATTAATATTTCTTCGGTGAATGCTCAGAAAGGCCAATTTTCTCAAGCTAATTATGCGGCATCCAAGGCGGGAGTTTATGGTTTTACCAAAAGCCTTGCCCAGGAGCTTATGTCAAAAAATATTACCGTAAACAGTATTTCTCCTGGTTATGTCGATACTCGGTTGATGAAAGGAATAAGAGCTGATATTTTGCAGTCCATTATCGATTTGATTCCTGCCAAGCGCCTGGCTGAACCAGAAGAGATTGCCTGGGTAGTCGAATTTTTAGCAGACGAAAAGAGCGCCTATATTACTGGGGCAAACCTGAGTATTAATGGCGGTTTGCACATGTATTAGGCTGTCATGGCGAATATGGCAACCTTGGAGAGCCTGTAAGGAAGTGTATTCGGGAGGCATCAGCCTCCTGAGGATCCTACATTGAGAAAAGCATGGCAAGATTAATAAAAAAATATAAAAACCGCAGACTTTACGATACAGAAAAAAGCCAATATATCACGGTTGACGAATTGCAGCATTATGTGGTGGAAGGATTAGCTTTCCGGGTAGAAGATTCCGTTACAGGCAAAGATATAACCAATGCAACATTGTTGCAAATTTTTGTGGAGATGGAAAGCGGGGCGACAAAATTTCTATCTGCAGACGTTTTGCGCCAATTGATTGTGTTTGCAAATCATCCAATGAGCCAATCGTTTAAAGAGGTGTTAGAGCAGATGTTTGCAAACATGAAAAATTTGCTGCAAGCAAACCCTTATCTAAATGACTATCAGAAGGCAACCGCTTTCTGGAATCAGCAAATGCAGCAATTTTTTACCCAGTGGCAAGGGTTTTTTAAGGGTTAATTACGGGAGCTCTTTTATTGTGCAACGCAAAAAAAATCGCCCCCATCCCTTGACACATGCATATTAAGCTACTATTCTCTGAATTGTGCAGTGCAACATACGGGAGAGAATTATGACACAGGCATATTTTGAAAACTGGAGTGAGATGGCTAAAAAGGTACAAGAACCTCTTCAGGCCATAGCTAAACTTAATGTGGAAACTTTACAAGGGTTAAATTACATCAAGCCAGAAGAATTGGCAAATGTAAAAAAACCTGAGGAATTGTTGGAAAAGCAAATTGGTCTGGCTATTGAAAATGGACATAAGGCACTTGATTATCTACAAAAATCATTCCAAATTATGGAAAAAGCCATGCTTTCTCTAGTACAGGAAGTAAAAAGCAAAACTGAAATTAAAAAATAAGCTATTACTTGTAAGTATCGCTTAAGTTTTTAACTGAATTTTAAAAGACATTTTATGCCCAGCATAAAATGTCTTTTTTATTATCAGGCAGTCTCTTCTGATGATTCAGACGATGCCGATGTTTCTTTAGAAGGTAACAGCTCTTTTAAATAATCCCCAGGCAGCAGGTTTTCCTTACCTGCCTTATGGGTTTTAAGGACATAACTTCCGGGGGCATCCATGATTGCTTTAAATGGCAATTGAGTTAAATCAGGCGCAGTAATTAAGGAACCCGATTCTTTGTTAAGCCAGTCAAGCCATTCAGGCCACCAGGAACCAGGATGGTGAGTGGCATTAGCTAACCATTCCTCGGCGGTTTGATTCGCACTGTTGTTCCGATAAAAGCCGTATTTATTATTGCTGGGGGGGTTAACAATACCGGCAATATGCCCCGAACCGCCTAATAAAAACCGTTTTTTCCCCTTCATGAGCTGGAAACCTAAATAAGTAGTTTGCCAGGGTGCAATATGATCTTTCTGTGTCGAGACAAAAAAGGTTGGGGTATCAATTTGAGTAATATCCAAGGGGACATGGTTCAGATGAATTTTGCCTGGTTTTACCAGGTCATTATGCAAGTACATCCAGCGCAAATATTGGGAGTGCATTCTGGCCGGCATATTGGTGGCATCGGCATTCCAATATAAAATATCAAAGGGTACGGGGTCTTTGCCTCGCAGGTAATTTTTTATAAAAAAGGACCAGACCAGGTCATTGGCTCTTAAAGAGTTAAATGTACTGGCCATAAAGCGGCCATCGAGAAATCCTTTGGCATGCATCTCTTCTTCAATGCGGCCAATTTGCTGCTCATCGATAAATACAGAGATGTCACCCGGATCACTGAAATCAATCATTGAGGCAAGGAAGGTTGCACTACGTACTGGATTTTCATTAAGTGCTTTTAAATAAGCGAGCATACAGGCGATTAATGTTCCTCCAATACAAAAGCCAAGAACATTGACTTGCTCGACACCAAGCTGTTTTTGAATGGCATGTATGGCGGCCAGAGGCCCATCCTTAAGGTAATCATAAATGCCTTTTTGAGCATAGCTGGCATCAGGATTCACCCAGGAAATGACAAAGACGCTGATCCCTTGACTCACCAGCCAGCCAATAAATGAGTTTTGCTGGCTCAGATCAAGGATATAGTATTTGTTAATCCAGGGTGGAACGATTAGAAGCGGCACTGCCCGGACTTTCTCTGTTTGCGGAAGGAACTGAATTAACTCTATCATCTCATTGCGATAAATCACCTTCCCGGGCGTTGTGGCAATATTCTCTCCAATTGTAAAAGCATTGGTATCGGTCATCTTAATAATCAGGCGGGAAGAACCCTCTTCCATATCCGTGAGCAGATTTTCCAGGCCTCGTAATAAGTTCTTGCCATGACTTTGTATGGTTTCTGCCATTAGCTCGGGGTTGGTATGCAAGTAATTGGCAGGTGATAGCGCATCAAGATATTGCCTGGTAAAAAAACGGACTCTTTTGCCAAGCTGTTTATCACCGTAGTCCAGCCGATCCAGCAAGGAATTTAAGTGTTCGCTGGCTAACAAGTAATGCTGGCTTAACAGGTTAAAGAACGGATTATTCACCCATTCTTCGGCGCTAAAACGCCGATCTTGAATAGGCATGGGTTTGCCTTCAAGCCAATGATTAAATTGTTCCTGTGCCAGATTTAAAGCATCTTGCCAATAAGCCATCTGCATTTGCCAGAGTTGTTCAGGGTTTTTGAATAACACCGTCAATAAGGCCTGGTAATCTTTGGTCAATTCGATATATTGCTTGAGAAGATTGGGTAACTGCATGGGTTGCTGCTTAAACCCTTCCAACATTTGTAAGCTTTTCATGGCAACGGAATGCATGAGATCGCTTAGTTCTGTATCTGTTGTCATCCGGTCTCCTAAAAGTAGTGCGACTTAATCATTAAAGCTTAGCAAATAAAATCTCATTAAGAGCAGTGATAAGTCATTATTAATGAGAAATCTATCGCCCACTGCAGGCTTTTTTTTGCTTTCATCTGTATATATATTATTGATCTTTTTCCTGCCTCGGTTGATGCATTCTGCGGATAGAGAGGTTAAAGTCATTTTTTAATAAATATCAAAGGTTAATTTAAGCAGAATTAATCAATTAAATCAAAACTAAAATCATTTAAAAGCCAACAGGAATCATTGGTTAAATCGGTTAAAAATAGCGAAAAAATTAAAGCGGGTTGGCATTAAAATGGCGCATAAAACCAAAAAAAAGCAGTTTGTAAAAATTGAAAACATCAATTAGGTATCCTACACTAAGTAAAATCTATGTCAGCTACCTGTCTGTATTGACAGAGTCTTTGATACCTGAGCAGGAAAGCCAGAATGGCAGTTTGGAGTCTGTTTAAGTAATTATGACTATTTTGAGGTTGGGATAATTAATGGAAGCTATAAAAATTTTGTCTTGTGGTGGTTATCTTCCTAACAAAACGCTGACAAATAAAGAGTTGGAAGTGCTTTTAGATACAACGGATAACTGGATTAGCCAGATGACGGGTATAAAAGAACGCCACATACTGGATGATAATGAAAATTTTATTGATTGCAGCTGTCAGGCAGCATTGACTGCGATTAACCGAGGAGGCATTTCCAACCAGCAAATTGATTTAATTATCATCGCCACAACTACCCCCTATCAATTGATGCCGAGCAGTGCAGCAATGGTGCAGAGAAAACTGGGTATCGATAATGCGATTGCCTTTGATATGCAGGCTGCATGCAGTGGTTTTGTTTATGCTCTGTCCAGTGCTTATTATTTCATGCAGGCCAATCCCGACATTAACTACGCTCTAGTCCTTGGATGTGATGTTTTCTCTAAAATTATTGATAAGACAGACAGAGCAACGGCTATTTTGTTTGGTGATGGTTTTGGTGCTTTTTTATTATCGCGTTCTCCTTTGGATGATGGCAGGGGAATCTTTTATTGCAAGCTTGGCTCTGATGGGGCTGGAGTCGAGGAGCTGCAGATACCCTGGGGGGTTGGCCAAGGCATGCAAGGAATGGCAAAGAACAAGCCCTACCTGCAAATGAATGGGAAGCAGGTTTTTAAACAAGCAGTTGAACGGTTTAGTAATGAGATTCAGCAGGCTTTAGAATTTAACAAATTAACTACAACGGATATTAAATATTTTATCCCTCATCAGGCAAATATCCGTATTCTTAAAGCGATAGCACATAATCTTGATATCCCGATGGAAAAAATACTGATCTCGCTTGATAAGCATGGCAATACTTCCGCTGCTTCTATCCCGCTTGCTTTCAATGCTGCTTTCCAGGAAGGAAAAATCAAGAAAGGAGATTTAATTTTACTCAGCGGATTTGGTGCCGGTTATACCTGGGGTACCGTGTTACTAGAATTCTGACCTGGTCCGAATCAGTTCTTCTCCTGCAGACTATTTGTAGGTTACAATTCCGGCAATTTATTTTCTTTTGCGTTCCTGATGCAATTAAAAGAGCTGAAATTGGCGGGATTTAAATCCTTCGTTGACCCCACTGTAGTGCCTTTTCCAAGTCAATTAGTTGCTGTTGTTGGTCCTAATGGGTGTGGAAAATCCAATGTGATTGATGCAGTGCGCTGGGTAATGGGTGAGAGTTCTGCCAAGAGCCTGCGGGGCGAATCGATGACTGATGTCATCTTTAATGGCTCGAGCCAGCGAAAGGCCGTGGGACAGGCTTCTGTTGAATTAATTTTTAATAATAGCCTCGGCCGTCTGCAAGGTCAGTATGCAAGCTATCAGGAAATTGCTGTTAAACGGGTTGTGAGCCGTGACGGCGAGTCCTGTTATTTTTTAAATGGCAGCCGTTGCCGTCGTAAGGATATTACCGATCTGTTTCTGGGAACCGGCGCGGGGGCTCGCGGTTATTCAATCATTGGCCAAGGTACCATTTCCCGTATTGTCGAGGCGCGGCCAGAAGAATTAAGGGGCTATCTGGAAGAAGCTGCCGGGGTATCCAGATACAAGGAACGTCGTCGTGAGACGCTGCTGCGCATGACTCATGCTCAGGACAATTTAGCCCGTGTGGCTGATATTCGTGAGGAGCTGGATAAGCAGCTGCACCGGCTTGAAAGACAGGCAAAGGCTGCTGAGCGTTATAAGGCGTTAAAAGCAAGTGAACGTTTGTGCAAATCTGAAATTTTAGCACTCAAATGGAAATCCTTAACTGAAGAGCAGTTGGTAAGGCAGAATACAATCAGGCAGCTGGCAGTTGAATACGAGAAGTACCAGGCGAATATAACGGAAGCCTTTAGTCAAAGTGCCACATTACGGGAAAAACTACGTCAAGACAATGACGTTTTTCAGCAGATTCAAACGCGCTTTTACCAGTTGGCAACAGAGATTGCCCGTTTGGAAGAAAGCGTTCAACAGAATCAACGTGAAAAACAACGGCTCAAGGCGGATCAGCAACAGATGCAGACTGACTGGCAGAGTGCAACCAGCCAGATTCAACAGGATAATGAGCTGATAAGCATCAGCCAGGACGTTGCTCAACAGTTGCAACAAAATTTAGACCAACAGCAAGCGCTGTTGGTTAAGCAGCAGCAATTGTTAATGGAATTGCAACGACAGCAGATGGAGTGGTCTGAAAAAGACCAGAAAGTTCAGCAAGCCTTTCACAATACACAGCGAGAAATTCAAGTCGGGCAGGTTCGTATCCAGCATATTGCACAACAGCGTCAGCAGAGTCTGTCAAGGCTGGAAAAAATGGCAGAAGAGCAGGCACGAAACGAGGCAGAGCCTTTGCTCGAGGCGCTTGAAATGAAGCGCTCATCCTTGGCAGCTCTGAGAGTTGGGCTGCAACAGAAAGAAGATGATTATCAACAAATCGTAGATGCATCAACCAAGGGCCGCGAACAGTTATCTGCAAATGAAATATTGCTTCATCAGATGCAGGATAAAATTCATCAATTAACGACGGAGCAGGCCGGTTTATATGCAGCACAACAGGCTGCTTTGGGCCGAAATGACAATCATGAGGAAGGGACAGGTGTCTGGAAAGATAAACCGAGGCTGGTGGAAGCAATCAGGGTTGATGAGCCGTGGCGATATGCCTGTGAGCTGGTTTTTGCTGAAGGGTTACAAGCGGTTTTTCTAGAGACTTTGGACGAGTTGTGGCCAAAAATCGAGGATGTATCGGCTTCGATGGCGTTCCTGACAGAGGCGCTGCAAACGGGTGGAAAATCCAATCATCCCCGCTTGTCTGATAAAATTAAAGGGCTCAATCCTTGTTGGCCTTATCGGCTTGACAAAATTTACACGGCCATCAACTTAACGCAAGCCAGAGAATGGTTGCCTGATTTAAGCGATGACGAATCCATTGTGACTGCTGATGGTTATTGGATAGCAAAAGGATGGGTCAAAATTGCAAATCCAGGCGAGCAGGATCAGGCTGGTTTATTGGCACGGCAAGAGGCTTTAGCTGCACTGGATGAAGCACTTGCCACGACACAAGAGCAGCTTGGCGTCTTGAAAATGACGCGGGATAACCTCCAGCTTCAAGTCAGACAAAGCGAGCAGGCCCTGGATGCAATCAAGCAGGAATTATTAATGCTGCGCGATGAGGTTAGAACCTGTGAAGCGGTGATTAGAGAGAAGGAGCGGGCAGTTGAGCAGGCAAAAACAAGACAGGCGTTGTTGGTTGAAGAAAGTGAAGATCTCAGGTTAAGTTTGGAAGAACTGGCTTTAGAGCAGGATAATGCAGAACGGTTGCTGTCTGCCGCTTCTCTGATGATGACGCAATATGAGCAGGAACAGCGCCAGTTGACTGATGAGAAAAAAAATTGGGAGTCGGCTTTGTCCAGGCAGAGCCAGACAGTTGAAGAGGCGCGGAGTATTCTGCATCAAACCCAATTGCAATATGACAGGGAGAAAATAAAAACCCAGCAACTTGGTGAAAATGTCAAACGTGAGCAATTACGGTTGGTCATGCTAAACGAGCGGATGGAAATTTTAGCAAGCCGCCTGGTTGAACTTGAAACGCCTGGGTCAACGCTGAGTGATATATTGGAAGAAAAGGTACTGCAACATGGTAAATTGGAGAGCCAGTTGAGCGGCTATCGCGAAAAGACAGAGGCTTTATCCAGACAATTAGAATCCCTTGAGGCATCGGTACGAGCGGAAGAAAAAAATGCTCAGGGTGTACAGGAAAGAATGCAACAGGAGCAAATGCAGGAGCAGGCACTTGCTGTGCGTGCAGGTGGTATCCTTGAATCGCTTTCAGAATTCCATGCCGACACAGAGCAGTTACTTGCAGGACTTCCTGTCGGGGTTACGCAAAGTATGCGTGAAAAGGAACTGGAAGACATTGCCGATAAAATAAAGCGCTTAGGGGCAGTTAACCTGGTGGCTGTTGAAGAATATCAGGCCGAGCTGGAACGCAAGCAACACCTGGATCATCAATACCAGGATCTTGTGGAAGCATTGACAACACTGGATGCGGCCATAAAAAAAATGGACAGGGAAACTGAACAGCGGCTGCGAGCCACGTTTAGTGAGGTCAATACCGCTTTCCAATCCCTTTTTCCACGACTTTTTGGCGGCGGTCGTGCCATGCTGGAGCTAACTTGTGATAATCTATTGGAAGCCGGTGTCCTGGTGATGGCACAGCCGCCAGGTAAACGTAACAGTACAATTCATTTGCTTTCTGGTGGAGAGAAGGCAATGACTGCGGTCGCACTGGTATTTGCAATTTTTCAGCTTAACCCTTCGCCATTTTGTATGTTGGATGAAGTTGATGCGCCGCTGGATGATGTAAATGTCGGGCGTTTTTGTACTTTGGTAAAAGAGATGTCCCAATTCGTGCAATTCTTGTTTATTACTCATAACAAGGTAACCATGGAGTTGGCTGATCATTTAATTGGGGTGACCATGCGTGAGCCAGGGGTTTCGCGAGTGGTTGCAGTAGATGTAGAGCAGGCCTTATCGATGAGTTCGTCAGAGGGTGTTAATTGAAGCGGCTTATGGATCGAAGCCGCATAACCAGGAGTTAAAATGGGGGCAAACTGGAGTCTTATCCTTAATATTTTATTATTAGTTGGCGTGGTGGCTGCAATAGGGCGTTTGATGAAGGTAAGACGGCAGAATTTAAACCCCGTCAATTATCAACCTTCGCTAGGCCAGGTAGAAAGCAGGCAATTCGATGATATCATTGCTGTGCGCAAGGTTAACAATGTGGCTGAAAGCGAGACAGACAAGAACGTTACGGCGCAGACGAATGCAAAAAAACCGGCCATTGGTGAGTTAAAAGAGGAGTTACAAACCGGAAACTCTGAGTCAGGCAAATCCTTAATGATGTTTTTGTTGGCTAAAGAAAATCGGCAATTGGCCGGTTATGAGCTGTTGCAGACAATCCTGGCTGCTGGCTTGCGCTTTGGGGAAGGCAGCTTGTTTCATCGCCACCAGTATCCCAATGGTCAGGGGCCGATAGTTTGCAGCCTGGCTGCAGCGACAGCAAGCGGTGTTTTTGATTTACAGAATATCGGCGCTTTCAGCGTACGGGGACTTTGTCTGTTTATGCATTCTTCAGGCAATCCTACGATCGATGCAGAACGCTTCGACATTATGTATGAAACAGCAAAACAACTGCGTGACGGATTGGATACCTATCTGCTTGATGATAAGCGCAAGCCACTGACGAAAGAGAGGATGGCTTACTATTATCGCTTACTCGATATCAGGGAGGTTGATGAGTTATCCCTGGCTTAAAGCCACCCCAGAGCAACTCCTGGTGCAAGTCAGGGTTAAGCCTGATGCCAGGCAAAATGCAATTGCCCTGGACGTTAAAGAAGGCTTGCAGATTAGCCTTAAAGCAAGCCCCCAGGGTGGCAAAGCCAATAAAATGCTAATTCAATACTTGTCAAAGTTATTGAGGATTCCACAAAAGCAGCTAACGATTGTGCGTGGTGCGGCTTCGCGCACAAAAGTGCTTGCCATCAAGATAACCCCTGCAGAACAGGAAAAAGCAGTGAACCTGCTTATCGGACTTTCAAACTAACGAACATAGAGGATGGCAGGGTATGAATATGCCATCTGGAAGGTTTAACTAATAATGAGTACACTAGGGTTTTAACAGCCCGAATGCATCATGAATTTAACTCAAATAGCCTCAGTACTGAATAGTTCTTGTGACAGTAATGCAGTCATTACTGGTGTAACGATTGATAGCCGTCAGGTTAAGTCCGGCGATTTATTCATTGCCGTGAAAGGCGAGCGCTTTGACGGGCATGATTTTATTGAGGAAGCAGCAGCAAAGGGGGCTATTGCTGTTGTTTGCACTCAGGCGAGCAGGCCGGTATCCATTCCCCAGTTTATCGTAAAGGATACCTTGAAGGCATTGGCACAAATTGCTGCCTGGCATCGCCAGACAATCACTTGTCCGGTGATTGCATTAACAGGCAGCAATGGCAAGACAACGGTGAAGGACATGATTGCGTCAATCTTGCCAAAGCCTGCTCATGCAACACTCGGGAATCTCAATAATCATATTGGTGTGCCACTTAGCGTGTTGCAATTAAAGACCGAGCATCGATATGCAGTCTTTGAGCTGGGTGCCAATCACATAGGGGAAATTGCTTATACGGCCGGGCTGGTCAAGCCTGACATCGCCCTGATTAATAACATTGCTCCGGCGCATATTGGCGAGTTTGGTTCGATTGAGGGTGTTGCCCGGGCAAAGGGGGAGATCTATGCAGCGACAGTAGGGACGGTCGTAGTCAATGAAGATGATGATTATGCTCATTTTTGGGATGAGATGCTTGGCGATAAGCAAGTTTTGCGTTTTTCACTGACAAAAACAGCCGATGTTTATGCAAAAAATATTGCCTACGATGAGCGGGGCTGTGCACATTTTGAGATGGTTCTGCCTTTGGGTGAAGCCAGGGTGATGATGCAGGTCCCGGGTGAACATACGATGCGTAACGCTCTGGCTGCCGCTTGTTGTTGTTATGCGGCAGGGATTGGGTTGGCTGATATCGTTAGCGGTTTAAATCAATTTCGTGGTGTCGCTGGGCGAATGACCTTTCTTGACGGTAAAAATAATTCCCTGGTTATCGATGATACCTACAATGCCAACCTCCACTCTGTATTGGTTGCGGTTGATATTTTGGCCAGGCGTCAGGGGCGCCGTATTCTTGTTTTAGGAGACATGGGAGAGCTTGGCTCCTGGACACGTGAACATCATGAGCAAGTGGGGCATGTTGCTTTGCATCAGGGCGTTGATTTACTGCTAACTTATGGCGTGGATAGTGAGTATGCGAGCAACATATTTGGAGAGAATGCCAGGCATTATAATAACCAGGAGGCGTTGGTCCGGGATTTGCTTTTAACGCTTGATGCCGATACAACGGTACTGGTAAAAGGCTCACGGGCCTCGAAGATGGAGAAAATTGTACATCAACTAATAGGTTGAAGCATTGAGATATGGTATGCTTGGCGGCTTTTTATGCGGCTCATAAACTGCATGAGACGGCTTATTATCTATCCCCGGAAACGGGGTGTTACCCCTAACTTTCTTATGAGGTGTGGAACATGCTTTACTGGTTAACGCAGATATTGCAGGGGCAGTATCATGCGTTTAGAGTATTTCAATATTTGACATTCCGTTCGATCTTAGCGGCGTTAACCGCGTTGCTGGTCGGACTTTTCTGCGGTCCGCTGATGATTCGCTGGCTTCGGAATTTGCAGATTGGTCAGATGGTGCGTGATGATGGACCAAAAACCCATTTATCAAAGGCAGGAACCCCTACAATGGGCGGTGTGCTTATCCTGTTGGCAGTTATTGCCAGTTGTTTGCTTTGGGGTGATTTGAGGCAATCTGCATTGTGGCTGGTATTATTGGTTACCACCGGATTTGGGTTGGTAGGCTGGGTTGATGATTACCGCAAACTGGTTCGTAAAAATTCCAAAGGTTTGCCAGGCCGTTGGAAGTATTTCTGGCAGTCAGTCATTGCGCTTGCGGCGGTGTTTTATCTTTATTGGAATGCAGAAATTGCTGTGCAAACGCAGCTTACTGTGCCTTTTTTTAAAGACATACTCATCAACCTTGGCCCTTTATTTCCTGTTTTAGCCTATTTTGTTATTGTAGGCAGCAGTAATGCGGTAAATTTAACTGATGGCTTGGACGGCCTGGCAATAATGCCCATCGTGATGGTGGCCGGAGCCCTGGGCATTTTTGCCTATGCAAGTTCCAATGCGATTTATGCCCATTATTTGGCTATTCCCTACGTACCCAATACCGAAGAGCTGACTATTTTTTGCTCTTCTATTGTCGGTGCTGGCCTTGGTTTTCTCTGGTACAACACTTATCCTGCCCAGGTATTCATGGGGGATGTCGGCTCTTTATCCCTGGGGGCTGCTTTGGGGATGGTTGCTGTAATCGTCAGACAAGAGTTAGTACTCTTGATCATGGGTGGTTTATTTGTTATTGAAACCCTATCCGTTATTTTGCAGGTAGGTTATTTTAAGTATACGGGGGGCAAGCGTTTATTTCGCATGGCGCCGCTTCATCATCATTTTGAATTAAAGGGATGGTCTGAGCCTAAAATTATCGTTCGTTTCTGGATTATGACCGTGGTGTTTGTTCTTTGTGGTCTGGCAACCTTAAAACTACGTTAGGTACAAGATGAGCACACTTTATTTGGTCGCAGGATTGGGAAAAACCGGACGTTCGATTGCTGGTTATCTGAAGCGCCGCTGCCAACCTTTTGTAGTATTCGATACCCGGCGGCAGGTTGCAGGTTTAGCCGAATTTATTGCTGAATTTCCCGGAGTCGAAGTGTTTCTGGGGGAGCTGCCTGCCACCATTTATAACCAGCTAACGGGTATTATCCTTAGTCCGGGGATTTCTTTAGATGAGCTTTTTTTAAGGCCCGCTTTAAGTTTGGATATACCGATATTTGGCGATATTGAATGTCTGGCACGGGAAGTCAAAGCCCCCATTATTGCAATTACCGGCACTAATGGTAAGTCTACAGTAACCACCTTAGTCGGTGAAATGGCCAAAGCAGCAGGATTTTCGGTTGCGGTTGCCGGTAATATTGGTTCCCCTGTACTTGATTTGCTTGATGATCAGCAAGATTATGATCTATGGGTTCTGGAGTTATCAAGTTTCCAGTTGGATTTGACTCATTCCCTGGCAGCAGTTGCCGCAACTATCCTTAATATTTCACCGGATCATCTTGATCGGCATCATAGCCTTGAAGCTTACATCAAGGCGAAGCAGCGTATTTATCGGCAGGCTCAATTTCTTTTATACAATCGGGACGACAGGCAAACTATCCCTGATGCTTCATTGGTTTCTCAGACAGCAATAGCCAGTTACAGTCTTCATGAACCAACCGCAGGTGGTTGGGGTATTATAGAAAAAAATGGAGTCAATTACCTGGCCCAAGGGACTGATTGCTTTATGGCTGTTGATAAGCTTCTGATTAAAGGCAAACATAATTGGCAAAATGCCTTGGCTGCAAGTGCCCTTGCAGCAGCGGCAGGAATAGGGTTTAACACTATTGTTAAAACATTGCAATCGTTCAGCGGCCTGCCTCATCGTTGCCAATGGATAAGGCGGTTAAATGGAGTTGACTGGATTGATGACTCCAAGGGGACTAATATAGGGGCGACTATCTCTGCAATTTCCGGAATAGGAGGTTCCATGCAAGGGAAAATAGTATTAATTGCCGGCGGCCAGGGAAAGGGCGCAGATTTCGAGGAGTTACGCTTGCCTGTTGGCGACTATGTTCGTTCGGTAGTACTGATTGGTGAAGATGCCGAGCGAATTGAGAGCGCCCTTTCTGATGTGGTGCCTGTTTTACACGCTTTGTCATTGGATGGAGCCGTTGCTCTGGCCAAAGAACAGGCGAAACCTGGTGATGTCGTTTTATTATCACCTGCCTGTGCAAGTTTTGATATGTTCCGTGATTTTAATCACCGTGGTGAAGTATATACCCAGTTAGTAGGCAAATTGTGAGCACCATGCATCCCAGGCATTATAACTTGAGGGGAAAGCCCGTCAGCAGACCCATCGCGCTTTACGATAAATGGCTTATGGGGGCTGCCCTTGGCCTGTTGATTGTGGGTTTGATGATGGTCGCTTCCAGCTCCATTATGATATCAACAAAATACTACCATCAACCCTTTCATTTTCTTATCAGGCAAAGTTGTTACCTTTTTGTCGGCTTTCTGGCAGCACTGATAATCATGCGCATAGATAGCACTATTTGGGAAAAAATCAGCGTCCCTTTATTGCTGGTATGCCTGCTTTTGCTATTTATGGTTTTGGTTCCGGGTATTGGCCGTATAGTGAATGGTTCCAGGCGTTGGCTTGCCCTGGGGCCCATCGGTATTCAGGTTTCCGAACTAACCAAGGTCACGATGATTTTCTACATGGCAGGCTATCTGGTGCGGCAGCAGGAAAGTGTCCGCCAGAATATCGTTGGTTTTGTTAAGCCAATGGTTGTTCTCGGGCTGGTGTCTGTTTTATTGCTTTTGGAGCCTGATTTCGGTGGCACTGTAGTCATTGCCGGAACGGTAATGGCGATGTTATTTTTGGCGGGGGTAAAATTACGTTATTATATCGGATTATTGCTGGTTGTTGGTTGTTCTTTGGTAATGCTTGCTGTTTCCTCACCTTATCGTCTTGCACGTTTAACTGCGTTTCTTGACCCTTGGGCTGATCAATTTAACAGTGGCTATCAGCTGACGCAATCACTGATTGCCTTTGGCCGAGGTGGGTTTTTAGGTGTTGGTTTAGGCGATAGTGTGCAGAAATTATTTTACTTACCTGAAGCGCATACCGATTTTTTGTTTGCGGTATTAGCTGAAGAGCTGGGGCTTTCCGGAGTACTATTAGTATTGATTTTATATAGTATATTAGTTATCAGAGGTATGTTAATTGGTTTTACCGCCTATAGCCAGGAGCGTTTGTTTGCTGCCTTTACAGCTTATGGTTTAACCTTTTGGATAGGATTACAGGCTACTATTAATATGGGGGTCAATTCGGGACTATTGCCTACCAAGGGACTGACATTGCCTATGTTAAGTTATGGCGGTGCCAGTATGGTAGTTAACTGCGCCGTAATTGCACTTTTATTGCGTATTGACCATGAAAATCGTTGGCAATCTTTGGGTTTAAGGACTGGTTAACCTTCAAGACCCGCCAATTTTTGAGACTGACTATGAATGATTTGATCACCATTTGCAGCCAGACTCCCAAGTAAGGGGAATTTTGTGAATAACGTAGGACATTTTCTATCGCCAAGGATGGGACGAGTAGAACAGATTCATTTTGTTGGTATTGGTGGTGTTGGCATGTGCGGCATCGCTGAGGTATTACATAATCAAGGCTATCGGATCACAGGCTCGGATTTGGGTGAAAACCGGGCTGTGCAACGGCTGCAATCGTTAGGTATCAAAGTGCATGTGGGGCATCGAATTGAGAACATCATCGGTGCCGATGTGGTGGTACGCTCCACGGCAGTGAGTGCTGATAATCCTGAAATTATCGCAGCACAGGAACAATCGATCCCCGTTATTCCTCGTGCGGCAATGCTTGCCGAACTGATGCGTTTTCGACATGGGATTGCTATTGCCGGTACCCATGGCAAAACCACCACAACCAGCCTGGTGAGTAGTCTTATGGCTGAGGGGGGCATGGATCCAAGCTTTGTTATTGGTGGCAAACTAAATAGTTGTGGTTCAAATGCCCAGCTGGGTAAGTCTGAATATTTTATTGCCGAGGCCGATGAGAGTGATGCTTCTTTTTTATTTTTAAAGCCAATGATGGCGGTGGTCACCAATATTGATGCTGATCATATGGGTACTTATGATGACAGTTTTGATAAGTTGCGCAATACCTTTATTGAATTCTTACATCATTTGCCTTTTTACGGATTAGCTGTCCTTTGTATTGAAGATGAGGAAGTCAATCGTATTTTGCCTGCCATTCAAAGGCCTGCGCGAACGTATGGTTTTCGTGAAGAAGCTCATTATCGGGCTATAGACTGGACGCAAAACGGTTTGCTAAGTGAGTTTACCGTCCTGCGGCCTATTCCTCACCAGCCTTTAAAGATTAAATTCCAATGGCCAGGTCGGCATAATGTCTTGAATGCTTTGGCTGCAATTGCCATTGCTACCGAATTAGGCGTTGATGATCAGGCAATTTCCAACGGTTTGTTCAAATTTCAGGGGGTAGGCAGGCGGTTTCAAATGCTTGGCGAAAGACAGTTTGGACGTGGTTCAGCGATTGTTGTCGATGACTATGGCCATCATCCGCAGGAAATTGTCTCGACGATTGATGCTTTTCGTCGCGTGTGGCCAAATAAACGCCTGATTCATGTGTTTCAGCCTCACCGCTACAGCCGCACCAAGTCCTTGTTTACGCAGTTTGTTAATGCGTTAAGCCTGTCTGATGAGTTATTGCTAATGGATATCTATTCCGCAGGTGAACAGGCTATCCCTGGAATAAGCAGTGAAACGCTGCTGCAGCAAATCAGCCAACGCCAACCGAACGCAAGGTTAGTAAATGATAAAAATTTTGAACAAATCCTGGACGAGCTGACAACGGATGGCAGTGTTATCTTAATGCAGGGGGCTGGTAATATTGGCCAGCTGGCACTTAACCTTATGCAGTCTACAATGCGGGAATCAGCGTGATGACCATGAGCAGAAACACGGACTATCAAGGACAGTTATTAACAAATGAGCCTTTGGCTGGTTATACAACCTGGCGGGTTGGCGGGATAGCAAGCAGGCTATATAAGCCTTTAAATATTGCTGATCTGGCGCTTTTCCTTAAGCAATTACCTAAAGAGGAACCTGTATTGTGGCTAGGATTGGGAAGTAATTCACTTATTCGCGACACAGGCTTTGCAGGAACTGTCATTCTGACTCAGGGCTGTCTGAAAGAAATCAAGCTCATTGCTGACGATCTTGTGCATGTGGAGGCTGGAGTATCTTGTGCCACAATGGCAAGATTTTGTGCCCGTTCCAGTCTGGCCGGCGGCGAATTCTGGGCTGGAATTCCAGGGACGATGGGAGGGGCTTTGAGAATGAATGCCGGATGTTTCGGCAGTGAGACCTGGCAGGCAGTAGTTGAGGTGGTGACCCTGACACGCAACGGGGAGTTGAGAACACGCAAGCCCGAAGAATTTGAAATTGCCTATCGCCATGTCTCCGGTTTGCAGGATGAGTGGTTTGTGGCGGCGACTTGTCGTTTGATGAAAGGTGAGAAAGAGAAATCGCTGCAGCTTATCAAAGAGTTATTAGCCCACCGAGCGAATACTCAGCCGACCAGTGAATACAATTGTGGTTCAGTTTTCCGCAATCCCCCGGGTAATTTTGCTGCCCGGCTTATTGAAGCCTGTGGCTTAAAGGGAAAGCAGATAGGGGGGGCTGTTGTTTCAGAGAAGCATGCCAATTTTATAATTAACCAGCAAGGTAATGCATCAGCCCAGGATATTGAATCATTAATTGAGCTTGTGCGTGATACGGTGCACAGGCAGATGAATATCAACCTGGCTCACGAAGTACACATCATTGGAGATCATTAATGGCTGCACCAACCAATCTTCTATTGCTTTACGGCGGTAAATCCGGCGAACATGAGGTTTCCCTGATTTCTGCTGCCTCAGTTTTGAGTCACCTGGATGCTGGAAAATACCATATCATTCCTGTGGGGATGGATAAAGAGGGTCGATATTATCTAAATACTTATGAAGAGTTACTTGCATACAAAGAAAGTTTGCCGGTGATGACTCCCCGTTCACGTCCGTTAGAAAGTTTAATGGTGAATGGGCGGCTTGCCATCGATGCTGATGTAGTATTCCCTGTTGTCCATGGTCCCCTGTATGAAGATGGTTGCCTGCAAGGGCTATTGGAACTCGCAGGAGTGGCTTATGTCGGCTGTGATGTTTTGTCTTCCGCCATTGGCATGGATAAAGATATTGCCAGGCGCCTTGTCTGTAATGAGACAATCAAGGCAGCCCGCTACCGGATGCTCTCCTTTCATAGTAATAGCGCGGAGAGACAGGAATTTTGTGAGCAAGCAGCAGCAGATCTCGGCTGGCCTTTATTTGTCAAGCCTTGCGCTTTAGGTTCAAGTGTCGGTATCCATAAGGCTAAAAACTTAACGGAGCTGAAAGCGGCTGTTGAGGATGCACTGCGTTATGATAAATCGATTCTGGTAGAAGAATTTATTCAGGGGCGCGAAATTGAACTGGCTGTGCTTGAAAACCGCATACCCTCCGCTTCTCCCAGAGTCAGCTTGCCTGGAGAAATTTGCGTCAATCATGGGGATGGTTTTTATTCTTACACTGCAAAATATTTAGAAAGTAGCCAAACGGTATTGCATGTGCCGGCTGATCTCGATGAGGATCTGGTCAAGCGTTTACAGGCAGCTGCGGGTGAAATCTTTACAACCCTAAAGTGCAGGGGTATGGCCCGTGTCGATTTTTTTGTTAACGGATCTACAGGAAGGATTTACTTTAATGAAATTAATACCCTGCCTGGTTTTACCTCCATCAGCATGTATCCCAAAATGTGGCAAGCGAGTGGATTGGAATACCCATCGCTTTTGGATGAGTTGATTCATCTGGCGGTAGTTCATCATCATTGTAAGCAACAACTGGTGACGGATTATCAATAACGGCTGGCATAACATATTGATGCTCGATAAAACCACAAGACAATCGATGGAAAAAATGGATGGATACTGATACTGGACGATTACGTTATGCGGGCCTTTTAACTGGATTAATTATCGTTGCCCTTTTTTTGGGGGCCAGATTAATTTATTTATATTTAGCGGACGCGCAGCGATTTCCTATTAATAAGGTAAAAATTACTGCAAGCTATCGTCATATCAGTCACCAGGAACTGGAGTCTGTACTTATTAAATACTTAAATGCCAGTTTTTTTTCGCTGGCTGCCGGCAAGCTGTATACTGAACTGGCCTCTTTGGAATGGGTAAGTCAGGCTCAGGTTGAGCGGGTTTGGCCTGATACTTTGAAAATTTCGCTGATAGAAAAACGTCCTGTCGCCACCTGGAATAATGCGTTGGTAACCAAGGATGGTGAGCTGTTTAATGAAGGAGGGACATTGGATTCCTCCTTGCCTCATCTCAGGGGACCTGTTAATCAGCAAAAAGAAGTCTTACAAGTTTACAAAAAAATGAGTAAGATATTATCAATATACGGTTTGCATGTCGCCTCACTGGAATGGCGTGAGAATCAGGCTTGGGAGCTTACTCTGGCTAATGGCGTTATATTACGCTTGGGCAAGCGTGATTTGGAAACACGAATTACTCGCTTCTGTAAGGCATATCCTGCTGTTTTTGCAGAGCGTTCGCAACAGTTGGCAAGTGTTGATTTACGTTATCCGCGAGGCATGGCGGTGCAATGGAAAAAATAAGCGGGAAGATAATGGCAAAAAAATTAGAAAAAAACATCATTACTGGTTTGGATATTGGCACTTCAAAAGTGGTTGCTTTGATAGGTGAAGTGGCTGCTGATGGTGCTATAGAAATTATAGGTATAGGTCGTTATCCTTCCCGTGGGTTAAAACGAGGCGTCGTTGTGGATATTGAAGCGACGGTGAACTCTATTCAACGTGCGGTTCAGGAAGCTGAATTAATGGCAGGCTGTGAAGTCCGTACTGTTTACGCTGGAATTGCCGGCAGCCATATCCGCAGTTTGAATTCTCATGGCATCGTAGCTATTAAGGATCTGGAAGTTTCACAAGTTGACGTGGAGCGGGTCCTTGAGGCAGCAAAGGCAGTGGCAATCCCTGCTGATCAAAAAATTCTTCATATCCTACCCCAGGAGTTCATTATTGATAACCAGGGGAGTATCCGTGAGCCGGTCGGGATGGCGGGTGTGCGGCTGGAAGCAAGAGTGCATATTGTGACAGGGGCTGTAAGCTCTGCTCAAAATATCATCAAATGCGTTCGTCGCTGTGGCTTGGAAGTTAATGATATTATTCTTGAGCAATTGGCATCCAGTCATGCAGTCCTCACCGAGGATGAGAAAGAACTTGGTGTTTGCCTCATTGATATAGGGGGAGGGACAACCGATATTGCTGTTTTTGCTGAGGGGGCCATTCAATATACTTCAGTTATTCCAATTGCAGGCGATCAGGTCACTAATGACATCGCGATGGCGTTGCGTACGCCTACCAAAGCAGCTGAGACGATTAAGATAAAGCATGCTTGTGCAATGCCTGAATTGTCCAATTCGAGTGAAATGATCGAGGTTTTAAGTGTTAATGAAAGGCCGGGGCGAAAAATTTCAGCTAAAGTGCTTTCTGATGTTGTTTCAGCGCGTTATGAGGAGTTGTTTTCTCTGGTACGCAATGAGCTTCGCCGTAGTGGTTTTGAAGAGCGTGTTGCTGCCGGTATGGTTATGACCGGTGGCGGGTCCAATGTCCGTGGCGCAATTGAGTTGGCAGAGATGTGTTTTGAAATGCCTGTTCGTCATGGTTGTGCAAGCCAGGTTTCAGGCTTAACGGAGGCTACAGTGAATCCGTCCATGGCAACAGGGGTTGGTTTATTATTGCATGGGTTTCAACAGCAATATGAAGGTGGTTATAATGTGATTGCCCTAAATGATAATGGCAAAGGGATATGGGCAAGAATGAAAGAATGGTTTAATGGTAATTTTTAGTAGGTTCGATTCTAAATAACATGGGCTATTAGCAAAAAGCCTGGAATAGAACCTCGTTATTGGCGGAATTTTTGAGGAGATAGGTCGATGTTTGAATTAACGGAAAGTCAGTCTGACAATGCCGTAATAAAAGTTGTTGGTGTTGGAGGAGGTGGTGGTAATGCTGTTCAACACATGGTGGCTGAAAATATCGATGGGGTTGAGTTTATTTGTGCCAACACCGATGCTCAGGCACTCAAAAATTCAAATGCCAAGATCCATATTCAGTTGGGCGAAGAATTAACCAAGGGATTGGGTGCGGGTGCTAATCCACAAATTGGCCGCGAGGCAGCAGAAGAAGACAGAGAGCGGATTAAGGAAGCTTTGGCAGGTGCTGACATGGTATTTATTACTGCCGGAATGGGGGGGGGCACAGGAACAGGAGCTGCCCCTGTATTTGCCGAGGTAGCCAAAGATCTGGGTATTTTGACCGTGGCGGTGGTGACCAAACCTTTTTCCTTTGAAGGCAAGCAACGTGCTTTGGCGGCAGAAGAGGGCATCCGCCGCTTGGGGGAGCATGTCGATTCGTTGATTACTATTCCTAATAACAAATTGCTTAGCGTTTTAGGTAAGAACATTAGTTTGCTTAATGCATTTAAAGCTGCAAACAATGTACTTTCAGGTGCAGTAAAAGGGATTTCGGATCTGATTACCCGCCCAGGCTTAATCAACGTCGATTTTGCGGATGTGCGAACGGTGATGTCGGAAATGGGCATGGCAATGATGGGAACTGGAAGTGCAACAGGTGAACAAAGAGCCCGCCAGGCTGCGGAAGCCGCCATTGCCTCCCCGTTATTGGAAGATGTGAATTTTTCAGGTGCAAGAGGCATTTTAGTTAACATCACCGCAGGCCTTGATATGTCAATTGGCGAATTTGAAGAAGTGGGTGATGTTGTCAAGGAATTTATTTCTGATGATGCTACAGTGGTTGTTGGTACAGTCATTGATCCGGAAATGACGGATGAAATGCGTGTTACTGTCATTGTTACCGGGCTTGGCGAGACGCGAGGGCGTCATCAGCAGTCAGCTATTACAACAAAGCCTCGGGTAATGGAAGCAAGCCGCAGTGATGGAACGCTGGATTATCAGCAATATGAACGGCCTGCTGTAATGCGCAAGCAAGCAGCTGCAAAATCGCTCGGCGAATCTTCAATTCCTGATGTGGATTACCTGGATATCCCTGCATTCTTACGTCGGCAAGAGGAAAGTGTCGAATAACATAAGAAATGGAAAGTACTCCGTTGTATTTTTAAGCCTCGGGCAGGGTGCCGAGGCTGTTGTTACTGGCAAGCGCTTTAATCAGGCAGATAGGGTGCATGTTGGACAATTTTTTGCAAGCGGAGTTATAAAAAATTAGACAAATCAATAAATTGTTGCTATGCTTTGGCAGTTTATTGTGCTTAAAAATGGGATATCAAAAGGTGACCACTGAATGATAAAACAAAGAACTCCTAAGAAAGTCATTCAAGCAACAGGTGTAGGTTTGCATTCCGGAGAAAAAGTTCTTCTTACCTTGCGTCCCGCTCCCATTAATACAGGTATCATTTTCAGGCGTATCGATTTAAATCCGGTAGTGGAAATCCCTGCTCTGTATGATCAGGTTGGCGATACAATGCTTTGCACCTCTCTGCAGAGAGAGGGAGTAAAGGTAGCTACAGTCGAACATTTGCTTTCCGCGCTTGCCGGATTGGGAATTGATAATGCTTATGTTGATATCAATGCACCAGAAATTCCCATTATGGATGGAAGTGCGGCTCCCTTCGTATTTTTAATTCAATCAGCTGGCATTCGAGAGCAAAGTGCCGCAAAGCGTTTCATTCGCATCCTAAAACCTATCCGCATAGAGGATAATGACCGCTATGTTCAGTTTCTTCCTTATAATGGCTATAAGGTTTCCTTCACGATTGGTTTTGACCACCCAGTTTTTAACGATAAACCACAAACGGCAACCTTTGATTTCTCCAGCACTTCCTATGTAAAAGAAGTCTGTCGGGCGCGTACTTTTGGTTTTCTTTCCGATTATGAAAAATTACGTGAAAGTGATTTGGCGAAAGGGGGTAGTCTCGATAACGCCATTGTGGTAGACAACTACCGTGTTCTCAACGAAGATGGTCTGCGTTTTGATGGTGAATTCGTTACTCATAAAGTTTTGGATGCTATTGGCGACCTTTATCTCTTAGGCTGCGGACTCATTGGTGCCTTTGAAGGCTATAAATCAGGCCATGGCCTTAATAATCGTCTTTTACGGGAACTGATGGTTCATCAGGATGCCTGGGAATACACTTATTTTGATGTCGAGAACTATCAGCCGACCATTGCAGCAGACTATTTGCCAGTAGAAGCTTGACTAACTCAAGGTATCCAGCCTGATTCCTGTTGCATTACATCATCTAAAGAATAGACTAAAGCAGACCTACCGTGATGGGCTTTAGCTTTTTAGCATGATAGGTTTTGGTAGGCTATTGAGGATTAAAGGAATTTATATCAATTAGGGAATGTAATCATGTCTTTTACACCAGCAGCCGAAACCCTCACCCGGGCATCGGGCAATTTACTTGATTTTTATAACATTGGCGGGCTTGCAAGACAGCGCACCCGGGAGACGTTATTAGGGTTATGGAATCATTATAGTTGGCGTGAGTTATTTATCAGAGGAGGCATCCTTGTCAGCACAGCGGTATTTGGGATGATGGCTGCCAGAAAACAACCCTCTTTATGGAGAGGGCTTGGAGGGTGTGCATTTGGTTTTTTTATTTCCCATACTGTTGCGGTGATACCAACTATAAGTCGCAGACTTACCATCAAAAAGAATACAGAAGCCTTGCATAAAGATATTGAAAGGATGCTTAAGGCACTATCTGATGAATATAACGCTGGCTCACCTCACTTTCAATCGTCGAGGCAGTTGGTATTGGCGATTCAATCGTTCACTGATTCTGCATTAGCCCTGCAATTGCCGATTACTAAAAAAGGTGACGCAGTGCGCAATCTTTTATATATAAAAAGACTGGTTGGCAAAATAGAGCAAGCGGTTCGGCTTCTGCAGGATAAATTAAATGATGGTACAGAAGAAGCAGGCAGCATCTTCTCAAATGCCCTGGAATTTTGGCAGCAGGATTTTCAAGCGGTACAGGCTAAGTTAATAATAAATGAACAGCAGTCTGATATCGCGGTTCGACCCGGGCAATAATGAGCACTATCCTGCAAGGGATGTGCTTATTACTCTCTGGCTAATTGTTGTAATGCTCCCTTTAAAGTGGGATCGTCACATTGTTCGCTTGCAGCTCGAATGGCAACACGTGCTGCCGATGAAAGCGTTGCTGCTTTCTTTTGTTTTTTGGCTTTGGCAGGGGCATCGGCATGTTTAATAGCAATTTTAATGGAAACAAGTTGATACAGACCTGCCTCTTTTCTCAGCTTATCGCGTAGCTCCGGAAGAAGATAACGTAATTCGGTCGCCCAGCTTGCATTGTCTATGCTAATCGTTAAACATCCTTTGGAAAAACCGCCTGTCTGACAGTGCCCAACCAGATGAGGGGGAAGACTGGACTTCAATAATGCATCCAGTGCATCCAGTTGCAGAGTATGTTGGCAGATTTTCGATAGCTGGTTATTTAAGCAATGACTGATAGGGCGCATGGTAGATCAATCTCTTTTAACATGGCAAATTTCTATTATCTGCAATATTATATCCAATTTTACGATACAAAAGGATATTTTAATGACAGACAGCAATGTAGTGTACCTGGCAAGACTTCATTGGATTTTATTCTTTTGGCCGATCGCACTTGCCTGTTTTGCAATATTTATCGGTTCTCAGATTGGTCACTTAAGGGAAGTGGCTATTTTTTTAGTGCTTTTTGCCTTAGCCTGGACAGTGATGACCTGGGTCACTTATCATTTTTCGTCGCTGACGATTAAGAAAAAGCAGGTTATTTTGCGAACGGGTATGCTGGTAAGGCAAACCATTGATATCCCCTTGTCAAAAATAGAAAGCATTGATATTCGCCAATCAGTTATTGGAAGTATCTTACGCTACGGCTCATTAATTATCACAGGAACTGGCGGTACTCGTCATATGATCAATTTTCTTGATAGGCCATTGACTTGCAGGCGCTATATTGAACAGTTAATGCATGAATAAAAGGCTGCATTGGTCAGGTATTTTCTTTAACCAGCCCGTCAGGGCAATCACCGTTTTAAAAGGCGGCTTGCAACACCAAACTGATTTGATTGAGCTTGGCGATCATAGCAAATGGGTATGTAAAAAATTATCCAAACAAATCTGGCTTGGGACGATGTCCCGTCAGCGGCTTGAATTGACCAATGACATTGCTGGCAGGGCTGCAGAGTCAGTGATGGCAGTAACCGCTAAATATCAGGGAAACCTTTCCGGTTTTGGAGAAGCCTGTTTCCAGATCTTTCCATATTGTGAAGGAAAGATCATAGGCGCTGTTAAGGAAAGCCAGGCTTTCTCTTTGGGAAAAATGCTTGCCAGGCTGCATTTGCTCAGCTTGCCTGGGGATGAGGCCGAAGGATTTCCCCCTGTATGCCTGCCCCAGACGCAGTCTCATCCTCCCTGGTTATCTTCTCTGGTTGACCAGTGTAATCATTATCGCTTTTATCGGGCTAATCAAAGGGTAGTCAGCCATCGCGACCTTCATCTTGGCAATATTGTTTGGCGAGATGAGCAAACCCCCTGCCTGATTGACTGGGAGAGTGCGGGACTTATACATCCTTTTGTCGAATTGATAGGCCTTGCAACCAACTGTTCTGGATTAGCCGCTACCGGATTCAATAAAGCATTGTTTCAGGCCGTTGTCAGCGGTTATGGCCAACAGGCAGGTAAGATTCCCACACCAGACCCTATTCTTTGGGAGATGGCTTTACACAGCTGGTTGCTTTGGTATGCCTACAACTTAAACCGAGCATGGAATGAGGAGGCGAAAAATACTTTGCTGGCACTTGAGTTTATGCTGGCTCATATGGAAGAGGTAAAGCAATTATATCAATGCTGTAATGAAAGCCAGTTTTGATTCTGGTTGTTTATAATGATATTTCGAGGCATTCTGGGCCACGGATGAATTGGGTTAAAAAAATCTAATAGTTACAAAGTCATCTAAACATTGTTTTGTAGCAAGCCAATTTTTATCTTTATGCTCTATTTTGTTTATTCTTAGAAGAAGATTTAAAGTATCTTTTTTAAAATTGAATACCAACGGACTATGATCCCTAGTGTCATTTTAACCATTTGATTTTACTACAATTTTGTCCGCAGATTTTTCGTTAAAATGGCGTACTTTATCTACAGCCAATCTATGCGCTTGTTCGATATGATATTGCCTGGTACTTTTACATTGTGTTCTAATTAATTTAATTGTAATTATTGTTCCGTTATTCACTACTGAATTTATCTCCATGCAGCCATTTATCTGATTAATATATTGGTTAGCAAAGAATAGCCCTAGGCCTGAATTTTTTTCTCTATTAAAACTAAAACCTCGATTGCATATATGAGGTAAAATATTTTCAGGAATGCCACAACCATTATCTGTAAGAATGATATTGACGAAGTCATTGTCTGCTTTCAATACTATTCCAATATTGCCAGAACCTTTAATCGCATCAACACTGTTATTAATCAAATTAGACATCACGCGGATAAATTTAACGCTATTTACCAATGAGTAACAATTTTTATCTTCTTTATTAGAGTTAAGTGTAATATTTATATCCAAATCTTTGTATTCGTATCTTTTTTCATAAACAAGATTATCTAACATCTTATATATTAATTCTGGATGAGCGTCATCAATGTTATGAATAACATCAGAACTATGGTTACCTGAATTTAAAAGTAAGTTATTAGCAATATCATTTATTCTGTCTGCTGAATTCTTAATCAGATATAACTTTTCTTTTGGTACGTTTTCCAAGGTTGAAACAATAGCATTAATTGCCGCAATGGGTGAGCGAATATCATGAGCAACTTGTTCTGAAATCTCCTTCTTTGTTTCATAATATAGTTTATCTTGTTGGAGGAATAATATTTGCTCGTGTTCATTTATAAATCGCTGAGCGATGTCTTTGTACTCTGTTATGCTTATAACTGATAAATTAGGAGATATTCCATGTTTTAGATCGTGAATATAGTCAATTAAATTCTTAGTATCTTTAGCAATAATTTTACGCATAGACAACAATATAAAGAGAGTATTAAAGATATAAATTATAAGAACAATAGCTATGATAAATACCAATCCTTTTGTTACAGGAATTGAAAAAAAAGCCTTATATTTTTTTTCAGAAAGCACAAAACCTAAAGTTTTATCTCGATTTTCAATGCGGGTTACCCCCATAAAAAAATTACCTTTTTTATGACAAATGCCCTCAATATTTTTTTTACCAGAGCAATTTAGACTATCTAATCTTATATCTCTTGCAGGTACAAATTTTATATGATCCATTTTGCGTTCTTGAGCTAAATTTAACAGAGCCAAATCTAGTGCATTCTGATTGTTAAGTAAAACATATTGGGTAATCTCTTCTAATGAAAAGGTGTCATTAATAATTAAGGATTCTCTTATCTCGTTATTTTGATATTTGGTAATAAATTGCTGGCTAAGAATCAAGAATATACTAAGGAAAATTATTTGAAAAATAGCAGAGCAGCCCATTTTTCTAAAAAAAACGTTTTTAATAGAAAGTGACTTACTTTTCATAATGGTATCCATCAGCATAGACAGACAGAACTGTATACTTGTTGGAGCGAAAAAACTTATGGTTTTTGATGTAAGCTCCAGTTATTCCCCTATGATTTATCTTATAAATATTATCAGTATCCATTGATCCAGTTTGCATAAAGGCCTTCAAGATAATGTTTACTGCGTCATAGGTGTAGGCTGACATGACGGTAGGTAAACTTTTAAACCTTAAAACATATTTTTCTTTATAGGATGACAATTTTTTCCCGCTTTTAATATAATCAAGGTTTCTAATAAAATAAGCGTTAATATTTTTATTGGTAAGTCTAGTGTAAAAGGATGGACTGACAGTAGATCCGAAATTTTCAGTACCAATATAAACAACATCTAAGCTTTTTAAAAAATCCACAATCTTGGCAGACGTTGTTGCACTAGACAATAGAACCACATGCCTATATTTTTTATTTTTCATGTACTTTTTTAACTTTTCCAAAAACAATGGATCATTTGTTAAGAAATCATATGAATAAAATTGAATATTTCTTTTAAAAAGCTCCTTTAAATAAGCTTTCTTATATTTCAACATTTCTTCACGATTTACTTCAGTAATTAGTAACAAGTCACTTAGATCAGCAAACTTCTTTTCTAAAAACTCAACCATTGTTGCAGCATGATCATCATAGGTGGGCATAAATACAAAAACATTATTAGGTATTTTATCAGTTGATAAAAAACTTGCATAAGACGTAAAAATTGGAATGTTAGTTGTTCTTTGTTCTTTTATTACTAAAAGAAGATCAGATAAATACTCAAAACCTATTATTGCGGAACAATCATCATCTAACATTTTATGATATATATGAATGGGTTGGAGGGGTTTATTGTCATAAAAATAGTATTTTAATTGAATCTTATTTTTTAAATTATTATTTTCTTCAAGTGCCATCTCAGCAGCACGATGAAAGGATTGACCATAGCTACCAATACTTTCTACAATACGACCTGTTAAACAGATTGTTCTAGCTGCAAACGGACTAGTCATAAATATTAAGCTTGATATACCCCACAACCCAACCAATAAATTTCCAAAGCTTTTTGAAGGTATAATGGCTTTAATCATTGGCTAACAGACCTTATATAATGCTAATTAAAATGAATTATTCATTACTATTAACAAAGCCATTAACCAGTTGGCAAAATTTTTCTTCTTCTTCTATATGTGGATAATGAGCAGAATTGAAAAAGGTTTTAACTTTATATTTATTTGAAAAAGCTCCACTTGGACCGTTCATGACTAAATCCTGAGCTCCATTTATCCATACTTTTCTAATGCTTAATTCATCAATGGCAACAGAAGAGTTAGAATCATCCGTATAAAGATCTTTTCTCACACTTGTAAAAACGTCTTTATTAATTTGAATCCCAATCTTACTCTGAATTTCTACTACTCGACTCATACGGTCTAAATTAGCCCAATAGAAATAAATTCTTTCTTTGTTTTCTTGAAAAACATGAGCTAACTCTTCTGATATTTTCCATAGATTGCCACTATCTAATGTAACCATATCTTTAACTATTTCTTGATATTTTTCAGGATGGGTTCTTTTGAGATAATTTAAATCAAGCATTAAATTATTCACACGAGGTATAGTGATTGATTCGGCAGTAGATATGAATATACCTGGGTATTGAGCATCATATTTTTTATAATAATCATATAGTAATTTAGCACCATAACTATGGCCAGCTATACATGCTATTTTAAAATTTTGAACTTGTGATAGATATGTAACCATTTCATGGAGATCATCAATATTGTGCTTATGCAGAACTGTCATTTCAGAGCGAATTGATCTACCACAATTCCGTTGATCATATAAAATAATATTAAATTCAAGAGAGCTAAATATTTCTTCATTTTCTATTAAGCATTCCAAAACTGCACTATTTAACCCTGGACCACCATGAATAAACAAAATATATGGCAATTCAGCCTTATATAAGAAACTAACTATATAGAAGTCTTTATGTAGTATATTAGTTTTAAAAAATTTAGGCATGGCGAATCCCTTAGTTAACGCGATGTTCGACTTTTCTCAGTCTGAATTGAACTAAATTTGAAAGACAAAGCCTTTTATTGTAATTTTTGTTTCGAAAAAATCAGAAATTACAAGGAGTAAGGCTGTGTCAGTTGAAGATTTTATCATTGCTGTGTATTGTCTGGTAGATGTTGAGCTAAAAAAGATCACTGAGGCTAAACGATTGAGAAGCCGAGGGTTTGAGCCGAAGATGTCAGACGCAGAAGTGATTATGATGGATATTGTTGGGGAGTTTTTAGGAAAAGATACGGACGCCGGTATATGGCGGTGATCCTCTCCCCAAAACCGATCCGGTATTAATTAGAAAAACCGGCACCTAACACCTTCTGTTTGAACTGATTTGGAGTCAAATTGTTCAGTGAGGAATGAGGTCGGAAATCATTATAATCCTGTCGCCATTCTTCAATTTTGTTTTTAG
>NZ_CAAAJC010000017.1 GCF_900640175.1 Legionella sp. W10-070 | reverse complement strand
CAATCTTTCTTGGGCATCTTAATCTTCCTTTTGACCCTCAAATCAAAGGGTTAGTCTATACTAACTTGATTAAAGTGCCCCCTTAATTGGGGTAGAGCCATTTTCTATGAGTATATCGAGAGTATGAATTTATGCCCCATTTAATTTTTGAATGCAGCGATAGAATCGCTTCAAACATCAACTTTAATTCATTATTTAACCACTTACATCAATACCTGGCTGATAATTTACCCACACAAATTAACAGCTGCAAAAGTCGAGTCAGAATATACGACCACTATTTTATTGGTAATGCGTTCGAGAATAATTTATTCATGCATTTAACATTAAAAATTTTACCCGGCAGAACTCCTGAAATAAAAAACAGGGTGTGTGAATATATTCACCATTATCTTAAAGGTTTAATCAGGAATAGCGACCTTGAAAAAACGTCTATATCTATTGAGCTTCTTGAGTTGAGTGCTTTTTATTTTAAATAATTGCTAAATTTGAAGTCAATAACTTGGAGAAAGACTATTATGACATGCATTGAAGTAGACCCAACCTTATGGTAAATCATTTAATTGCACTTAAACTAAAATGGTATGGAAACAATTTAATGAAAACACTATATGAATATAGTGTTGCACTACTCATTTTTGGCAGCATTTTTATTTTCGGTGTTTTTAATCTCACATTAATTTCAAAGCCTATCACCCTTCTTTTGGGTAATAACCTTTCGTTTAAGTCAACCGGTCTATATTTATTTGTTTTAAATCTTATTTTTATTATCCTGTTTTCCTGCCAGAGAAAAATGGTATTTAGTCAGGAATTTGAGTCCTTTATTCAAACATTACCGGTGAGTAAAACGTTTGATCGTATTTCTTCTATTTTTGTCTTGTTTATCAGCAATAATTTTTTGTGGATTATTCTCCTGCTGGGTACATATACGGCTCTAATATCACAGCCTCCTTTAATGGTTATTTTTGAAACTGTTTATCTGATCTCCAGTCTATTGATTATGCAATTAAGCTTTTGTGAAAAAAACATCAGTAAATTTATTTTGGTATGCATCATTAATTTGATATTTGTATTAACAAAAAGTTATTTTTCAATACCATGGTTCAATGCAACAACGGCTCTGTTAATTTTTCTTGTTTCAGTGCTTGGTTTTATTGATATTAAAAATACAAATTTTGGTATTAAGAGATATAAAAAAGGTCAGATAATCTCTTTATTGACAGGCCCTGTTTTGTCAGTTCAGTGTGCTATGTTAAAAAATTACCGCAGCCTTTTACTCACAAGAATGGTTTTAAGTATTGCTTTCCAATTCCTGTCAGCAATTATTTTAATCCATACGAATGAAAACCCTAACTTGATATATATCATCATGATATTAAACTACATCACCATCTGCATTATGAGTTCATTTTCACGCTTACTGGCAATTGAAACAAAAAATATGGCTGCCTATTTTTTAAGCCTGCCCATTGAAAAACATTACTGGTTTAAAAAAAATCAGGTATTAAACTTAATTCTAACAAGTTTAATCTTGTTTCCATGCACAATTTTTGCTACATGGAGTTCTGATTTAAGCCTTTGGATGTTAGCGCATATAATATTTTCAATTACTATCATCAACGCAGTGACCTACTCTATCAATTTAAAACAATTACCTAATACAACGATCAGATTGTCTTTTGTCGTACTGGTCTTGTATATAGTTCAATTTTTCACGAGTTAAGCATCTATGTTAAACCTTATCAAGGTATCAAAAAAATTATCTGGAAAACAAATTATCAGTAACTTCTCTTGTGATGTTGAGCAAGGAATCTTACATATTTGTGGTGAAAATGGTTCAGGGAAATCAACTCTTTTGAATATGATGGCCGGCTCCCTTCCTCCAGATGAAGGCATTATCCGCTATTCAGGCGTTGATATTTTTAACAAAAAAAGTACCCCAATTAAAAATAGGATTGGTTATGTCCCTGCTCTCGCTCCTGTTTATCCGTTTTTGACTGGGACTGAGTTTTTGAAGTTTATTTGTCAGACTAAAAATGCAGAATGGCCTTCTGAATTGATTGAAACATTCAATCTCAAAGGACAGCTTAATACCACCTTTGCATCTATGTCTTATGGAACAAAGAAAAAATTTCTGTTTGTATCAGGAGCGCTTACCTCCCCTCAATACCTCTTGTTAGATGAGCCTATCAATGGGCTTGATCAGCATTCCATGAATGAAATGTACAAATTACTCACAAATCACCTTGAAAGAAAAAACGGAATCTGTGTTATTATTTCTCACGATATAAGCTGGATTAAAAATTGGCGGGAAAATTTCAGCTATCACATAATTAAATTATAATTCCAAGGTAGGAAGAAACCTAATGAATGAATGCTCATCAATTCCTAACACCCGAGAGCACAAAGCAAGCCTGAAAGGCTGAAACCCGGGTTTCACCCAGGCTACTTGCTATTGTTGATTCAGTTATTTCTTCTTTACCATTAAAATCAGAATTAGATGGTTGTAATGATTCTTTGTTTGAACTTTTTTATTTCGATTTTCCCATTAGATTCGCTTCTCGTTTAATAAAGGCAATCAGCTAAAAGCCGGGTTCTCATATGCTTATTAAACAAGCATTTTATAAAAATAAATTTCAGTTTAATTTAAAATTTGATAAAATGTTTAAATTTTAACATCATCTGCAAATGAAGAGATGGTTGATGATAGGCATACACTAATTTTAGGAGTAATTATGCCCTCATTTGCTCAAAAGAAAAGCAGGCTATGGCACAAGGTTGATTGGATTCCTGGTTATTTAATATATAAACATCCCAAAAAAAACACCTCGGCTCAAAAATTCATCTTAGGTGTCATATCGCAATTAAATAAGGCACACTCGACAAATGAAAAGCTGGATTTTCCTATCATTGAAACCATGAGGTTTACTCTTTTTAAGGAAGAGCATGCAGTCGAATTGCTTCGGCTATCTCCTAATATGAAAGAGTTTGATAAAGCAACCGGTACATTCCCTGAAAAAACTCAAGCAAAACTTGCCTGTGATCTAAATTCAAAAAAAATAATAGGAAATAACAGAATTGATAAGACTCTTACAGAAATTAGAAACTCTTCTTTGTATCAAGAAGAATATAAGAAGCTATTGACAAAATATAGCATGGAATCCTTATCTCTTAAAAAGAAAGCTCCCGCTACTTTTTCAACTCGATCCGGGCTTCAACCTTTTCGCTACTTTGGTAACACAATGAACTACATGGAAAATGTTGAAAAAATTTTAGCGGATTCCACAAGTTTTGCTCAAGCTGATACGGTAAGGGATGTGACTTGCGGTAGCTGTGTGCTTACATTTTATCTGGCGAGTAAATATCCAAATAAAAAATATATTGCCAGTGACATTAATGGTGAGTTAATCAATGCACTGAATTACCTTAAGCAAACGGATATGGCAGAAATTGAACGGGGATACACTAACTATCATAAAACAGTATTTGATTCACCGCCACAAGAACAAGAAAAAAAATATCAGGAATTGTTACAAAAATTCAATGAAAAAAGTCCTAAAGACTATTGCTTATTGATTTTTTTACAAAACAATGCGTATACCAATGTGATATTCAAGAGCGATGGCAACATCTCAGCTAATTTTAAACGTAACCCTGGCCGTCAAACAAAGCCATCATATCGAATTGAAAATATTAAAAAATGTAAGGACATCATGGCTAAAACTGAAATTGAGTTTAAGCAACTTGATATGCACATTGCAGTTGCTGAAGCGAGAAAGGGTGAGTTTTATTTTATGACGCCTCCACATGAATTTGATCGGGAGGGTTTGTATATAGAATATCTTAACAAGAATGAATTGGTAAATTCATTAAGACTTATGAACAAGAATGATATCCCCTATTTAATTACCTATGGGGATAATACCACTCAAGCGGCTAGCGATTTAAGAAAAGATGTTGCTACGGTACGGTTTTCCTATGTTGTTTTAGGGGGAATAGAAAAGAAACCAAAAAAATTATCTATTTATATTTCCCCAAACGTAATCACGGATTCGGAAAAATTAACGTCACTTGTAGCTCATTTTGCGAATCTTGCTAGCAAAACCTGGAAATCCGCGGAAAAAAATCTGGATGTGCTGAAGAACCAGGAAAAGAATCCCGAAATTGATACGAATATTCACAATGAGGAGTCCGCTCAACAATTAGCTAATGAAATTTTGATTGATGGTGGTTTCGATCCTTGCCCAACTTTCGGCATCACTTCTATACAAGCATCAAAAACTGAAAAACAAATGGAAGATTCTCCACATTCAGGTCATTCAACTATATCAACATTTATACCAATTGACGCGCTTGACTCAGATAATGGATCTGAAAAAAGAAATGAGCCAGCAAATTTATCGCTTTTTCAAGGGGTCTTTTCAGGGACTTTCTTTGGTAAACTGGTTGGGAAAGCAAAAAAGCAGAGACCGATCCGGTTAAAAAAAGAAAATTTGAGGAGGGTATATCCATTATTCAACTTGGCCTATCGATGGTTGACTCTGAAGATGATGATACCTCAACAAAAGAAAATACTGCTAAATACCGGAAAACGTGACATTAGCGGATTAAAATTTTTAGACATATAAAAAGCACAACTGAAAAAGGGGGAGCATCTACGCCATTTTAAGGTTTGGCTTCACTCAGGATTGACAGTTCGATTTTTTTTGGAATGTAGTGACATATGACTATCTCGATTAGTTTTGAACCTCAAAATAAAATAAAACATCTTGTTATTCAATCTAATAATTTAACTTTGTATTTCAAGGATTATGATACTTTGTTAATTGTAATGGATTTTGCCTCGGAGATCGGTAACGATGAAAACAACCCATTTACTTATGTTATGAGTCATTCCGATAAGGATACCGAGAAGGAACTTTATCACCAAGGCATTGATCCTCTTTATTCAGACGAAGGTCATTACCATTTTGAAAAAAAAGACAGGAAACCATTATCTGAGGAGAAAATATCTTTTTTTTTCAATCTTCTTTTAAAGTCTTCGTTATTAGAAGAAAAAGAAGTTACATTTGCTATGAAGGAATACAAAAAACAAAGTCATCCCTCACCCAAATCATTTTCCATGTCTAACCAGATAATGCTTTTTTGTACAAAAGAAGATTGTTATCAGGACAAGTTTAATAAAGACAAACCTTTCAGGATGAGTACTTAACTAACCGCTGGTGCGAAATAAAAATAGGCTCCTACCCTTACATCTACCAATGGTGCGTCGCCATTCTCTGAATGTTTTTGTATCAATACTTTGTATAGTCATATTCCCCCAACTCTAATACTGAATCTCAGCCATGACCGTAGACTACTACCCTATCCTTACCCGCCCGTTTTGCCTCATAAAGTGCGTGGTCTGCAGCCTTTATTATGTCATCAATAGTTGCACCATGTTTGGGGGCCTCTGCTACGCCGATTGAAATAGTAATGTTGGGTAATAGGTTGCCCTTAAAATAAATCGGGGTATTTTTTAGCTTTTCACGAAACCCGTCCATTATCTTCAAGGCGTTATTTAATGTGGTACTCAGGAGTACAACTACAAATTCTTCACCGCCAAAGCGAAAAGAAATATCATTATCACGAAAGCTCTTTTTTAATAATTGCCCTATCAACTTAAGAACCTCATCACCAGCCAAATGACTGTAAATATCATTAAATTTCTTAAAGTTATCGATATCCAGCATGGCAACGCATAATGTATTTTTTTCCCGGGCAATTCGGATTAATTCTCGCGACAAGATATCATTTAAATAACGTCGATTATATAAGTTCGTTAATGGATCGTGTAATGATAGCTCACTCAATGAAACACGTAGATTAATGTTGGCAATGGCCAGTTTTACAATATTGCCAAATGAATTGGCCATATCTTGTTGATGTTGTGTTAATTTCTTTCCATTAAGCGCTAACAGGTGGATAACACCAATTAAGTCATTTTGCACCATCAGAGGTAATGCCATATATCCTCCTTGGGGAGGACTAAGATAGTGGGCACAAGGTACAGATTTATGCGGGTTATCAACCACATGAACATTGGCTTCCCGAATCGGAAAACAGTCTATAGGAAAAAATATCTTTGGCAAAAACTGTACTTTTCCCCACTGAACTACAGTCTCCATTTGATTAACCGCTTTATTATAGACTGACAAACCACCGTTTAGGTCAGGAAATAAGTCTTGAGCAATTAGATTTATCCGTGGATAAGCTTCCTCTGCAGTAATGCAAATTTGCAGTGAACGATTTAATTTATTTAATAAACTCTCATCATGCTCCAGTAACTTTAATTCATTTAAAGTTTCTATTGTTTTCTCATTAAGTTGCCGCATTTTTTCTTCACTCTGAACACGATCACTGACATCTTTCATTTGCGTAATAAAATTAACCGGTGACCCCTGTTCATCTCGAATGAGGGTTGAGCTTTCCATCGCCCAGATAATGCTTTCATCTTTTCGGATATAGCGTTTCTCCATATGTGAAATACGCAACTCGCCCCTAATGAGTTTATTCATTGCATCTTGCGTCATAGGCACATCATCAGAATGAGTAATTTCAAGCATATTTTTATTGCTTAATTCTTCAGTGCTATAACCCAATATATCTTGTAACGTATGATTAGCGTGGATGTATTTTCCTTCAGGTGAAACAATAGCCATACCAATCGGTGCATTTTCTATGGTATTGCGAAAATTTTCTTCACTACGCCTTAAATCCGATAATAGATTTGAACTATATACTTCCAGGTAAATTGATTTCATTAGAAATTTATTTACTGATGCAGTGGTATATACCACTACAGAACTATAAAGTATTGTCGCCAGAAACAGGATAAGTGATAAAGGCGGTACAAAGGATGTTGATAAAAAAAGCAAGAGTATCCAAATTGGGATCATGAAAACAAGATAAGCTATATGGATAGTTAGCAGTTTAGCCGCCGGCGCTCCAAGCAGACCAATCAGATATACAAAAATAGCCATACGATGAAGAGGGTCGTCTACATAAAGAAATAGTAGTCCTCCTAAAGCCCACAAAATACCCGATTGCAGATTATTAAATATGAAATACTTTTTCCAGAAAGCAAGATGACATAAATTCCCTTGTTTTTTTTGACGATAATAATTAAATAAAAATACCCCTCTTAGCAGATGATTAAAAACAAGCATCACCAAAAACCACGCTATTGCCATGCGTTTATTACTAATTTGTTGCCAGAGAATTGCAACAAATAAGATAGTTGCAAAAAAATCAGCAATAACTATCATATAAAAATTTTTATATGACTCGGCTATAAGCTTCTCTTCTATTTGAGGGCTACTAACGCCGGGGAATTCCATTAAAAAATTATCCTTATGACGTTCTTTCAACTATTAAGAATATAATAGTATCAAACAGGTCATATTGCGAAAGCAGACATAGCCTAACTGGATTTTTCTATTGATTAATTATCAGTTCAAAAATCCAGTAAATTTCAGTGGTGCCATTTCATAGCGGATGACTTTTCAATGCATTTATTCAGAAAATCATTCCATTGTTCTTCGTAAAGCGAAGCATTCTAACTATTTCCCAGGCAACGTCCCTGAAGTTTTTTTAAAGAGGCAATTCAATCTCAAGATTATTAATAGCTTCAAATGCAACCACAATCTCATGTTCTGGAGTGTCATATCCAATTGTACGTTTTGGCATTTTCTCTCTTGACTGATAAATTTAAGTCATACAAATAAACGAACAATTTATCAATTTTCCACAATGATTTTTTGGCCAAATTCAAAACATTGTGAAGAAAAAATAGATGTATTATAATCCTAATTCGATTTGAGTTTAATTTACTCAAAATTGAAATTAAACGAACTCGATAGGAATTTTATTATGCTTCAAAAATTGGCACTCTCGGTTGTTGGAGGGGCTGCTTCTGCTTTTCTTACACTTCTTTCTCCAGAAGTGCTAATGAATATCGATTTTAATGGTGAACATGATCCAGATGAATCTACAACCACTATAGCAAGTGTGGCATTTTTTCTGGGTTTTTTAGTCACACTGTCTAAGTTACATGAGGAATCATCTGGCCAGGAAAATTTAAAATCCGATTTAAACTTCGATGGTTTCCCTTATGCTAAAGAAGTATTTAGTCCTTATACATTAACCAAGAAAGAAAAAAATCGAGCAGACAAAGTAAGTCGACAAGAACAAGAAAATAGGCTGGATTTACCTCATTGGGCATCTGATCCCATCTCTTTTTCTCTCCTTATTCGTCCTTATCTGACAGTGACAACAGATCCTCATGGCAGTCAAACTTATGAGAGGCAATCAATCATTCAGATAAAAACACTTTGTGGTGGAATTTGTCCGTTTTCACGGAAAGAAATAACAGGCGGCATATTAAACGAGCCATTGCAGAAAGCTATAGAAGACTGGTTGCAGAGAAAGAAAACCAGGCTCTCTTTTTACTCCCCAACGAAGGACATTCCCAAGTGGGCAAAATGTGAGGAGACTGGGGAATTAATGAAGGCTCCCTGCCTTGCTTTAATCGAAGGTAAAATTAAATCAGTTGATCTATCAGTTGCTAAAACGTTGAATTGTCCTTATCTGGTTAATCGCTCTCTGCGTGAGGCAATTGAAGAATTAGAGAACAGACAACAAATAACAAGGGTAGAAATCGCTGACAATGAAAATGGCCCCGCTGCGAGAATCTTACCTACAGGTTAAATGTAAGCAGACCTCATTAAATATCCACAACTTTTTTCATCCTGCCTGCAGCCCATCTTTGAATGTTGCCTGCTTAGCAAGGGATGACCAAGGGGCTACTATTTTAAAAGTCAGTCCTCACATGGAATAACGCTGTAAGCTATCATCCCTTTCATGGGTAAACAATTTGTCTACAAAAACCATGGCTGCCTTACGCTTTAGCGATTGAAACGCTGTTTTTGTATCAATCGCCCAATAAGATAGCATCCTCATTGCTTGACGCGGAAATTCTTCTGAATGAGCGCTTGCCAGATGATGGTATAACAGGATTTCATCTTCAAGAGACCCAATTTCCTCCGGGCTGCCAAAAAACTCCCCGTGAGGTATGATAGTCATGCCATATCTATAAAAAGCAATCAAACCATCGAGTTTGGTTAGATTACCACCAAAAATGTCTGATTTCCAAACAGATAGCTTACTTTCCAAAATCGTTCTAAACACCGCCCCCTCTTCAGGCAATCTAACTATCGGTATTTCATCATCATCCCTATCCAGTACGATTTTCACTGAGTTGGCAATTTCGTCTAATAATTCTTCTTGTTGTTTGATCCAATTAGGACGTCCTCGTCTTTTATAGGGTATTTTCTCAGCAATATAATTCAGGATAAATGGATTAATTAATGTACCTCCAGAGACAAAGCAGGCTGAATTACTTCTTAACCTATCAAAAAACCTGGAAGAAGATAGCAATACCCCATCCTGAGAATTGATCGTAATTGAAACTTTAGCCCTTAGAAAAAAAGACTGTATCAATTTTTTCGCCTGCTCTATATCGTAGTGGCAAAAAATTAATGATAAGTCTTGATGTCTTTGCGTTATTTGGTCGAGAGTTTGAATAAGCTCTTCTGTAACAGGTACAAACGATAAATCGATGTTGCTGTCATCTCGTAGGGAAGCTTCAGCCATTTTAAGGACTATATCAGCCTCCGGACAAAGTGATAAATCGAGGCAATTTGCCTTATCCAGCTTGGCAAGCCTTCTGGATAAAGACTCTTTTTTCGATATGAGCTGACAGCAAAAAAAATTATGCACACTCATTTCAGAGTTTAAAGACAACGCTTTATATCCGATTTGTTTAAGCATCCCTCGAGTAATTAATGGTTCACCTACACCCCCGCCAATTAAATAATCAACTGACTTGGCAGCAGCCTGCATCAAGACATTACCAGCCTGAAAGCCATTATCAAGAACCAGGCGAGTTAATGTTCCTGAAAGAGTTAGTACGATAGGCCACTCTGGATTTAGATAGCCACCCAGAAAAGCGCCTTGAATAATATGCTGAATTTTCAGCATATCTCCTTGGAGAAATACACAGGCCCCCTGATACTCATGCAAACAAGCTTGAATATTTTTACTATTAAAATCAAAACCAAGGAAGTTGCAACCCTTATTTAATTTAGCCCCTAAGCGGCTCTCTATTTTCTTTAAAAGCTGACCATCCCCACAGCCGGCATCAATTATATTCAATCCTTCAAAATGATTTTCATCAATAAGAATTTCTATGCTGTTGATAATTTTTTCATGAAGTTTAGTATAGTAGAGGAAAGGATCAGCACTCTGTTGTGAATAATGATGCCTCATGGAATAGAAACCCCAGGGCAGAGATTGTGATGTCATTCGAACGAATGGCTGAATATTATTTGAGCAATGACGTATAAAGCAATTGTGCAGCTGATTTAATTTATCCGGGCATACTGTCCGAACCATTTTATTGCCATCCGCAAAATTAATACAGCAGGCAGCGTTAAATGATTGATTTTTGGATGGTTGCAAGAGTAATCGCAATTTTATCACTTGCTTATTATCAACTAAAAAAGAAGTCTGCTCAGGGTCTATCTTGACGTCGTAGTAAAGAAAATTATCCGGGAAAGGATAAAGAAAAACATCGGTTCTAGCATCATTAATGAGACTGCTATTAATTAATCGTATCAACTCCTCCATAAATAATACCTTTTTATCTCAATTTGACTACAAATAATACAACAAAAAGATTAAGAGAACTTTAATTTTTAAGGGAAGGAACGACTCTGTGGATTAACTCCCCTGAGCCTGCGAAGGATATCCCGATTTACTATATTGATGAACTTGATTGAGTAATGACCTAAGATATACCAAACAGAACTTTAACAGGTTTCTACTGTAACCTCTAAAAGGTAACCTGATAACTCCGCTACTTTTAGCATGGCTTTTCTCAGCTCCATGATATGACCGGATTTACCAGGGTATGGGAAAAAGAACGCCTGCAATACTAACTTTTGTATTTTCTTTGAGATCGTTGCTTTGCCCCAAAAGCAGATCGCTTTTGCGGCTGATGATTCTTTTTATCCCTTGCTACCGCACCAGTCGGCAAGGAATGCTGCGGTTCAAAATCATCTATTTCAATACGCTCAAGTTTTCTTTGTATCAGTTTTTCAATAGATTGTAATTGAGACACTTCATCAGCACTAACCAAAGATACGGCAAGTCCTGATGCGCCTGCCCGTGCAGTTCTCCCGATACGATGAACATAATCTTCAGCCACCTGGGGCAAGTCAAAATTAACCACACAAGGCAGTTTTTCAATATCAAGACCACGAGCAGCGATGTCGGTTGCTACCAACACATGCAATTTACCTGTCTTGAATTCTGCCAGTGTTTTGGTTCGCTGTGACTGGCTTTTATTACCGTGAATGGCAGCAGAATGAATCTGGGCTTCCGCCAATTGCTTAACCAGCTTGTTTGCACCATGTTTTGTTCGTGAAAATACCAGGGTTTGGCTCCATTTATTTTTATGTATCAAATGGCTGAGAAGGGCTGGTTTGCGGTTTTTATCCACAGGATGAATATATTGGGTAACTGCAACGGCAGAAGTATTACGAGGAGCTACATCCACTTCCAAAGGTTGGTTTAAAATACCTTTGGCAAGTTGCCGAATTTCACTGGAAAAAGTGGCGGAAAACATTAAGTTTTGACGGGTTGCGGGTAATAAACGGATAATACGTTTAATATCATGAATAAAACCCATGTCCAGCATCCGATCTGCTTCATCGAGTACCAGCGTTTGAACTGCATCGAATTTAAATGCCTGTTGCTGATGTAAATCCATAAGTCGCCCCGGCGTTGCCACCAATATCTCGACACCAGCAGCGAGCTGTCTGATTTGCGGATTAATTTTTATTCCGCCAAAAACGACAGTCGAACGTATTTTTAAATGGCGGCTGTATTCAATGATATTTTCATGTACCTGGACAGCCAACTCACGAGTGGGGGTTAAAATCAAAGCTTTGATGTGATGGGCCCTGGCGGGAGGTGCTTTGCTTAACTGTTGCAAAACAGGCAACACAAAACTGGCTGTTTTCCCTGTTCCGGTTTGTGCTGAGGCAAGTAAATCTTTACCGTTCAGGATAATTGGGATGGACTTGGCCTGAATGGGGGTTAACTCACTATAACCCAATTCGGTAACTGCGCGAACCAAAGGTTCAATAAGCCCCAATGCTTTAAAATTCATGATGTTTCCTTAATAGGCTTATCCCTGGACTGAGCATTGGAATGAACCTGTGTTGATATATTTTGAGTTTAATTTTTTGAAACCCAAATGACTTAATATTGGGCAATTATACCATGAGTAGGAAAAATTTGCTGAATTATGTTTTACATTCGGGTTTGAGCCAGGAAATCAGCTAATGAAGAGTCATCCTGTCTTGTTCCAACGATGATTGCATCAAAATTTTTCACCGCATCTTCCTGTCTGTGCAGTTATCTTTATCGAAGCGAAAATTAATATCAATTTGCAGCCGATAAAAGATAACTGCCCAAAACCTAGCCCGCTTAAAGATAGCAGGGATATGATCATTGGAAAAATGTAAAACGGTACGCAACCCATTTGCATCATTCTGGATATCTATCTATGCTTGCTTTTAGGGAAGGAGGCAAATTTTGAATGCGCAGCAATGGCTTGCACGACTGATTGGATTTGATACAACCTCAAGAAACTCTAATCTGGAACTGATAGAGGATCTGCGGTTATGGCTAAAGAAAAACCAGATTGACTCTTATGTTATATCTGATACGGCGGAGCCTAAAGCGAATTTATTAGCTACTTTACCCGCGAAAAACGGCAATACAGATGGTGGGATTATTTTATCAGCACATACCGATGTAGTCCCTGTCGATGGACAATGGTGGGATAGTGATCCATTCATTGCATTTGAACAAGATGGACGGATTTATGGCCGCGGAGCAGCCGACATGAAAGGGTTTATTGCTGTCCTGCTTGCCCTTATCCCTAAGTTCAAACAACTGGAATTACTAAAACCCCTTCATTTTGCGTTTTCCTTTGATGAAGAAGTCGGTTGTCTTGGCCTGCCTCTTTTACTGGCGCAATTGCAACAAATGAAGATTCGGCCAGAAGCTTGCCTGGTTGGGGAACCCACTAATATGCGACCTATTGTGGGCTATAAGGGAAGACAAGTCTATCATTGCCAGATTAAGGGCTTTGCAACCCACTCTTCTCTAACCAATCGAAGCTGTAATGCCATTGAATACGCGAGTCAACTGATTAGTTACATCAGTGGAATCGCCAAACATCTTAAGGAAAAAGGGCCTTTTGATTATGATTTTGATGTTCCCTTTACCACTATTTCTATCAATATTATTAGTGGCGGCAATGCACCTAATGTGACCCCTGGATCTTGTGAGTTTATTTTTGACGTGCGCTATCTACCAGGATTTCCAACCGAAAATTTTAGCAGTCAGATAGAAAATTATATTAAGAAAAGGCTTCTACCCAAGATGCAAGCCCAATATTCCGAAGCCGCTATTTACATGAATTTAATCTCAAATTCGCCCGGTTTTAGTGTTTCGGAAGATGCCACAATTACCCAGTTGATGCGTACAATAACCGCTGTGAAGGAGAGATTAAAGGTATCCTATTCTACGGAGGCTGCCCTGTTTCAGAATGCCCGGATTCCTACAGTAATTTGCGGTCCAGGCTCCATTGAACAAGCTCACGGCGCCAATGAATTTGTAACGGTTGAGCAACTTAAACTCTGTGAAAAAGTTATCAGCAATCTAGTTTATCTTTTCTGCCAGAAATAAATCATTATTATTGAAAGATAATTAATTTCCTTCAAAAGAAAATTTCATTGCAGGATAAAGGAATATGCCACTCTAAAATTTATTTGTTTTTAATACGGTAAAATTGGCTTGGCATATCTTTATAGTAACCATCTTTGTAATAGGTCATACCGCATTTTTCCATGACCCTAAAAGATGCTGTATTGTCCTTATCGGCGTAGGCGATAATTTCATCTGCATCTATGTGGTTCTTGGCCCACTGAAGCAACGCCTGCAATACCTCTGTTGCATAACCCTTATCCCAAAATGCCTTATGCAAAAGGTAGCCTACCTTAATCTCTCCAGTATCCAGTTGATCAAAATGAGCACGGCCAACAAATTTTTCTGACTTTAGCTCAAAAATAATAAAACAGGGTAACTCCTTGTGGTCGCAGTCTGATAAGCATTTATCAATCAGGGCAATAATTTCTTCACGGGTCAATGTTCCTGAAGGGAAAAATTCTTTCACCTCCGGATCACTGTCTAAAGCTTCCAGATAATGAGAGTCTTCCTGTTTAATAAAGCGCAGACCAAGACGCTTTGTCTTAATCAGGTATTTCTTCATAATTAATATTTCCTTATATTTATAAAAAAGCCCTGGCGATCGTTAGGATGCCGAGTACTATAATCAAAATGCCTGCCAGTAACATGATAATTCGTGAATGAATATATCGGACAATAATGGCTGCAAAAGGTGCCGCAATAGCGCCACCAACAATTAATCCCAGAATAATGAACCAGTGAGAAATGCCTATTGTCAAAAAAAACGTGGCCGCTGCACTGATGGTTACTAAAAACTCCGTTAAATTGACAGAACCAATCGTATAGTGAGGAACCGTTCCCTGTGCGAGCAAGGTAGAATTTACAATGGGTCCCCAACCCCCACCGCCTGTCGCATCGAAAAAGCCCCCCGCGAATCCAAGAGGAATTAAACCACGCGCCTCTTCGGATGGTAACTTATGCTGCCCCATTCTTTCTTCAATAAAATGTTTAAGAACCTCTAATAATCGCCCTCCCCGAAAGGCTTTATATAAAATCAGTCCCCCCATGCTCATCAAATAGACAGCAATTAAAGGCCTTGCTATATGCACTGGAATTTTTGTTAACGCATAAGCACCTATAATACTGCCAATAATTCCAGGAATTGCCAAACGTCGGAATAAGGCATAATCAACATTTCTAAACATAGCATGCGCAAACCCTGAAATACCCGTAGTTGCAATTTCTGCCGTATGGACGGATGCGCTGGCAACCATTGGCGGGATTCCCAAACTGACAAGCACACCGGTACTTATCACACCATAAGCCATACCTAATGCACCATCTACGATCTGCGCAACAAATCCGACCAGCACAAACAAGAGAAATTGACTCATTATACTCATTCCTTAAACATCAATCGTATTTCCAACCCGATGAACAAGTGCCCAAACCAGGCGTTTTCTTAGCATTATGACAACTTACCATAGCGGTTTAATACATAAAATCCCATATTCCTGGCAATCTCTTCTTCTGCAAAAAAAACTTTCCCCACGATATCCTTTTGCAATAATTGCGCCTCATCTTCATTGTGTGTACGTATTACTGTCTCTATTCCCGGATTAAGAGTAGATGCACATTTAATCATCTGTCGGACATATACAGGGTCTGAGATAACAATAAGGAGCATGCTTGCTCGGGCAATATGAGCCTGAATAAGCACTGAAGGATCGGCAGCATTCCCATAAACCGCAGGAGTACCCGATATCCGCAAGCGCTCAACTAACTCGCGATTCTCATCAACGACAACATAAGGGATTGTTTCCTCAGAAAGCAGACTGGCAATGCGCTTACCTACTCGACCATAGCCGACTAAAATAACTTGCCCTGCAAGGTATTTTTCACTGGTTGTCATAGGCAGTTCAGCAAGCGGATCATCAGGGCGGTCAAACAGTCTTGCTAATTTAGTGCTGGCTCTTAACCACTGATGAATAGGATCTATTAGCTTGAATACCAAAGGATTAATTGCTATCGATATTAAGGCGCCAGCAACAATAAAGTTTCTTCCCTCTGTCGGAAACATGCCAAGTCGGATGGCAAGCTCCGCGAGAATAAATGAGAACTCCCCTATTTGCGCAAGGCTGGCTGAGACAATTAACGCTGAATGCAGGGGGTAGCGAAAAGCAAGTACCAGGACAAAGGCCGCGAGTGATTTACCAACCACGATGATACCTACTACGGTTAAAACCTGGAATGGTTGCTCGATTAAAACCGCCGGATTAAACAGCATACCCACTGAAACAAAAAATAATACGGCAAAGGCATGTCTAAATGGTAGAGACTCCTCTGCAGCACGGTGGCTAAATGCCGATTCACGCATGATCATACCAGCAAAAAAAGCACCCAGGGCAAAAGATACGCCGAACAACCGGGCAGCACCATAGGCAATACTGACTGCTGCAGCAATGACACATAAAGTAAACAGTTCCCGTGAACCAGTATGGGCAATATGCCAAAGCAACTTAGGGAACAGGCGTTGCCCTACCAGGAGCATCAATGCAATGAATGTGGAAATTTTAATGAAGGTAATAAGCAACACCAGCCAAAGAGGGCTATCTGCAGTCGCCGAGGTGCCGCCCAGCCAGTGAGAAAGCGGGGAAAGTAAAACAAGTACCACCACCATCGCCAAATCTTCAACCAGCAACCATCCTACCGCAATACGGCCATTAATTGATTCCAATGCTCCCCGTTCATCAAGCGCCCTAAGCAGTACAACCGTACTTGCAACGGACAAGGAAATACCAAAAATCAAAGCCCCACTATAATCCCATCCCCATGCAATCGCAGCACCCGAACCAAGAATTGTTGCCACAGCCATTTGTACTATTGCACCAGGGATGGAAATTTTGCGCACCTTAAGCAAATCTGCCAATGAAAAATGCAGGCCCACCCCAAACATCAATAACATAACACCAATCTCTGCAAGCTCGTGCGCAATCTCCGCATTCGCTACAAATCCTGGTGTATATGGGCCAATCATCACTCCGGCTAACAAATAACCGACCAAGGTCGGAAGTCTCAGATATACAGCAATAAAGCCCATGACTAAAGCCAATGCAAGCGCCATGGCAATCGTTGTAATTAATGGAAGCGCATGATGCATTTACTAGTTCCTTGTTTCTTCTCTTCAACTGGAAGCTATACTCAACGGTCGTATGCTATAAAAATTCATAGCCGTTGAAACCCCCTTCATTAAATGATAAAACCTGTTAATGTAACTATTCATTTGAATCAGGGAGAGACCATTATGAGATATTTTCACTTCCTGAGTAACTGGTACCCCTTCGTCGCGTGATTGGGTCACTTTAATTATTCGGGGCAACATGAAACAATATAACCAACAATATTTCTCACATGATAAGTCTATCAGTGATATTTGTAATCAACTAATCACTTCAAATAAGCAGGGACTAAGCTCATCAGAAGCAAGAAGCCGTCTTCTACGAGACGGATATAATTCATTTCCATCCGCCCCTCCCCGCTCGGTAATTATGCGATTCCTCTCCCAACTAAATAATATTTTAATTCTTATCTTATTGGCTGCAGCTATTATTACCTTATTTTTAGGGGAATTTATTGATTCATCAATTATTTTTGCTGTTGTTGTTATTAATACACTGATTGGCTTTATACAAGAGGGAAAAGCTGAAAAAGCAATTGCTGCCGTACGCGATATGCTATCAACCAATGCTACCGTATTGCGGGAAAACAAGCGAGTGACCATTCCTGCCAAGGAGCTGGTAGTAGGTGATCTGGTGCTTCTGCAGCCTGGCGATAAGGTACCTGCGGATCTCAGGCTCATTCACAGTAAAAACCTGACAATCAATGAAGCGATACTCACCGGTGAATCAAATGCTGTAGATAAAACAATCGATATCCTCGGCAGCGAAACACCACTGGCAGAACGAATCAATATGGCTTTTTCAGGAACATTGGTAACTTCCGGTAAGGGAGAAGGTATTGTTACTGCCACTGGCATTCATACCGAGATTGGCAAGATAAGCCAGCTTCTTGGTAAAGTTCAACCCATCATGACTCCTTTATTAAGGAAAATGGCTGTATTTTCATGGTGGCTCAGCGGATTTATTTTAATCACTGCGGGACTATTATTTTCCATTGGTTTTTTTCTGCATCAATTTTCGGCACAAGAAATGTTTATGGCAGCAGTAGGGATTATTGTTGCTGCAATTCCTGAAGGCTTGCCTGTTATCCTAACAGTCGCTTTGGCCATTGGCGTACAGCGCATGGCCAAACGCTATGCTATTATCCGCAAGCTCCCTGCGGTTGAAACATTAGGTTCTGTATCGATTATTTGCTCGGATAAAACTGGCACATTAACCCGTAATGAGATGTCCGTACAAAAAGTTTATCTGCCAATGAGCAATTTGGAGGTGAGCGGCGTTGGCTATAGCGCGACAGGTGAGTTCTACAGGGATGACGAAAAGATAACAACACCAACCGCGGATCTTCTGACCTTATCTACCGCATGCGTCCTATGCAACGATGCCGAAATTAATTTTCAGGATGATGAGCCTCAACTACAAGGGGATCCTATGGAAGGTGCCCTGCTTTCCATGGCAGCAAAAGCAGGGGTTTACAGGCATCACCTCGAAGAACAATTCAAATTAATTGATACCATTCCTTTTGATGCGGAACATCGATTTATGGCCACCTTGCATCAACAGGACAAAGAAGCTTTTATCTACGTAAAGGGAGCTCCTGAAGTCATTTTAAATTACTGTTCATTTCAGCTTGAAAACCAGCAGAGTTATCCAATTGACCTGGAAGACTGGCATAAAAAAGTAAACCAGTTGGCACAACAGGGATTGCGCACCTTAGCCATTGCCTGTAAGCCTGTTTCAATGAACCAGGAAACAATAGCGTTTGCCGATGTTGAGTCAGGTTTGACGCTGATTGGTATTGTAGGAATTATTGATCCTCCCAGAGCTGAAGCAATTGAGGCGGTTAAAGAATGCCATGAAGCCAGCATCCGGGTTAAAATGATAACAGGCGATCATGCGATTACCGCATTGGCCATCGCTAATCAACTTGGGATAGGCAATGGCAAAGCGGTACTGACCGGCAAAGAGCTGCATGAATTTGATGATGAAACCTTTGCCAACGCTATCGAAACAGTTGACGTCTTTGCCCGCACCAGTCCTGAAGATAAATTAAGGCTGGTAAAGTCACTACAGGCAAAAGGTTATATAATCGCCATGACTGGTGACGGGGTCAATGATGCCCCTGCTTTAAAGCGTGCGGATATTGGCGTGGCAATGGGACATAAAGGGACTGAAGTTGCCAAAGAAGCCGCAGAAATGGTGATCACTGACGATAACTTTGCCTCTATCGTGGCAGCAGTTAAAGAAGGACGAACCGTATATGATAATTTAAAGAAAGCGATCTTATTCTTATTACCAATTAATGGAGGGGAAACCCTTAGCCTGGCCATGGCAATCATCCTTGGCTATACTCTGCCTATTACGCCAGTACAAATCCTTTGGGTGAATATGACCAGCTCGGTTGCCTTGGCTCTCGCACTGGCTTTTGAACCATCAGAGCCCCATATCATGAAAAGAGCCCCTACCCCTGCCCATGAACCGCTGTTGTCCAAATACCTTGTCTGGAGAATTGCATTTATTTCTATCTTATTTCTGGCAGGTGTTTTTGGCACCTTCAACTGGGCATTATGGATGGGCGAAAGCATTGAAACCGCTCGCACAATGACAGTTAATACCCTGGTATTACTGGAGGTTTTTTACCTGTTCAGTTCTCGCTATATTCACGGTCCTTCATTAACATGGCAAGGGGTTCAAGGAACAAAGCCTGTATTAATTGCAATAGGAATCGTTGCTTTCCTGCAACTTAATTTTACTTATTTACCGTTTTTGCAAACTATCTTTAAAACAGAATCACTGAGTTTTCTGGATAGTTTTTGGATAGCCGCAATCGGAATACTGGGCTTTATTATTGCAGAATTTGAAAAACTAACCACATTACTAATAAAACGACAAAGAGCATAAATTATTATAATTCAAGAGGTAATATGCAGAATATAAAAGATAAACTGGTTTTTATTACCGGTGCGTCCAGTGGTATTGGCGAAGCATGCGCTCGACTTTTTGCCCTCAATGGTGCCAAATTAATTTTATGCGCACGCAGGAAAGAGCGTATCGAAGCGCTCGCTGAGGAATTAACCAGTCTGTATAGTAACGAATGTTTGGCAATTCAATTGGATGTTCGCTCAGCCTCAGCAATACAAGCACTATTCACTAAGCTACCTGCCCAGTGGCAGGCAATTGATATACTGGTTAATAATGCAGGACTTGCTCTGTCCAGTGACCCTGTCCAGCAAGGGGCAATTGAAAATTGGGATACCATGATTGATACCAATATTAAAGGGTTGCTTTATATAAGCCGGAGTATTCTCCCTGGTATGCTTGAACGCCAACAAGGGCATATAATTAACATTGGCTCTATTGCAGGCCAGGAATGCTATCCTGCCGGAAATGTATATTGCGCAACCAAGCATGCCGTTCGGGCAATTAGCAAATCCATGCGGCTTGATCTGCTAGGTACTCCCATAAGGGTTACTGAAATTGCCCCTGGCGCGGTTGAAACCGAGTTTAGTGAGGTTCGCTGGGGAAACAAAAATAAGGCACAAGCATTTTATCAGGATTTTAATCCATTGATGGCTGCAGATATTGCTGATGCAGCCTATTATTGTGTTACCCGACCACCCCATGTAGACATTGCCGAGATGACAATCATGCCGACAGCACAGGCTTCAGCAAATCATATACATCGAGGCAAGTGAACAGTACCGTTGCTCTAATGAGTCTTATCGTCATTCTAACGTGCCGCGGACAAGCTGCACGGTGATCTCCTCCCTATAAATAGATCCTCTAGTTTGGCGTGGATCTATTTATAGAGAGGAAATCAAGATAAACTATTTACCAGCTGAAATCCTACCTGATTATTATGAACAAACTACTAGCACTATTTTTAGCGACTGCAACCTTAAATGCAACAGCCAATGAAATAACTGTAAAAGATTATTCGCAGCCATTTAAAAACTATAACGGTTGCTTCATTCTTTATAATGTAAACCAGCACAAGATAGTCAGTGAATATAATCCCGATAACTACTGCCATCAACGCATTGCACCTGACTCTACTTTTAAAATACCATTGTCCTTAATGGCATTTAACCAAGGTATTATCACCCAAAATACCCTGTTTAAATGGCAGGGTAAAAAAGAAGACTTAGCAGAATGGAATCAGGATCAAACACCCCAAAGCTGGCTTAAGTATTCTGTCGTTTGGGTATCACAAGCACTTACCCCACAGCTAGGTTATGCTCGCATTAAACATTACCTGGCTGGCTTTGATTATGGCAACCAGGACTTTAGCGGTGATCCGGGCAAAAATAATGGCCTTAGCCATGCCTGGCTATCCAGCAGTTTAAAAATCTCTGCCATAGAGCAGCTTCACTTCCTAAATGCCATGCTTAGCCGGGAATTACCGGTCAGTAATGAGGCAGTAGAACATACCAGGAAGAATCTTTACCAGGGAAAACTGAGTAATGGCGCTGCCTATTATGGTAAAACAGGCTCCGGCCGACATGGGTATAATGAAAGAGAAACCAATCCCAGCATGTTGCGCGATGGCTGGTTTGTAGGTTTCATCGAAGACGGGAGCCAACGCTATATTTTTGTAAGCAATTTAACCGATAAGGCAATCCGGGCAACCCTTGATGAATCAGGTAGCTTAAAACCACACGGTAGCCAGATACTAAAACCAATAACCTTAAAACTGCTCAATGATTACTTTTCCAGATAGGTTTTTGGCGTTTAATCAAATCCGCAGAAGAGAGTAATATTAACCAATGAAAATCCGATGTAGCATATTTCAAGAGTCTGGAGAAGAAATATTATCCAGTAAGGTAATCGTTCCCTCCAACGCTCGCCTGCAGGCACGCTGACGCACTTTCTTGCGCGAAACCGCTGGAAAACGACAGCGAGAACTTTGCACAGGAAAATCACGCATCGCCCAGGCAAAACAAACTGTTCCGACAGGTTTTTCAACACTGCCTCCGTCAGGGCCTGCAATGCCTGTTACAGCCAATGAAATATCAGCGGCACTGCACTCCAGCGCTCCCCATGCCATCGCCTGCGCAACTTGTTCACTCACCGCCCCATATCGTTGTATTAATGCAGGCTGGATTCCCAGCATCTCCTCCTTGGCTAAATTACTATAAGTAACAAACCCCCGTTCAAACCAGGCTGAGCTTCCCGGCAGATCAGTTAATAAGCCTGCAATCAGCCCACCAGTACAGGATTCAGCTGTAGCAATTTGCAGCTGCATTAAATGTAACTTATTTGTTAATTGATAGAGTAGATGCGCTAAATTATTCATAGAGAACAACCAAAAAAAACCCCGCATGGGCAAAGCGGGGTACTTAATAAAAGATTACTGGCCAGTGGTTTGATTGGTTTTAGTAGCATCCATAGCATCAGAACCTGAAGCTGCATTGTGGTCTTGATGCTCTACAGTCGTTGCAGCTTCATTTTCAGCCTTGTGTTCTGCTCTGTCGCCACAGGCAGAAAGTGAAACAGCAACAATAGCAGTAATAGCCAAAAGAGCCAAACGTTTCATAATCATTCTCCATAGTTGATCATAGGTTTAAAAACTCCCTCCACTAGTCTAGCAAAAAATAACATTAAGTGAAGGAGTTACGAAAAATTGCCATCAATAAACTTTTATTATGCTTAAATAAAAATCGGCCAACTTAATTTTTAGCCATTTACAGCCAGGTTCTATTAATCAATCAGGCAAAGGCCATTTGAAATAATGCAATTTTTCAATCATAATGATAATTAAATGAGCATAAATGGAGTTAAAATGAATAGGACACATGCTCAGTATAGTCAGCACGATCTTATAAAGGTTAAGCAGTATCAGAAAAACTTATCTGACACCATTCTGGAAAATAAGAAAAATCGCCGAAGCTTTATCGGTTGGTCATTACTCCTGTTCGTATTAGGAATTGCTACCCTCTTTATGGATTCCCCTGCCACCCCCTTATCATTACTCACGACCTCCGTTATCACTTTGATTTTAAGCGCCATCATCTTTGACTTAAGCGCGCTTGGTTTTCATTTTTTGATTAAAGTAGACAAGCAGATATTGGAAAGTAATCTGTGTCTATTTAAAGAGATCTTTAATACATTGAAAACTGAGAATGAAGAACCTACCGACTTGAAAATCCAAACTAAACCTGATCAAGAGAAAAAAGAAACGCTTTCATCCCAGGGAAAAGCATCTAAAACAGAGCGATTTTTTGAAGCCCCCTCTAAGCAAACCAAGGCAACGGATCAAACAAATCATAATCCTCGCCCCAAATAAGAACAACCAGTGGAGCAAGCTCATGTATGCAATACTTATGTTATTCCATCGCAGTCAGCAAGCTGTGTTTAAATTGGCTCATATAATTTTTGCTGTACTTAAAAATAAACTCCCTTTTAATGAAAATTTTTCTTGCATTTAAAGACAGTATCTACCACTTTCAAGGAAAATCGTAGTTTTAATCGTACCCACATTTTACTGATATTGCTAAATTCTGTTAACATTCTCAAAATTTATTGTTTTAGCCCTTCACAATGTCCGTAACGCATACACCCATGATGCAACAATACCTTCGCATCAAATCAGAATATCCCGACATGCTCCTGTTTTATCGCATGGGTGATTTTTACGAACTGTTTTATGAGGATGCCAGGCGTGCGTCCCAGCTCCTTGATCTGACCCTGACGCACCGGGGCCAATCTGCCAGTAAACCCATCCCGATGGCTGGTGTTCCTTATCATGCTGTAGAAAATTATTTGGCACGTTTGCTAAAAAAGGGAGAGTCCGTTGCTATCTGTGAACAAATTGGTGATCCGGCTGCCAGTAAAGGTCCTGTTGAACGTCAGGTCACACGCATTATTACCCCAGGCACAATCACTGATGAAGCCTTGCTTGATGCCAGATGCGATAATATTTTGCTTTCCCTCTATCAGCATAAGCAATATGGATTAGCCTGGGTTGATTTAAGCGGTGGCCGCTTTCATTTACTTGAGGTTGAAAATGAAACACAACTTGTCGCTGAGATAAATCGCCTAAAGCCCGCAGAAATCCTGTTGCCAAACGCCCTTTCTACCTTAGCCATGCATGAAAATTTTTCTATCAAGATTCGCCCGGATTGGGAATTTGAATTAAAACATGCCCACCAGTTACTATGTAAACAATTTGCAGTTAAGGATTTGCATGGCTTTGGTGAGAAAAATTACCGTATCGCTTTCTCGGCAGCGGGCTGTTTACTGGCTTACCTGCATAATACCCAACGGCAGGCATTACCTCACCTGACTGAATTCACCTTAGAGCACAGTGCCGACTACCTGCAACTTGATGCTTCAACACAAAGGCATCTGGAGTTGTTTGAAAATTATCAAGGAAGCCGTGATAACAGCTTACTTTCAGTTCTGGATCATACGGCCTCTGCCATGGGTAGTCGACTACTGAAGCGATGGCTTGGCAGGCCGTTAAGCCATCATCAACTTATTCAGGAAAGACAGCAGGCAGTCAGCGAACTGTTGAAAAAAAAACAAGATGCCCATCTGCATACCTTATTACGCCAATTATGTGATGTAGAACGAATTGCCTCACGCATTGCCTTAAAATCCGCCCGTCCACGGGATTTAGTCCAGCTGCGTCAAACCTTGTCGGTATTGCCTGAATTATATAAATCAATCAGTAACAATGAATCGAGCCTGACTAAGCAACTCGCAAACAACCTCAAACCACAACCTCTTTTGCATGACTTGCTGGCAAGTGCCTTGGTAGACAACCCGCCGATGCTTATTAAGGATGGAGGGGTTATCGCCATTGGTTTTGATGAAGAACTCGATGAGCTACGGGCTTTAAATGATAATGCCACCGAGAAGTTAATTCAGTTGGAAAACATCGAAAAAGAACGATCCGGATTATCCTCTTTGAAATTCGGTTATAACCGGGTGCAAGGTTATTACATTGAACTATCGCGTAACCAGGCTGAGAAAGCACCAATCAATTATCAACGTAAGCAAACATTAAAAAATGTAGAACGCTACATTACTCCTGAACTGAAACAATTTGAGGAAAAAGTACTTTCCGCGGAAGCCAAGGCACTGGCAAGGGAAAAATGGCTCTATGAAAATCTCCTGGAGGAAGTACAACAGTTTATTCATCAATTAAAGCAGCTGGCAGAAGCCATTGCTGAACTTGATGTTCTTAATACCTTTGCAGAGCGGGCACAATCGTTAAACTGGTGTCAGCCTGAACTGGTTGAAAAACCCGGCATCTCGATTCAAGGAGGCCGTCACCCAGTAGTCGAACAAGTATTGCAGGAACAATTTATCGCTAACGACTTAAGATTAGATGATCACCAGAATATATTGCTGATAACAGGACCTAATATGGGTGGTAAATCAACTTACATGCGACAAAATGCATTGATCGTACTTCTGGCCCACATCGGAAGCCATGTGCCTGCCAGCACTGCGTGCATTGGCCCTATTGATAAAATTTTCACCCGGATTGGTGCCAGTGATGATTTAGCGTCAGGCCGCTCAACTTTTATGGTGGAAATGACTGAAACAGCACATATCTTGAGACAGGCAACCCATAAAAGTCTGGTTCTTATTGATGAAATTGGTCGTGGCACTAGTACCTTTGATGGGATGGCTCTGGCTTACGCTACCTGCGCCTATCTTGCAAATACTATTAAAGCGTATACTTTATTTTCTACCCACTATTTTGAATTGACAAACCTGCCATCAGAATTTAATTGCATAAAAAATATTCACTTAAAAGCCACTCTTGCCACAGGGCGTATCATTTTTTTATACCAGGTAGAAGAAGGAGCGGCCAATCGCAGTTACGGATTGGAAGTTGCTCAGCTTGCAGGAATTCCTCAAGAAGTGTTAAAAATGGCTACAATGCACCTTAATACTCTGAATACTGTGGAACAAGCAGAACAAATACTGCCCCCTGCAGGCATTCCATCTTGCCTGATACTGGCTAAACTGGCAACAATTGACCCTGACAATTTATCTGCCAGGGAGGCACTGGAACTTATCTATCAATTAAAAAAATTAGAGGAAGAAGATTATTCCTCCTGTAAAATATGAAGAGAGATTTAAAATGACTAAAATGACAAACCGTTACTATCAAATAATTTCCTGTGTTACTTACTGTGAAGAAATTAATGACCCAATTAGAGAAGAAGACATGATTTCAGTTCAGGGGGAGATTATTGTCGAACCTATTGATGATACCCGCGCTAATAAAATTGCCTGCAGCTACAATATCCATCCTATACGCAAGGATATTAAAACGGCTATTTTTAACCAAGCCAACGCTTTCTTTCCTTCTTTGCGAGCAGAAACCTCGCCAAAATCAGATTCCTCCGACAAGTGCTCAAACGATCTTGCTTTGCATGGTTTTACCTCTTAAACAGGTCCTGGCTCATTTTGCTTCTTATTATCCTGTTTAAAGGATTGATTAAGCTTGATATGGAAAACATTTAAAATCTGAAATGCCGTCGCATCTTTTATTTCAGGGTATTTATCCATTTCACCCCTGAGTTTTGTCAGTGTACTGTCAGTAAGGCTGAATGCGTCACCAATGTTTCTACTGTCAAGTGACTTCAAGTCTGCCCGAAGTCTATACATAGCCTGAGTCAACAGCATACGATGAGCAGGAGATGAAGAAAAAAAAGGTAATTTTGTTTTTGACTCATTCCTTTCAATCAGGATATTAAGGCTCTCAATAAAAGCACTGACCAGATCCTTAGATTCCCGGCTCCCAACAGTCTTCACTATATCCATAGCCTCTCGCTTTAATGAATAATTCTTAGGCAGGAGCAAATTTGAGAGTGATTTTGATATATTTGGAGAAAAAAACGTTTCAATAGCGTTATTGTCGTATGTTACTGAAAAATTATTATTCTCAGTTTTTATCTCTGCTATAAATTCCGTTAATTGAATCGTTAACATATTCAATTGCGCATTTTGCAGCATTAATTTATTGATTTTTTTATCATCTTGTTTTTGTGTCAGCTTTATCTTAGCTGAAATATTCTCGCTTATCTGCTTATTCAAAACCTTGATAGCCCCTGCGATCTGTTTGATTTCTAATGGATTTGAATACTTATTATTCATTTTCTCGTTAAGCATTTCCATAAATAGTTGATGCTTTTGCAAAAGTGATTTCTTTTCTTCCTCGCTACTTAACTCACTATTCCTAATTGCCTCATTCCATTTATCCAAAAGCAAGTAGTTAGGAGACGAGCGAAAACGAATTTCAAACAACGGTATCGCCTGAGCCCCTTCAGGAATACAAATTTCGGTTGAACGAAAATTAGATACCTGTTCAATTTCTTTAGAAAGGGCAATTGTTGAATTAAACGAATCAGGGGGTGTTATTCTGCCCCTCAAGTTAGACGATTTTGAAAAGATAATTTCCGGATTTCCAACAAAAACTTGACAGAGCAGCACTACACGCTCAGCAGGGAGCAGCTCTTCATCAATACAAAAGCATTGCTCCGTAACCCCACATTGGCTACATCGAGCAAAAGTGGCTGCCTTAGCCAGCTCGGAGGTAAAATAAACTCCTTTACCTAAAGGCCCATATCCGTTGCCACTTACATATTTACAACGTGCTTCATCAAAACCATTCTGCATAATAAGAGGTGCAGCATGACTATCGGTGCCATGATAAAGCAATAATTCACCTGGTTTTAATGTAATATCTGGCGGGTTAATCGTTTGCAATAAAGAAGATAATGAAGAAGGAAAATCGTTAGCAGGACGATTTCTTTTATGATTTTGATATCGCTTCTCAATTTTATAATTACTAAGTTTTTGCACATTTTTTACTTGAGTAAATTGCTCTTTACCTCCAAACCGGGGGATTTCTCCCTTAATTTCTTTCGCCAACTGTTGAATGAGTGCAGAGATACCTTTCGTGTAAGCACTACCTATCCTGGAAGGCTCAAATGGCATTGACTCTTTCTGATGGGCATGCGCTTGCTGGCGGAATTGTCTGTTAAATTCGCTAACAGTATCATTATCCAGTTTTTCAGCCTGGTTAATAGAAAAATTTTCGACAGTGCTTCGTTTTTGCAAAAAATCGGCTAATTCTTTTCTATATTCAACAGGTTTTGTTCCAATAAGGGTCACGCTTTCGATTTTTCTTTTTCCTAGAATGTCTTTAATGGATTGCAATTCCTCAGTACTGATTGTCCAATTGGTTAAATCAAGATCCCCTGTCTTTTCAAAGGTCTGGAGAAGCTTATTAAACAGTCCGTACTTGCCATCATGGATTTGCTGTCTTATATCCAGTTCAACTTGTTTTAACTCCAACAAGGAAGCGCAGACATCTTGCGTATGCTTAACCTTCAATACAGGATCATTATGCGTTTCTTGCTGGTGAAATTCCTGAAACTTAACTCGGGTTCCCGTACTTTGACAAGCCTGAATGGCATAGGTAAGAAGATTGGAGACAGCCAGAGGAATGTCGACTGAAGAAGCATCTAACAATTGATGAAGGTCTTTTTCAATCTCGGGACGTACTGGCTGGACAACTCCACCGACTTTACAGCGCACCAGATCGGTATGATGACTAAGATCAACACATTTTAAAAGTAACTCTGCCAGTATCCGTTTATCATTATTATTCTTCCCTGGAAGCAAGCTTATCAAGTCGGGGTGATTATCCAAATTCGGAGCATGGGTTGCAATTGCAAAGGCAAGAAATCTGACTAATCCTTGGTGAAAGCCCAAACGCACAGCAACCGCTTCAAATAATTCCGCTGAGCGCCTGGCGTTACTTGGATCTTCTTTACCCGGTTGTTCGTTTGTCCTTCCGCTTCGGCAGAGAAAAACGGCAACCTCCAGGCAAAATTTAATTTCAGGATTATTCTTTATCTCAATTGCCATATGAGAAAATGCAGGCTTTCCATACTGTCTGATTATATCTAAATAATGTTGGGCATAAAGCCTTTGCCTTGTTGCATGCGTTACATCATGATTCCGATGATAAACCGTATAATCATCGTGAGTAATATCATAGTCAAATGGTCCGATTCCCAAAGGCACATCAAGATAAGGTCGGTTGATGTATTCATCAGCAAACAATTGCCATACTTTACTCAACTCCGCATCGCCTTTTTGCCAAAACTTCCTGAATGCTTTCAACGGGGCGATATTAATTGTCATCGTTCGACCGAGAAAATGAGACTTTGTTGCTAATGAAATCATTTCTGCAGTACCTGAAATGTCAGGTGTGTTCTTATACATAAAACGACCAACTTGAGTTTGTCTTATTATTATTCTATATGATAAAAATTAAGAAAGTGTTACCAAGTATTATCTATTTAGTATCATGATTGCAAAATGTGACATCCCGCAAATTATGTTTTATCATTGAGCCAAGATGAAAAAGACAATACGGCTGCTGCTGGTAATAACCAGTATGTCCTTATTAGTTGCAGCAACCAACATTCCCAATATTCAAATTACAGGCGTCAAAAAAGAAATTGCTGCTAATGTACAGGCACGGCTGACTGAGTTTGCACAAGAAAAACCACTCTCCAGTCAGCCAGATGAGGAGCTGCGTATCCAGGTGGCTAAGGCTCTCGAGCCTTATGGCTATTTTATGCCACAAATCAGAATTCCAAGCCGTCAACCCTTACAAGTTATCATTGTTCCTGGCCCCCAGGTGTTTATCACAAGTGTCACTATAGATATCCAGGGAGAAGGAGCAAACGACCCGGTAATCAGAAAAACAATAGCTGAATTCCCCATAAAACAAGGCGATCCTTTAAATAGTGTTCAATATGAAGAAGCCAAACAAACTATATTAAATACGGCAGAGCACCAGGGTTACCTACGGGCTTCTTTTGAAAAATCGGAGGTTCTTGTTGACCCTCAATACAATACTGCCCACATTACCTTAATATTTCATACTGGCATGCAGTTTTATTTCGGTCAGGTACAATTTGACCCTACCTATATCTCACCTGATTTGCTTCGTCGCTATGTGCCGTTCAGATATGGTCAGCCTTATTCAACTGATCAAATACTTGCCCTGAACAATCAATTGGCAGCCAGTGGTTATTTTCAAAGCGTCTCGGTTAAACCACAACTGAATAATCATCGCTATATTCCAGTGGATGTTCATTTGCAGCCAGTCTCAAGAATTAATTATTCTTTTGGTATTGGATATGGAACTGATACAGGCCCACGTGGCCGTCTGGGTTACCATGTAGTGCCCGTTAACCGTGCCGGCCATAAATTTAATGCCTTTGCTTTAGGATCGGTCAACGAAAATAGCCTGCAAGCCCAATATGTTATTCCCGGAACCAACCCGATTACAGATCAGTACAGCCTCACAACTAACCTGTCTAACCTGAATTATGACAGTGGTTCAAGTAATGCACTTCTCGCCTCCCTTGCACAGCAGCATATCAAGCCAAGGTACCAAAGGACATTATCTTTAAATGGTTTATACGAGCGATTCAGCTACACGTTTGAACCTAAAGAAGAAAAGACCACTTTCTTTCCCAAAGCAATTTTTACCTGGCGAAATACTCAGGATAACCTTTTCTCTCCCTCCGGTTATAACATCACTATCAATGGACTAGGTGCTAGTAGGGCAGTATTGTCAGACATCAGCTTTGTCCAGGCCTCTATTAACCTCAAAGCCGCCCTTACAGTCGACCCGATACGAACCCGTTTCTACTTTCATTCCATTCAGGGGATTACCCAGATTAATGATATTAACCAAATGCCATTGTCGCTGGCGTTCTTACTCGGAGGCTCTGAAAACCTGAAAGGTTATAGTTATAATACCATTGGACCGGGTAAAATTTTAACCTTTAATGGTATCGAAATTCAAAAAGAAACCGTAACAAACTGGTATCTTATCGGTTTTCTGGACAGTGGTGATGTCTATCGACCAACCCCTAAAAATTTAAAAAACGACGTTGGTATTGGCCTTATGTGGGTATCGCCTGTAGGACCTATAAAAATAGGCGTTGCACAAGCGGTCGATCGTCATTTTAACCGCAGCGAGAAAAGACCAAGACTTGTCATTAATATGGGGCCTGACCTGTAATGCGTTTACTCAGCACTTTACTCAAATCTGTAGTTGGCAGCCTGCTTCTCCTTTTTATCCTGCTGACAACACTATCCGCTTTTTTGCTGACTACAACGCCCGGATTATACCTGAGTGTTAAATTTGCCAGTCTCTTTTTACCGGGCAAGTTACAAATCGAAAAACTTGAGGGCCGATTGATTGATAATTTTTCCTTTGGCCATCTTCGCTATCATGCGGATGCACTCGATATTGAGTTGCGGAATCTTCAGGTAAACTGGAAGATAAAAGAACTTTTCCAGCATCATCTGCTCATCAATAAATTAACTGCAAACCAGCTTCTACTTCATTTCAATAATGTAGAGGTCGTTGAAAAAACAACAAAGACAGAGTTTTCCTTACCACAACTACCTGTTAACCTTTCTTTTAACAAAATTCAGATTGGTGATATTCAGATAAATCAGAATGGAATCCCTCATGAATTTAAAAATCTCAACCTGCAAGCTTCCTTAAATAACCAACAATGGCAAATCAATCAACTGAGCTTTGACTTTGAAAACGTCAACATTAATGGTCAATTAAAGGGGCAACCCGTCTTTCCCTATACAGTTGCTGCAAACCTGTTTTTTAAAAGCAAACTTGTTGATGGCCCGCAAATTACCGGCAATTTCAAATTGGGAGGCGATTTACTTCTTTATCATTGGCGAGGTGAATTAGAGCACCCTGCCCGCCTTGTTTTAAATGGCACACTCAAACAGGGACAAGAACTTTATACTAAAGCCCAATGGCATGAGTTTCAGTGGGCTTTCGATGAGAAAAATAAATTTCAAAGTTCGGCAGGCCAGGTGTTGATTACCGGCAAAATACCTGAGCTGACGCTAGATCTTAATGCAACAGTCAGCAATCCCATCCCTGCTGATATCCAGATTAAAGCGCATTCATTGAGACAAAAGATTAATGCCGAAGGCCTGGCTAAATTGGCACAGGGAGAAGCTCATTTTAACCTCACATACGATGCAGCTGCCGTCCCTCAAATAAAGGGAGAACTCCACTCGCAAATTGCGGCATTAAATGGAGAAGAATCCTTCTTGAAAAATATCAGACTCACTTCTGAATTCTCCAGCAACACCCAGGCTGACTTATCAATCAATGGCCAGTTAAGCGCCAGTTATCTTGGGAGTCCTTTACAAGCGAACTTCAATTATCAGCAGCCTTACCTTAATGGAGAACTGACTTTAGGAAGTAACCGAATAGAAATTACAGGATCTTCAGCTTATCAATGGCAGGCCAAAGCCAGTATCCCTCAGCCTAAATTGTTGCATCCTGCTTTAAGCGGCCTGGAAACGACAATATCAGCAAATGCCTCATTCACCAGTTCAACAAAAGGGGAAATTGATCTCATCATTGATCCCGGCAGTTTTCAATTACCTGAAGAAAAAAACGTACCCGGCTTGCCGTTTCATGGCGGCCAACTGCGAGCTGAATTAACTCCCCAACACTTAACAATGCATGGTAACTTAATCATTGATCAATACAAAACCATAAACCTGGCATTTAAACTGGCAAAATTTCAATTGGAACAAGGATTCCCTACAACCCAGCCCATTGAAGGTGAGGTACGTCTGGATGTTAATTCTCTCGATTTCATAGAGCAATTGAGTCCAGAGCTTTCTAAACCGCAAGGCCAGCTAAGTGCGACTTTAACAACCAGAGGCACCGTTGGCAAACCCGTTGTTGAGGGTAATATTAAGCTGGATAAAGGGAGCGTTTCACTACCTCAGTGGGGACTTAATTTAAACGCAATACAAGCAGATCTGCAAAGCAAAAATCAGCAATGGGAAGCGCAAGGCTCTTTAATGTCTAATGACACAACATTAAGCATCCGCGGGCAAGGAAAATTCACCCCTCATCTGACAGGAACTGTGAACCTCGACAGTAATAATTTAACTTTAATAAATACCCCTGAATACCTGATAAATGTAGCACCTGAATTACGCATCGAATTTACTCCTGATTCTGTTGATCTGAAAGGAAAAGTCATTATTCCCAAAGCCCAAATCAAACCTCAATCCTTCAGCACTTCCGCAAGCCTGTCTCCCGATGTTGTATTCGTTGGCGCTGAGCCCTCACAAACCTCCAGCCCTTTTCCCATTAATACCAGTATTCAGGTGGAAATGGGTAACGATGTTTATATCGATGTGAAAGGGATCAAGGGATTTCTTACCGGTGCCGTTCATTTATATCAACTACCAAAAGGACAGCTAAATGCTACAGGTGAACTTAGTGTAAGAGATGGTAAATATCAAGCATATGGACAAGAATTAACAATCGCTCAAGGGCAGCTTTTGTTTACTGGAGGAAGTGTTACCAACCCGGGTATTCAGGTTCGTGCCATCAGACAGTTTGATAATGCTGGCAGTGCATTTTCAGGCTCTAACCGATTATTAGATTTTAATCCCAGCAATCTGCAGACATTTAATTTCGGTGGGAAAATAACCGTCGGAATTGAAGTGACAGGGCGTTTGAATTCACCCAAGGTTGAGCTTTTCTCTATTCCCGGTAACCTGTCTCAGGCTGATATTTTATCTATGCTGTTGTTAGGAAGGCCAGTTAGACAGGCAGGTCAGGCAGGAGGCCAATTATTGCTGTCTGCCATTTCCTCCATGAATCTTGGTTCAGGAACGCATGGTATGCAACTGCTTGATCAATTAAAGCAAACTCTGGGGTTAGATATTAGTTTACAAAGTCATCCTCAATACGACCGAACTACCAATCAAGTCACAGACAGGAGCTCTGTGATGGTAGGAAAATCATTATCCAAGCGGTTGTACATAAGTTATAATTTCGGCTTAGGACAAACGGATAGTAATATAGTTACTCTGACTTACCTGTTAAATAAATTTTTCAGTATTCAAGTAAACACCAGTCTCACAGGCAGTGGCATTGACTTACTCTATACTCATCAGAAGGAATAATAATGACAAATTATCAACTTCCCTTGCGTCTGAAGCGTTTACGTCGTTCCCCTGCAGCCCGTGCCATGGTACAGGAAACCCATCTTCATCCACAGCAATTTATTGCACCTTTATTTATCAGTGAAACACTAACTGAAAAATGCGAAATTAAGAGCATGCCAGGTCAGTTTCAACTCCCATTAAGCGCCCTGGCTACAGAAATAGAAGCGCTTTCCAAATTAGGAATTCCTGCTGTGTTACTGTTTGGCATCCCTGCCCACAAAGATGCCAAAGGCAGCGCTTCACTTCATTCCGAGGGCATCATTCAGCAAGCGATTCGAAGAATACGCCACATTAATCCGGACATGCTAATTATTACTGATGTCTGTTTTTGCGAATATACCAGTCATGGGCATTGTGGGATTCTCCAGGGTGAACTGATTGATAATGATAAAACATTAGAATTATTAGGAGAACAGGCAGTAAGTCATGCTGATGCTGGCGCCGATTGGGTTGCACCAAGCAGCATGACCGATGGAATGGTCGCAGCCATTCGCCAGGCTCTGGATAAAGCCGGCCATATTGAAACAGCTATTTTAAGTTATGCGGTTAAATATAGCTCGAGTTTCTATGGGCCGTTCAGAGAAGCAGCGCAGGGCGCTCCTCAATTTGGCGACAGAAAAACTTATCAAATGAATCCTGCTAATGGCAATGAAGCCTATCGAGAAGCTGCTTTGGATTTACAGGAAGGAGCAGATTTGCTCATGGTAAAACCTGCGATGAATTACCTGGATATTATTTATAGACTGAAGCAACATTATCCTGAAATTCCTTTATCCGCTTATCAGGTCAGTGGCGAATATGCCCTGTTAAAGTATGCAGCCAGCCAGGGATTAATTAATGAAGAGCAGGCAATGATCGAAAGCTTATTAGCCATCAAACGTGCCGGCGCTGATTTAATTATTTCTTATTTCGCCAAGGATATCGCCAAATTACTCAGGTAATGTCAGTATAGGGATGCGATAAAACTGCGATTTTTCCTGAAAGTGGTAGCCTGGAGCGCCAGGCTACCATTAATTACCACTAGCCGCAGTTTTAGCCCTTTTTTCATAGATGATAGTTTTTTATATGGATTATGAATCAAAGCAGTAAAAAGGGTTGTCTCCCAGCAATCATTACCCTATAGTAAATCCGGTTGGAATGGACTCTAATGTACGCTGGTGTACTAGTTTATCAGCCAACTTTTTTTCGTAACCCCATGGATCATCCTGGACCTGGCGGAGGGTTCTCAGACTGTATCAGAAATTGCTTCCTCCAAAAAGCTGTTCAGGGTAATCAAATGGTTGACTGAAACGTCACAACTTGGGGAGTTACTTTTTCTTAGATTATGGAGTGAAATATTTATGAATCAACTGCTTCGAGGCTTGACCGCCACTGTTTTAGGTTTTGCAACGACTGCCGTACTGGCAAGTCCAAGTTACCTGGTTACTCATAACCGAACCAATGTAGAATCAAATGCTTATGTTGCAGGAACACCCTCTCCGGAGCCAACCAAAGCAAATAGTGATGGCAAAGTTCATTGGGCAGTCGTCAGGATGGCATGTTATGGCCATGTTGACGGCCAGGGAAGATGTCCAGCTATTATTAAAATGGCAACGAATACTGCGAATCCAATAACCTTGGGCATGGTTTCTATGCATTTGGAAACTGGCGACATCCTTCCTAAAACGCTGAGCGCAAATGGCTACACTATGATCGTCAATGGGCCAGGTGAAGCCACGTTGACAAAAACCAAGTAGTAAAAAAAGCCACGCATGCGTGGCTTTTTAATTCCCAACCCAATTTTATTTGGTTGGAACAGGCATTTCCTTATCAATAATCCAGGTAAGCTGCGCACCCACCAGATCCGCACGACCTTTCGCACGGGCAGTCACGGTGTAATCGCTTGTTGCCCCTGTGATCTCAGGCTTGCTAATTCTGGGATCTTCAGTTGTGAACAGATGCGTATACCCCACATCCACACCAAGCCAAGGCCTTGCCTGATAATGAGCACCAATTGAAAGAGCCCAGCGATTGGCATCAGGAACGCGAATACCTCTATATCTGTCATTGGTCGGTGTCTCATCATAGCCGCCACCAACACGTAACATCAACTCCTGATTAAATCGATAATTGGCACCTACCGCAAAACGCCAGGCATCACTATAATTTTCCCGGGATGTCGTGTTAACTAAAATCTGTCTTCCAGGAAGTGGAGGAACAGCAGAAGGAGGCGCATAAGCAACGGCATTATTAAGCTCGATTGTACTTACAGTGTGCCAGCCTGTGTAGACCACAGAACCTAATAGCGCCAGACTCTCATTGACGTCCTGATAACCACTTAAGGTAACAATATCAGGGAAGTCAATATTATTACTTGATAATGTATCTGTCCTTGCAACAGCATATGGGTTAGCAGCCATTACAGACAAAGGATTTAAAACATTCAGACCAGGTGTAGCCAAAGGACCAGTCAAACGGCTATAACCATGAAATTTCTGTCTCATCTGTGACTGATAGTTTAAACCAATACGGGTATGGTTATCGTTAAACATGGTAAGGACACCCGCATGGAAACCTATCCCGAAAGAATCCCCTTTATTATAGCTTTCGGAATCGACAGCAAAGGGCGACAGACCAAACGCCTGCATTAGGGCCGGTGCTCCAAGCATACGGTTAAACTTAACGCGGGTATACTGGAAATCAATACCGGCACCTACTGCTAAATTATCATTTAATTTACCACCAATTTCCGGGGAAACCGTAGTCGTCATCAGGTCGCTTAATGTTGCGGAATAACGAACAGGACTGCCATTACCCCATTTGGTAACCAAACCAAAGGGAGCAACAACACTCAAACCAAAAGTAGCGTTTTCACCCAAGGGCAGCGCATAGTGGAAAGAAGGAACCAACCCATTCTTGGCACCATCCAGACCATTGAACGTTTGCACATAATCAGGCAATCCTAACGTCCTGAATGTACTGTAACCCGTTATTTTTGAAGAAGGGAAAACACCAACGCCACCTGCGACAATCTGTTGTTCACGAATGAGTGCAAGACCTGCCGGATTGTACCACCCTGTTGAAGCATCAGCAGCTTCAGCAGCTATACCCGCAGCAAAATTACCAACAGCAGAACCATTACCCTCAGTATAGAGAGAGAAGCTTCCTGCGTTGGCAGCACTTGCCATTAACGCAACAACTGCTGCGCTGACTAATGTTCTAATGGGTTTTTGCATACTTTTTACACTCCTTAATATTAAATGCATCCCAAGATGTTGCAAACTAGAGTGATGATAAATGAATTGGAAGTGATTTCAACCGCCTGCATGAAAAAATTTCCAATATAATCATAAAATAAGACATAAAAAAATCATTATGTTTTTACTGAAATCATGATGCTGAAATATTACCACTTGTTGTAGACGAGTTGCTTGTAATGATTATCGTGTCCATGATAACGTGTTCTTTTTTTGCGCGGACATAAATCATGCGACAAATTATTACCAAATTCGGAGGTACCAGCGTTTCTTCTCTCCAGACCTGGGAAAATATCGCGGCCATTACCAGCCAGCATATAACAAGCAACGTGCAACCGATAATCGTATGTTCAGCCCTGACACAGGTATCCAATAAGCTGGAAAATGCAATTGAAGCAGCACTGATTAATCAGCACCAAAATATCGAAACTGATGTTGGCAATAGCTATAAAGAACTGGCAAAGGCCCTGCAGGTTTCTCCTGAGCTTATTACTGCTGAATTAGAACAGCTACAGCAATGGCTGATGGGGATTGCCTTGTTGAAAGAAGCTTCCCCCAAAACAAAAGCCCAGATCTTAAGCTTGGGCGAACTGATGATGACTCGTCTGGGTCAGGCATTTTTAAAAACCAGAGGTATTGAATGCCTTTGGTTTGATGTGCGTGAAGCACTGGTGTCGACACCCGTTCAGGGAAGTGATGCCATTAACTTCCTGGCTGCCCGTTGCAGTGGCGAAGCAAACCCTAAACTGCGCAAAAGGCTTCTTGACAGCGGTGCACAGGCGGTTATTACCCAAGGTTTTTTTGCAGCGAACCCTCATGGAGACACCGTTTTGCTGGGGCGAGGGGGTTCTGATACTTCTGCCGCATTGCTTGCTGCTATCCTACAGGCTGAAACCTGTGAAATATGGACAGATGTGCCAGGAATCTATACTGCGAACCCACATCAATTGCCTCATGCACGCTTGCTAAAACAACTGAATTATGATGAGGCGCAGGAAATTGCCTCAATGGGGGCTAAAGTCTTGCACCCCAACTGTCTGCCTCCTGTACGCAAGGCGGACATCCCTATGGTAGTTAAATTTACCCGGATGCCAGAACACTCAGGGACTCGTATTGCAAAAGAAAGCGATGATAAGGCACCACCCATTAAATCTATTCAGGTAAAACATAACATTATTCTGATATCCATAGACACTCTCAACATGTGGCAACAGGTCGGATTCCTGGCTGATGTTTTTGCTGCTTTCAAGTTACATGGTTTTTCGGTCGATTTGCTTTCATCCTCAGAGTTTAATGTCACGCTTTCTTTGGATAACAATGCGAAACTTCATGACAGGCAGGCATTGGATGCCCTGTTAACTGATTTAAATGGCTTTGGTCGTGCCAAATTAATTGAGCCTTGTAGTGCTGTCAGTCTTGTGGGTCATCATATCCGCACTGTTCTTCCCCAACTGGGGCCTACATTGGAAGTATTTGATGCGCAACAGATCTACTTGATGTCTCTGGCATCCAACGATCTTAACCTGACATTTGTAGTAGACAGTTCCCAGGCCGACAAATTATGTCAAAAATTACATAGCCTTCTCATTGAAAACAATCCCCAAAGCTTTTATTACTCCAAAAGCTGGCAGGAAGAATTCGGCAGTCCCGTTTTAAACCACATCCCATGGTGGGAAAAAGAACGCCATAAATTACTTGATATCGCTGCAACCCGATCCCCTTGTTATGTCTATCATCAACAAACCATTGGCAGCAAAGCAGACGAGTTGCGGGCTTTACAGGCAATTAATCAACTCTATTATGCAGTTAAAGCCAATCCCCATCCTGCTATTTTGCAGCTGCTGTTTGACAAAGGAATAAATTTTGAATGTGTCTCCATTGGCGAATTGAATCATCTTCTGGCTTTATTTCCTGATATTGACAGGAAGCGCTTGTTATTCACCCCTAACTTTGCAGCAAAAGGTGAATACCAGCAAGCGATTGCTATAGGCTGTTATATTACTATCGATAATCTTTACCCACTTGAAAACTGGCCGGAACTCTTTCGAGGCAAGTCGGTACTATTAAGAATAGATCCTGGCTGTGGTGCAGGCCATCACCGCTATGTCTGCACCGGCGGTAATGAATCGAAATTTGGCATCCCACAAAATAACCTGCCTGAGGTTGTTCGCTTGACAGAACAACACAAAATTAAGGTTATTGGGCTGCATGCCCATTCCGGCAGCGGGATCCTAACTCCTGAACTATGGCAGCAAACGGCTTTAATGCTTACGGCCTTGGCTGAACGCTTTAAGGATGTCAGTATCATTAATCTTGGCGGCGGCCTGGGAATTGCTGAAAAGCCCGGTCAACAACCCTTGGATTTAAGTGCGTTGGATAATGCGCTAATGGCAGTCAAATCCTCTCCCTCTTCTTCACACTTGTCGTTTTGGCTGGAACCCGGACGTTTCTTTGTTGCTGAAAGCGGGGTTATCCTTGCTAAGGCGACGCAGTGTAAAGAAAAAGGAAAAGTGCGTTTCATTGGTATTGAAACAGGCATGAATTCCATTATACGTCCTGCTCTTTATGCCGCTTATCATGAGATTGTGAATTTAAGCCGTTTAAATGATGAGAAAACCGGATTTGCCCATATTGTCGGTCCTATTTGTGAATCAGGCGACACATTAGGTTACGACCGCCTGTTTCCGGAAACGAAAGAAAATGATGTGATTCTTATAGCCAATACGGGTGCTTATGGTCATTGCATGAGTTCCAATTATAACCTCAGGGAACCTGCTCAAGAAATTATTATGGGTTAATTATGCTAAAGGATAGTCAACAACGTCTACAGGCTACAGATCCTCGCCACTCTTATATCGTACAGGCTCCTGCTGGTTCTGGCAAAACGGAAATGCTGACGCAGCGCTATTTAAGATTATTAGGAACTGTCAATGCACCAGAGCAAATTATCGCGCTTACCTTTACCCGTAAGGCAGCCAGTGAAATGCGTGAGCGTATTTTCTTAGCCTTGCAGCAAACAGCAAATAATATGACGCCTGACTCTCCCCATCTACAATTAACTTATCAGTATGCTTCAGGAGCGCTGGCCCGAAGCGAGCAGCTGAACTGGCAACTGTTAAAGCAACCAGGCCGCTTGCGTATTATGACTATCGATTCATTGTGCCAGACGATAAGCCAGGCTATTCCTTTACAGGAAAAACAAATTGCCTATGCACAAATTGCCGATAATCCCAAAACCCATTATGAAGCTGCAGCCTACAATTGCCTTAATCATGCACAGTCTGACGAAAACCTTCATCAACCCTTAAGGCAACTGCTACAGCATCTTGATAATCGTCAGGATAAATTATTACAGTTATTCAGCAGTCTTCTGGCTAACCGCGATCAATGGTTAACATGGTTATATTTTGCTCGTGAGCAAGGTAAGACAAATTTTGAGGAAATGCTTAGGCTTATTGAAGAGCATGAACTGACTCGCTTCAAACAAACCATTCCTGCTGGCTGCAAAGAAGAATTATGTTTTCTTAGTCGACAGCTGGCTGATATAGAAGCAAATCCCCGGTCTCCCCGTTATCCCCTCAGGGAATGGCATTCCTTTGAACAGTTAAACCGTGAACTGACCACAAGCCTGGCATCCTTGCTATTAACCTCAGAAAATCAGTTAAGAAAAAGTTTTGATCATCATGTAGGTCTTAAGCGAGATGCCTGTGATAAATCCACTTATGAAAATCTGAAATCCGCAAGCAAGGAACTACTGGGCAGATTAGCATTAGCCAGCGATTTTCTTGAAGCATTGGTAAAGGTCAAAAATTTACCCCTCCCTTCTTATAATGAAGAGCAATGGCAAACGTTGCAATCGCTTTTCACCCTGCTGCCTTTGCTGGTTGCTCACCTGCACCTGGTGTTTCAGGAAAATAATGAAGTAGACTTTGCCGCTGTTTCTCAGCAGGCCTTGCTAGCCTTAGGCGACGAAGAACAGCCTACTGATTTAACCCTTTATATGGATAATAGTATTAACCACCTTCTGGTTGATGAATTTCAGGATACGTCCATCCAGCAATTTCAATTGCTAGCCAAACTCGTGCATGGCTGGCAGCCTGATGAGGGTAAAACATTATTTGTTGTAGGTGATCCCATGCAGTCTATTTATCGGTTTCGCCAGGCTGAAGTAGGTCTTTTTCTCAAAGCAAAAAATGAGGGAATTGGGCCAGTACGCCTTGAATTCCTGGAGTTATGCTGTAATTTTCGTTCTACAGCAACGCTGGTCAATTGGGTTAATCAACAATTTAACAGCATTTTTCCTGCGCTCGATGATATTGAATCAGGCGCAATTTCATACCATCCTGCCGTTAACCAACTCCCTGCTGACGAAAATAGTTATATAAAAGCCTGTCAGTTTTCAGATCGTGAAAAAGAAGCTGCAGCCATTATTAAACAAATTAAAGAAGAGCTAGAACATTACCCCCAGGATCAAATTGCCATCCTTGTCCGCTCCCGTAATCAGCTGACCGAAATCACCCGTTTATTACGTGAGGAGAACATTCCCTTTCAGGGTATTGAAATTGAGCTGCTTTCCTCTTTGCCCCATCTTCGCGATTTATGGATTTTAACCCAAGCCTTGCTGATGCCGGCAAATCGCCTGGCGTGGTTGGCGCTGTTAAGGAGTCCGTTTTGTGGTTTATCGCTTACGGATTTGCATCTACTTGCCAATTTTAACAGGAAGCAATCAATTTACCAGGCATTAGCACACCTTGATAAGTTAGCGCTCAGTGAAGAAGGAAGTTTACGTGCGCGGTTTGTTTATGAGACATTAAAATATGCCTTAGCCTGCCGTCATCAGCAATCAACCGTTGACTGGATTGCCTCTGTCTTTAAAAGCCTGCATGGGGAGAAAATTCTTACTGCAGATAAAAAAAGCGATTTAGAACAATTCTGGTTACTGCTGGAACGCTTCACTAAAAAAGGCCAATTACTTGATGTAAAACTTTTTGAAAAAGAATTCAATTTGCTTTATTCACAACGGTCTACCCCCTCACGTCTTCAAGTCATGACCATCCATAAATCAAAAGGACTGGAATTCGACTGCGTTATTTTGCCAGGCTTAAGCACCACCTCTAAAAACAACGATAGCCCTCTGTTGCGTTGGCTAAAACTTCCCAGTCAAAAAGGGGACAATTTACTGCTTGTTTCTCCAATAAAAGCGGCCCACCATGAGCAATGTTTGCTTTATAACTACATCAGCAAACTGGATAGTGAAAAAGAGGATTATGAATTACAACGCCTGCTATACGTCGCTGTAACGCGTGCAAAAAAACGCCTTTGGCTTTTTGACTGTAAAACAAAAGAAAGCAGAAGAAGCTTTCGCAGCCTGTTAAAAAAACAGGATTTCTCAATTATCGAAGAAGCGGAGAAAGATAAGCAACCTCTTCATTTCATACCTTCCCTATATAAATTAGCCAAACAGTTTTACCTTGAATCCCCAACAGCTGATGACCAGACTCCGGCTTTAATCAAAATGGTTCATCCGACTAATGCAAGGCAGATAGGAGTTGTAGCGCATGAATTATTACAATGGCTATGCGAGAAGCACCCGGAAACCGTTGAAGATATACCTTGGACTATGATAAACCATCGCTTTAAATCACTGGGTTTTGACAAACAGGAAACAGAACAAGCCTGTGAAATACTCCAGCAACAAATCAGGAAACTATTTGAAGATCCCATTGGCCGATGGCTCAGCAGTGCCCATGAAGAAGAGCAAAATGAATACGCCCTGCTAATTGAAGAGCATGGCATGACGAGCACACGCATTATCGATAGAACCTTTTTACATAACAATCAGCGCTGGATCATTGATTTTAAAACTGGCAATGAGGGCGAGATTGCACAAAAGCAACATCGCCAGCAAGTCAATGACTATGCAAAACTCTTTACTAATTTCTCTAAACATCCTATCTGTTGTGGCCTTTATTACCTGGCAACAGGACACTGGGTGCAATGGGATTATACTGGGTGCAATCATGCTGAAACGCTTGATCTCTTATCTCAGAGTAGTCAAAATTAAATAAAATCCTGAGTTCGATTAAAACTGCGGTTGGTGATATTAATGGTAGCCTGGAGCGTCGGCGAAATCCGGGGGGTATGTGTTTATTATCAAGCACCCGCTCCCGGGTTTCGCCGACGCTCCAGGCTACCATTTCAAGAAAAAACCGCCGTTTTATCGCACCCTAAAACCCTAGAGAACCTTCGATGGATGCAATAACTGACAGGAATATCAGGCTTTATTATGAAAGCGCTTTGAAACTTCACTTGCCTGTTGACTATATTCCCGAATTAAATACCATGCAAATCACCCTTGGAGGCAGAAACTACTATTTTTCAAGTACAATTACCCCCATTAACAATGGCGGTGGAATTTTTATCTCCAGAAACAAGTATAAGTTTAATAAGCTGCTTGAAAGTTATAACTTCCCGGTTCCAAACGCAGTTGCAGTGAGTAAAGAAAATTTCGAGCGTGGTTTCTTAGCTGATTTAATTAAAGACCTTCAGTTTCCAGTAGTAGCCAAACCAATTCAGGACACAGGACGAGGAAAAGATGTATTTTGCGGTATAAAAGACATCGAGACCTTATCAAATTACTTACGCAGCTGTTTTGAACATTACGCGTTTATGCAGGTTGAGGAATTTCACACAGGCTTAAAGGAATATCGGGTTCTGGTCTTAAAAAATCGCGTAATTGGTGTTGTACAGCGCTTTGGCGCTGAAGTTATTGGCGATGGGAAACATTCTATCCGGCAGCTAATTGACATCAAGAACGAAGAAAGAATTAAACTTAGTCCTACTTTAACCATATCACCGCTCGTGATTGATGAAGAATATAAAACCTGTCTTGCAGAGCAAGGCTTATCCGTAGACAGTACCCCATCCCCCGGTCAGAAGGTCCGCCTCAGTTACACAGCCAATACCGGTCGTGGTGGCGAAATTTTTTCACTGGGGAAAAAAATAAAAAAAGAGAATGCCAAAATTCTCTGCACAGCAGCTAAAATAGCGGGGCTCGACATCGTGGGCATGGATGTATTATGCGAAGATATTAACCTGTCATTTAAAAAATCCAAATGGTTGATTATAGAAGGAAATTTCGCCCCGGATACGACTATCCATGAAATTCCGAATTATGGTGAGAAGGTGAACGTCACTCAATTAATTTTAAAGAAAATCATTTCCCGCCACCCGCTTTCCTACTTATCTCATCTCTTTACTAACAGCAAATTCTCTGTTTTTATTAAAGGCATCCTGATTATTACTGTATTAGGTATTTTAATAGCAAGTTTAAGATTAGCCGTTGGATAAAACAACACTGGCTAACATATCAGGACACACAATCTAAAATAATATTAAAAAAAACCTCAGCAATTTTATTTTTGTACTATATTGTAACTGGTGTAGTTAACAACAAGGATAAATTTTCGGAGGAAATAATGAAAAAACTACTTTGCACCACTTTGGCTGTCAGCGCATTAACCATTGGCCTGGCAAGCTGCGGAACCTTTAATGGGATGGGTATGGGTGTGGCCGATCCAGTCGTTGACACAAGAGTCGACACACTTTCTGGCCATCGGGCTACCAAACAGGATATCGCTGTTTACCGGAAAAAAGGGGTAGTCTATCGAAATGGCCATACTTACCACATTCGTAATGGCAAGTACATTCTGGTTCGTTAATCTGTAAAAATTTACTTTTCCGCCCTGCGCCAGGCATACAGCCCGGTGTCAGGGTATTTTCTTTTCCAAATAATAATCAGCACCTGTACAGCAAGTAAAATGATATTAATGTCCCGCAATCATCATTTCCTCAAGCAGAACTGAACCGCAACGAGTGGCAATATTGGGATTAATATCACTTCCTACAGCCACAATTGCCTTAAACATATCCTTGAGATTACCAGCGATGGTTATTTCTTCCACTGGATATTGAATCTGACCATTTTCGACCCAGAATCCTGTAGCTCCACGTGAATAATCTCCAGTTAACCCATTAACCCCTTGCCCCATTAATTCTGTTACTAAAAGGCCGGTATACATTTTACCTAGTAAATCTTCCAGGCCACCTGCTGTGGCATCTATTGTTAAATTGTGTACACCGCCACTATTAGCCGTGGTTTTTAAACCTAAACGACGAGCCGAGTAACTGCCCAGCACATAGCTCTCCAATATCCCCTTCTCCACGAAAACATTATTCCTTGCAGGAACCCCTTCCCCATCGTAAGGAGAACTTCCCAACCCTCTTAACAAATGAGGCTGTTCATAAATCTTAAGTGCGGGGGGGAAGATTTCTTTACCTAATGAATCCAGTAAGAACGAGTTTTTACGATATAAATTGGCACCGCTTATGGCGGTAATAAAACTTGAAAAGAGACTGCTGGAAACCCGGGAAGAAAAAAGAACCGGTGCTTTTTGTGTTTTAACCTGTTTCGCACCTAAACGACTGGTTGCCCTTGCAACAGTACTTTGCGCCAATTGCTCTAATGAGCTTAAAGCATCCGCATGCCTTGCCGTTGTGTAATCATAATCACGCTGCATCAACTCCCCTTGTTTGGCAATAAGGGAGCAGCTCACACTATGACGAGTACTCTGTACAATCCCCTCCCCCCCATAAGTATTCGCAAAGCCATTGCAAAAAGCATAGCTGGAAACATTCACTCCATCAGAATTAATAATACGTTTATCTAAGGACAATGCCTGGCTCTCGCAAGCGAGTGCCATTTCTATCGCTTTGGCTGGATCAATTGCCCAGGGATGGTATAAATCCAAGTCAGGATACTGATTCGCCATAAGCTCACGATCAGCAAGCCCAAAACAAGGATCTTCAGCACTCACCCTGGCAATCTCACAGGCAGCAGTCACTAAGGAATCCAAAGCAGCAGGGGAAGTGTCAGTACTGCTTGCCGCTCCTTTGCGATGACCAAAATAGACAACAAGGCTTATCCCCTTGTCTTCGCTGAAAGCAACTGTTTCAACCGCCCCCATACGTACATCAACAGAAAAGCCGTCATCATGATTAACCGATACCATAGCATCAGTCGCTCCCTGTACTTTAGCGCGACGAAGCACCTCCTGCATCAGATCAGATAAATTCCTGGTTGACTTGACTGCTACTCTATTGTTATTTTTTGCTAATGTTCGCATGGTGGTTCCGCCACTGTAATAGTTGTTTTCAAGGATACAAGATTAATATGTCCAGGCAAACCATTACTTCTGCAAAATGGCTTATCCCAGTTGTCAGGTTAATCTTTTTTACGTCGCTGTTATTATTTTTTACCAATTATGCTGTTGCTACAAGTGATTGGCGAAAATTAGCACCTGGCATTGATTACCAGGATCTTGATGGGAATTTTTTAACTCCCTGGTCTCATCTTCATGTTTTTCGTATCAATCTTAAAGAAAATCAACTGTCATTGGTTACTGCTGCTGATTTATCGAGGAAGTATGCTTCTGTTGATGAGTATGCCCAACATACCCAGGCACTATTAGCAATTAATGGTGGCTTTTTTGATGATAACTACAAACCCTTGGGTTTGAGAATTTATAATAAACGCCAAAAAACGCCACTTAAAAAGATTAGCTGGTGGGGGATTTTTTACATTAAGAATCAAAGAGCCTACTTAACCAATATCAACCAGTTCAATACCAGCAGCCAAATTGATTTTGCCATTCAAAGTGGCCCAAGATTACTCATTAACGATCGTATCCCCCCCTTAAAGCCAGGCAGAGCAGAGCGCTCTGCTTTGGGAATTACACGTGACGGCCGAGTGATTATTCTGGTTACTGATAATTTACCTCTATCCACCACAGAGTTAGCCCAGATTATGAAAGCCGCACCACTAAACTGCCAGAATGCACTTAACCTGGATGGAGGCAGCTCCAGTCAATTACGAGCAAAGATAAATTCTTTTCAACTGGAAGTACACGGGTTTTCTAACGTCAGTGACGCCGTGATTGTTAAAGCGCGGTAATTCGAGGCAGTAAATTCTTAACTTAATGGCAATAATGCAGCATCCCAACCGAAAAAACGAAGAGTAAACGCTTGAATCGCTTATCCGAAACTGACGGTGTCAGCGAAACCAGGAGAAGCCTTTGTCAATGCAATTGAGTCCATATGAGTCATTACAATCTATTGGGCAATTAACAACCAACAAGAATTATTTTCAACCCAAAATAAAACACTAACATTTTATCCACAGCTTACTCCCATATTATTCTCTTGATCTTTACCCGAAAACACAATATATAGTAACCGCAATTTTATTAAGCAACCAGATATAGTATTTTGTGGTTGTGATTTGTAGTAAATTCCTCTATATTTTAATTATGAGCTCATGGCGTTTCATGGATTGAAACCAGCCAGAAGCTCTCGGGGGTTTTCTGATAGCTGTATCTACCAGGCTCCCCCTTAAATAAAACACCTTCCGTGGAGAAAACATGTCTGAAATTCTTGAACCGGTAAAAGAGATGCCGCAAATAAGTCAACTGGAATTGACCGCCAACGCACCGGGTTTAATAAAAACCATCAAACGTAATGGCAAGGTCGTTCGTTATGATGATAACAAAATCAAAGTTGCCATCAGTAAAGCCTTCATTGCTGTAGAGGGAGGCAGTGCTGCTGCATCTAACCGAATACATCAGCAAATTGAAGAAATTACCCAACAGGTTACCCAAACATTTAAACGCCGCTTGCCTAGCGGTGGCGCCATTCACATTGAAGACATTCAGGATCAGGTTGAGCTTGCCTTAATGCGCAGCAGCCAATATGAAGTTGCACGTGCCTATGTACTGTATCGCGAAGAACACCGTAAAGCCCGTGAAGCAGAACTAAAAAAACAAGCGAGCGACTCTAAAGTACCCTTGATTACCATGCCCGATGGTGAACTGAAACCATTAAATATGGAACGCGTCAATACCATTGTAGGAGAAGCTTGCCGTGAACTGGAAAACGTCAAAGCCGAGCCCGTGATCAAAGACGCCTTACGTAATCTCTACAACCAGGCAAAGCTGGACGATGTGCATAAAGCATTAATTATGGCAGCACGTACGTTGGTTGAAAAGGAACCAAATTACACTTATGTCAGTGCCCGTCTGTTACTTGACACGCTTCGCTCAGAAGCACTGAGTAAATTACAGATACAGACAGAAGCTACATTTGATGAAATGGCCACCCTCTATCCACTTTATTTCAAAGCGTATATCGAACAGGGGATAACCCAGGGAATCCTGGATCATAAACTCAGTGATTTTGACCTGGATAAACTGGGCAAAGCCTTACTGCCTCAACGTGATATGAACTTCACTTATTTAAGTTTGCAAACGCTCTATGATCGCTACTTTATCCATGAAAACGGCATTCGGTATGAATTACCACAGGCTTTTTTCATGCGGGTTGCCATGGGGCTTGCTATCCGTGAGCAAGACCGTAACGAAAAAGCCATTGAATTTTATTTACTTCTATCTTCTTTTGATTATATGTCATCAACCCCTACCCTGTTTAACTCAGGGACTGTCAGGCCGCAACTATCAAGCTGCTACTTAACAACCGTACCGGATGATCTGGATGGGATCTACGGTGCAATCAAAGATAATGCCCTGCTATCCAAATTTGCCGGCGGTTTAGGTAACGATTGGACACCAGTCAGGGCAATGGGTGCCCATATCAAGGGAACCAATGGTAAGTCACAAGGTGTTGTTCCCTTTTTGAACGTCGCTGATGCAACTGCTGTGGCAGTTAATCAGGGAGGAAAACGAAAAGGGGCTGTTTGTGCTTATTTGGAGTGTTGGCATCGTGACGTGGAAGAATTCCTTGAGCTACGCAAAAACACAGGGGATGACAGGCGCCGTACCCACGACATGAATACCGCATTGTGGATCCCTGATTTATTTATGAAACGGGTTCATGAAGAAGGGGAATGGACGCTGTTTTCCCCTGATGAAGTCCCTGAATTACACGATGAGTACGGTCAGGCATTTGAAGTGTTCTATACTCGATGTGAAGAAAAAGCCCGCCGGGGAGAAATAAAAAATACCAGGACAATCCCTGCCGTTAAATTATGGCGCAAGATGCTTTCCATGTTATTTGAGACAGGACATCCCTGGCTAACCTTTAAGGATCCTTGCAATTTACGCTCCCCGCAGCAACATGCAGGTGTCATTCATAGTTCAAACTTGTGTACTGAAATTACCTTAAATACCTCAAGTGATGAAATTGCTGTTTGTAATCTGGGCAGTATTAATCTTCCTGCACACATTCATAATGGCAAACTGGATAGTGAGAAATTAAAGCGTACCGTTACTACAGCCATTCGTATGCTCGATAATGTCATTGACATTAACTATTATTCCGTACCGCAGGCACGAAACTCAAACCTGCAACATCGTCCGGTTGGTCTGGGTTTAATGGGTTTTCAGGATGCACTCTACGAGCTAAAAATCAATTATTCATCTCAGGAAGCTGTTGAATTCGCAGATATTTCTATGGAGATGATAAGCTATTATGCCATTGAAGCTTCTTGTGAACTGGCAAAAGAGCGCGGTAACTACTCAAGTTATGAGGGGTCTCTATGGAGCAAAGGTATCCTGCCTATTGATTCAATTAACCTGCTGCAACAAGCCCGTAATCAATATCTGGAACAGGATCGTTCACAGCGTCTGGATTGGGAAAGCCTGCGCATAAAGGTACGTACACAAGGCATGCGTAACTCAAACGTCATGGCAATTGCACCGACGGCCACGATCTCCAATATTTGCGGCGTATCACAGTCAATTGAACCTACCTATCAAAATCTCTACGTGAAATCAAATTTATCAGGGGAGTTTACCGTAGTTAATCCTTACCTGGTTGCTGATTTGAAAGCACTGAACCTGTGGGATGAGGTGATGGTCAATGACTTGAAATATTTTAATGGCAGCGTACAGCCCATTAACCGTATTCCTGAAGAGCTGAAAGCGCGCTATGCAACCGCTTTTGAAATAGATCCTGACTGGCTGATAGAGGCTGCGTCCAGACGTCAAAAATGGATTGACCAGGCCCAGTCATTAAATATTTACATGGCCAAGCCTTCGGGCAAAAAACTTGATCAACTATACAAACAGGCTTGGTTACGCGGCTTAAAAACCACCTATTATTTACGTAGCCTGGGCGCTAGCAATGCCGAGAAATCAACAATTACTGATGGAGCGCTTAACGCAGTCAAAATAGAGGAGCCTAAAGTGTGTTCTATTTTGGATCCTGACTGTGAAGCCTGCCAATAAAGAGGAGAATTTAATGTCCACAACAACAATAGTACATACAGAAACCTCCAGTCATGCAGGCGCTACTGGCCTGGAATTATTGGAAATGGGGGCGGGACGAATCCACGTGGATGATAAACAAATTATTAACTGCCGTGCTGATTTAAACCAACTGGTCCCCTTTAAATACAAATGGGCCTGGGATAAATACTTAACTGCCTGCGCCAACCACTGGATGCCTAACGAAATTAACATGAGCGCTGATGTTGCCTTATGGAAAGACCTTAACGGCCTAACAGAAGATGAGCGGCTGATTATTCTACGAAATCTGGGATTCTTCTCAACAGCAGATTCCCTGGTCGCCAATAATCTGGTATTAGCAGTCTATCGTCATATTACCAATCCTGAGTGCCGTCAATATCTGTTACGACAGGCATTTGAGGAAGCACTTCATACTCATGCTTATCAGTACATTATCGAGAGTCTGGGCCTTGATGAAACAGCGGTATTTAACATGTACCGGGAAATTCCTTCTGTTGCTAAAAAAGCCTCCTGGGCCCTGCCCTTCACACAAAGCCTGGGTGATCCCAATTTCCATACCGGGACACCAGAAAACGATCAACGGCTGTTACGTGACCTTATCGCTTTCTATGTGGTATTTGAAGGGATCTTCTTTTATGTAGGATTCACACAAATTTTATCCATGGGTAGACGGAATAAAATGACCGGTACCTCAGAACAATTCCAATATATTTTACGTGATGAATCCATGCATATGAATTTTGGTATTGATGTCATTAACCAAATCAAAATTGAAAATCCACATTTATGGACAACTGATTTCAAAGCAGAAATGATCCAATTAATTAAAGAAGGCGTTGAGCTGGAGTATCAATATGCCAAAGACACCATGCCGCATGGAATTTTAGGCATGAATGCAGAAATGTTTGAGGGATACCTGCATTTCATTGCCAACCGCCGACTTGCTCAAATCGGTTTACCGGAGCAATATCCAGGCGCCGAAAATCCCTTTCCCTGGATGAGTGAAATGATGGATCTTAAAAAAGAGAAAAATTTCTTTGAAACTCGTGTCATTGAATACCAGGCTGGCGGAACATTAAGCTGGGATGATGAAGACTAACCTCACATACGAAGCCTCGCATCGGTTTGCGGGGCGTCCCCGAATCACCTGGAAAGAAATCTGATTATCTATGGTCCTTTACGGCCTGGGCCTTTATAATTAGCTTTTCCTTTCTGGGATTTAGGTGTGTGGAGTTTATCCATAAAACTTTTAAATTGTTTGACTTGTTTTATATTCTTATTAACTTGTGTAATACGTTGTAATTGTCTATTCATTTGATTAGCATGTTGTAAATATTGGCGCGCTTTTTTTATTGCAGCAATAGCCTCTCTTTTATTAAATGGGGTTTTGTTCTGACGATAGCGACTAACTTGAATTTTGGCATTATTAACTGCCTCCTTAGCCTTTTGTCTTGCATTTGCCACCACTTCACTCATGTTGTTCGGTAATTTATCCTTCACACGGCTGTTGAAATTTTGCTGCTGAGTTTGCGATTTAGTTTGAGAGGATGAGGCAGGCTTATCAATTTTTTTTATAACAGGTGCACTACGGCGAGTAGATTCTGCTTTAACCGATTTTTCTTCTATTTTATGAGTGGGAACTGCGGGTAATTTCTTCAAAAGATTGTCAGCTATACTTTCCTGGGTATCTTTTATTAATTTGTCCACCGCACTTGAATCAACTCCATGAGAAGCCTTACCGTGAAATACATTTTCAACATCACTTAACTTATTTGATTGCTTGTCAAATTTACTGAATTGCTTTTCTAAATGATCTCGAATATTCTTTATTGCTTCAGGGGGATATTTCCTCTCGATCTCTCCCATCAACTTTTCCCGATCTTCACGAGTTGATCGCTCAAACTGGTTAATCAATTTCGATAAAATACTATCTGGTATTTTCTTCACTATTAAATTTCCTGGTAATTACCATTAAAAGTATAGCAATTAAGTAAAGTAACGTATTTACATTCTTATAAACTACTTAATTGTTTTTTCGCCAAGCGTTTCAATACCTTAAGATTTTTTGAAGCAAGGTTATAAATTTCATTTACTGTTTCATACTGCATATTATTAAAAATACTTTTGATGTTCTCAATAAAATCTTCATTGAGGGGATTTAAGTGAGTTTTTGCTATGAGTCTTCTCATTGAATTTAAATCAAAATAGCAGAATTTATAATAGAGATTACGTTGATAAATAGAGGAGGGAAATACTAGGCGATTAGAGATATCTGTCACTTCCACAGGGGAAATCTCTGTTGCCAAAACATCTTGCGAATAATTTTTTATGAAATTTATCCGGTTTAAAAAGAAAAATTCTTGAGAAATACCAGTAACTTCCCTGTCCACTATTGAACAATTAATCAATGGCAAGCCTAAGCCAATATAATTTAAAAACAACAGATCAAATACATCCCTTATATAGGATTCAAAATCAGCTTCCTTATGATTTAAAATTGCGTTCAAAATGTAATTAAAATCAAGCCCCCTGCCACATATCCCATGATCCCTATGAGAGTACCAAACCACATAAAAATAATTCTCCCAAGGAGATGAAAAATATTTATCTACTAATGAATTTTGAAAGCGTCTAAGCTCCTTGACCAGTGTTGGGGTAATGACCTCCGGAGCAGAGGGCTTTAAGCAAACAGAAACACCCAAGGAATTAATTTCACGAGTAACCAACAGTTCTAGTCCCAGCATATGAGGCTCCTATGCCTTTAACTATTTCAGATAGATAGTAGGCATCCAAGCCGCATATCAGTGTAACTCATTAGAGCGAGGATGATCTGTCAGTCATCAGCAGCTTGAACCAAATAGCGTTTAATTTCGCGCTATTTCAGCTTTCTCTGCATTTAAATAAACATCAGATCCCCTCTCCTCCAAACTTTAAATTAATTCCATTTATAAGCGAGTATTAAGAATAATAGGATCTCTTAAAAGAAAAAACAAATTATCTTCATTTAAATGTAGAAAAACAAAATAGCTGATTACATTTTTCATAGTATGAAATGGAAGCATTACTATTCAAAATAAAAGAAAATAACTAATATTATCCGTGATTTTCTTTATTTCAATTGTTGAAACAGACTTGATTGCCGATAATAATTTAAGAATTTCTTAAGTTTATTCTTATAAAATCCCATCGTTTAATGAAAAATAGTATTCAACCTATCGTAAAACAAGGATACCTGTGACGTTCGATTGGAAAAGTAGTTTTTATGCTCAATAGCCAACCTAAAAAACCTTATCAATGGATAAGCAGCCTTTATTTTTTTCAGTCGATGCCGTTTGTGGTAGTAACTCTAATAGCCGCTTTGATGTACCAGCAATACGGAATGGATAACTGCCATAATGCCCTTTTAATCAGCCTGTTGGCTTTGCCATGGGTTGTCAAGCCGGTTTTCGCACCGCTCCTGGAAAAGGTGTTGACTCGAAAAAAATTAACTGTCCTTGCCCAGGCGCTGGTTTCCCTGTTATTCCTTATGCTGGCTGTTACAGTTGAGCATCGTTATTTTCTTTTCCTGAGTATCATCGGATTTGCCTGCATGGCACTAGCGTCATCCGTTCATGATATCGTTTCCGACGGCGTTTACTTGCTCAATCTGGATGAGCAAAAGCAAAAGCGTTACGTACCTTTGCGAACGGTTTTTTATCAATTGGGTCGCCTGGCTTTAAAAGGGGGATTACTGATATTGGCAGGACAGCTTGCTGTTTATTACCCGGTGAATAGCTGGCAAGTCTTTTTCTTTTGCCTTTTTCTGGTAAGCGCTTTACTGGCACTTTATCATCTTGCCATAATTCCTGAGAGTGAAAACAAAGGGCAACGCCAGGAAAACGGTTATTTTTCAATTGTAAATACACTCGTTCAGAACCGGACATCCTATCCGGCATTGTTTTTTATTTTTTTATATAACGCTTCTGAAGCACAGATGCAAAAAATGATTCCCCTGTTTTTGCTGGATGAGGGTGGCTTGAATCTGGAATTGGCGGGTGTAGGAAGCATTTATGGGCTTGCCGGAAGCTTTTCACTATTAATTGGTGTCTATATCTCCGGCTTTTTGATGACTCAATTTCCCGTTAAGCGTTGCCTGAAAATACTGACGGTTGTTTTGATGCTGGGGCATGCTTTATTTATGTTAATCACTTCGAGTGACAGCCGTTTATCCCTGATTGTCACCGGCGTTGTCTTCAGTCAATTGGCAGCAGGCCTCGCCAATGGAGCGTTCATGGGCTATTTGCTTTCTATGGCCGGCAAGAGCAGTTATCCAATGTCAGCCTATACCCTTTACACGTCGGTTATGGCCTTGGGGTATGTGGTTTTTGGTGCATCAAGCGGATTTATACAACACTATTTGGATTATAGTCACTTCTTTTTATATATTTTTATTGTTAACGTGTTTCTTGTTTTTTTAACCTTTCGCATGGCGGGTAAACATGATAACTGATTTACTGGAACAGTTGGAAAATCAGCTGGCCTGTGCGGTTTGTACGAAAGATTGCGATGCAGCATTAACCTCTTACCTGATATTAAAAGGCATCAGAACCTTTTCTTTTACTTATTATGCTTATCATCCCCACTCTGCCAACCGATTAAAATATGACATGTGCTCGGCCAATTTCAAATCCTGGCATCAACACTATCTGGAAGAACAATACAGCAACATCGACAGTACACTGGCCTTTGTTTATGACAATCATTTACCGATATACTGGAACTTAAGGCAGCAGCTTGCTCAGGCAGGCACGCCATCAGAACGAAAAATGCGTGAAGATTCGATAGCATTCGGTGCTGATTGCGGTTTATCCATACCGATTCATGGTCCTCATAATAACTTTGCCATCTTACTGCTGGTGCAGATGCAAAATGAGCAATGTCACTTACAGTCTCCTGCCATCCAGTATGAGTTATTTGTCGCCGCCCATCATTATTACCATTATCTGCAGCCTCACTTGCTAGAGGAAGTAGATAATCAAAAATCCTCTAATTTAACCCAACGAGAAATTCAGTGTTTAATGTTAATCGCCAGACACTACACCGTGACACAAATGGCACAACATCTGGAACTGAGTGAAAGAACCGTCAATTTTCACATTCAAAAACTGAATAAAAAACTTGGAACGAAAAACAAATACCAGTCTCTGTCCAAAGCGCTTGAACTACAGCTACTTACCTTATAACCCCTGTTAAAAATAACAGTGGTTAATAAATATACGAGGGATTTAAAATTCGGGTTGATTGTAACGGTTTATGAGGAAAAAACATGATAAACCCACTGAAGAAAATCAGCCTGGCTTTTGCAGCAGCGTCGCTGCTACCTTTAGGAGCAGCTCAGGCGTCCTTAACACTTTATACGACCAGCTGGTCGATGTACGGCAAGCAGCCCTATGAATATGATGGCGCCTATAAAAGTGGTCAGCCATACGGCCAGTTAAAGTACGTCAGTAATCCGGAGATGGTCGCTCAGTTTAATAAAGCCGATGTGGTTGCCTGGAGCTTTCTACAAGTCTGGAACAGCCGTGATCCGAGCCAGGCCGAATATCAAATTCCATCGTCCTGGAATGGTTTAATGCACTTTGACGATTTGTGGGGGGAACTTCCTCTTGAAGGCTCCTGGATATCTCCTTTACCCCCTGAAACCAAGGATTTTCTAACGTTTTGTGGAGAAAATGAAGGTGCCTGCAACTCTATCCAGCTCAATGGCAATACGGGTATGAAGGAATTGTTTAATTACACAGACCAAAAAGGGGTAGGACAACTAAATAGCTTTGGTGCGTTCATTCAATCCAATAAATATACGGCAAAGCGGATTATTGCGGTAGGAGGAGCCAATACGATTGACAACAAAGGCATTAGTACAGCTACTTTTGACGCTATTTTTGCAAACCAGGATAAATTTTTAAGCCAGTACAAACGATGGATGGATCATTTTAAAAACCTGAAAGGGATAGATTATGACTTCGAGCCTCCGATTGACGTGCAGACCGGCGGACAATTGCCGGCTGATGAAAGAACGACCAGGGACTATAAAAACTTGTACGAACTTGTCAAAGCAAGCCGGAAGACTTTGGGGAAAGAAGCTTATATTTCAGTGACCATCACAGTTAATAAAGAATATCTGGAAAAAATCAATCAATCGGTAGAGGGCGGTTGGTTTAAACAAATTGCGCCCTTAGTCGATAGCGTGAATTTAATGACCTATGACCTGCATGGTCCATGGAGTCAAAGCAGCGATCCCTATACCTCGATACATGCCCTTTTAAAGCAACCTGAATCAAGCCGAAAAGATGAATTTGCCATCAATTACGCAACGGACAAGATTACAGAACAGGTATTATCCTATAGCATGCCGAAAGAGAAACTTCAGGTAGGTCTTGCCGCTTATGGACGAGGCTATTCAGGTGTAGAAGCAGGTAGTGATCCTAATTATCCGGCTTTTGAACAACCCTGGACAGGTGCCAGTCATTTTTCTGATGATTATTCAAATCAGAATGGCATGCTGCCTTATAAAGCAGTGGATAGTCTAATCAATACATTACATTATAAAAGCTACACCGTTACCGTTCCTGATGAACAGGGTAATCTGCTGGCAAGCGGGGCTTATCTCTATCATCCTGCAGAAAAGCAGTTTATTGGTTATCAATCTCCTGAAACGGTTAAGGCTGTCTGTGAATTCATCAAACGAAAACAGCTGAAGGGCGCCATCATGTGGAGTGCGGATACCGATCTGCCGATATCAAATCCTCACAGTCTGGTTGCAGCTTACAGAAGCGGATGCCACTAAAGTAAACTAACCAGGGATTATAGACAATGAAGAAAATACTTGTTCCTTCTTTTATCATGGGATTGACTGTTTATTTCCTGTCCAGCATTGCTTATGCGGACAGGCTTCCTTTTTGTACAGTAAAAGCAAGGCAGCAGCCAAAAATCATTGCTTACCTTGGTGCAGATTCAGGCTGGTCTTTGCAAGGAACTGATTTGAGCAAGCTTTCTGATCAGCTGGCACAAGTCACTTTGGTGAATTATTCTTTCGCACCATTGGTAAGGGATAACCAGGGAAATACGGTTTTGGCGCTCAATGAGCAGGATAGTAACAACATTGAGCTGCTACGTCAGATGAAACCCGATTTACCAATTATGCTCGCTGTTGGCGGCTGGGGAGAGCGGGATGGATTTCGTACTTTCCTTGCCGATGGCAAGAAAAGAGCGATTTTCATTCGTTCGGTCAAGCAATTAATGGAACAATATCAGTTGGATGGCATTGATGTTGACTGGGAAAATGAGCTGCTTGCCAGCAAGGAAGAAATATCCAGTGTTGCCGCTTTATTAAATGAACTGCATGATACTTTGGGGAAAAAAGGTTATTGTGTGAGCAATGCGGTACCTGCAACCAGCACCTACTGGGTAAATTATCCGGATGCGGGATTATGGCAGAACGCTGTTGACTGGACGACAATCATGGCATACGACCACTATGGAACATTTGGACCGAAAACGGAACTGGGTGCGTCCCTTTATGAAAAGGAGGAAAATAAGGGTGACAATTATCCTTATCCAAACACATCAGGGGATCAAGCGGTGAGTCATTTTTTTCATCAAGGACTGCCTGCTGATAAAATCATCCTGGGGCTTCCCTTTTATTGCCATTCCTACTACATTAAAAATGAAATGATTGACTCCAGCAGTCAGGAACCGGGCTTGCATGTCCCTGTCCTGGATCCCAACATCAACAGTCAGGTCAGTTATAATGAAGCCTATGATCGGTATGGAGAGCAACTCTTTAATTACCGTTATGCTTCCCGACAGGGATATTTTTCATCGTATGGCATGATTCCGCTGGAAAAAACAGGGATCACACGTTTTATAAGTTGTGACAGTCCATCATCCATCAAAGATAAGATTGAATATGTAAGCGGCAGCAATCCCCTATCTGCAGGCTCGATGACCCAATTGGCAGGTGTATCTTTCTGGAGCCTGCAGCAGGATTTGCCGGTTTCTCATCCCGGATCCTTATTACGTGCAATCGTTGAGAAGTTGAATAACTAAAGTCATTTAAATGTTAGGGGAGTCGGCTTGAAGGGACAGGCCTACTTTGGCAGTTCTTAGTGATTTTTTGATGACAGCGACGGAGAGCTCCAGATCATCGCACAGGGAAATTGAAATAAGTGCCAGGGTAGGGTTCATCGCGCAGGGTGAAGTGCCACCATTCCCTGGCATAGGGTCTAAAGCCATGGCGCACCATTAACTCGCGCAAACGCTGGCGGTTTGCTTTTTGTTCCTTCGTTAGGCCGGAGTAATGGATATGAGCACTCGAATCGAGGCAATCAAAGCGAGTGCCCATATCAATAGAGTTATCGTCCAGGTAGGCTGTCGTTTTGCCGTAACAACGGGCATCTTGCGAAGTTGTTGTTCTGACGCTGTTGCCTGTTTTCACCAGGGTAATATCAACAGTACTGCCGCGACTGTGCCCAGACTGCAGCGCAATATATCCTTTTTTAAACAATTCATTCTTCTTCTCACGCGGATAGAAGGCTTCCTTCATTGCAGGTAGTTCGGGCGTTTTGCTCCATTGATAAAATGCGTTCACCGCTGTTTTGGGGCGATAACAATCATACACTTTCAAGCGGTACCCTTGTTTAGCCGCAGCTGACTGTACTTTGCCTAATTGCTCAGCGGCGGTTTTTGTCAAAATGCAGCGGGGGGCTAAATAACCCGGAACCGGGCGTCCAAGAAAATTATAGTGTCCGGCATAGCGCATCTCTTCAATAATGTCTGGCGAAACGTCCCGCAGATAGACAAATCCTTCCGGTAAGGCGTACGTGACGCTTGACGTTAGTGCAAGGAAATAACCTATTGGAATGAATACATTTCGGTTTGTCATTTAAGCGTCCAATACTAAAATAGGTCGGAAACTACATGCCTGCTGAGTGACAATGGCTTCACCAACCCAGTTTAAAAAGTCAAATCTGTAATTTCTTTGTTAGCGTTCGAACAGCTTAAAACGGTTGGCAGGTGTGAGTTATTCCTTATTAGGTACAAGCCATTTAAAATTTCTTTAGTTGTCATTCGCTCAGCCGGATTAACACTGATTAAGTTATTTATTATTTGTGATATCCCATCATCTTTTTTATTTACATTGTCTTTAATTTTCTTGTGGTACATATTGTATCTTTCAGTAAAATCATCAAGCGTTTTATCGAGATTATAATCATAATATTCCTTGTATAATAACTCATAAAACGTCATCCCTAATGCATAAGTATCGGAATATGTACTATAAGTACAAGGTTCATTATTTTTATAAGCTTGAATAACTTCAGGCGGAATATGAGAGCCTTTTAATTTACTCATAAACTTTCCATTTTCTAGTTTTGCTGAACAACCATAATCATGAAGTATTGCTTTGGGATTACTAAATAAAATATTCTCCGGCCAAATATCTAAATGTAAGTAATTATTAATATGTAAAAAATCTAATTGCTCCGTTATTTGTATCAAGCATGATAATTTTTCCTGAGGAGAAAGTTGACTAAAAATATCTTTTAATTTAATTCCTTCAATATACTGCATTATAGAATAATGCTTTTCTTGATTATGAAAATTGATCCTTGTTAAGCTGGAAATGAATTGACCTGTTAATTTCAACAAAGTATCTTCAATTTCAATTTGATTATTAACATAAAGTCTTGCTTTCTCCTTATCACCAATGGTTTTAAAATGGTAATCAATCTGATTCGTGATATTTTGGATTTTGATAGCGACAATTTGGCCTGATTTTACTAAAACACCCTTCTTTACTGTTCCAAATGCTCCTTTTCCTAAAACTTTGTGAAGCTCGCAAGCACTATTTGAATCATCAATAATATATGATGAAGACATTAATGGTTTATCTGAATATATTTCAAATTGATTATTAAAAAAGCAAGATGAGGTATGATATTTATGTATTTTCCTTAAATTAGGATTTACTTTTTTGATTAAATCAACTTCTTCAAATTTGCTTATACCCATTCTACTTATCCCTGCATTAGTATTGAAGCGCAATAAAAGTCTTATCTATAGTTGTGGTTCTCCATTTCCTCATGAAGAATAATATATTTCAATAAAATGATATTCAACGGAAGATATTGGATCTTTATCAAGTACATACCACATTGGCTTTGATTTTCACAGTGATTAGACTTAATTGGTGCAGCAGCCACTTTAACCTGCTCTCTTCAGTGCATCAACAACCGCCAGGATTTTGAGAAATTACCGTTAAATAAGTACGTGCAGGTGCTTCTGGCAACCGCTCCCCCTCTTCCTATTTTTCGAGAGTACGAACACTGAAACCAAACTCTTCTGAAAATTTATTTTATATGGTGGAATTATTGCCTGATTGTCCATGGGGTTGTTGATTAACCAGTGATGCACCACCCCGTCACGGAAACCAGCAGCAAAACTTTCGCTTCATCGGCTTGTCAATTACAAAAGTAATCAAACGTCGGTAACTCCGTATAGAAAGCCATTCACCCAAATCCAACTCATACGTCTTTAAAAAATCATAAGGCAGCGTAGCTGCCTCAAAAAAAGGGATAAAGGGTTAAGGGGTAAAAGCCCGGACACACCTAACCCGAGTATCGCTGACCTTATTGTCAATACCTTGGGAGCCATCGAAGAAGGCCTGGACCCAGGCGTCGAACGTAGGATCGCCGGAAAACTCGGTAGAACTCCAGTAGACGGCATTGGTAAAACCGCCTATAGCGACACGATTAGTAAATAAGCAGTTAAGCTGACCTGTGGCTGTCGCGTTATTTCCGGCTGGCAGGAACCAATCGTTATAGCAGGCGTTTCCTGGCTGGCAAGGGG
>NZ_CAAAJC010000016.1 GCF_900640175.1 Legionella sp. W10-070 | reverse complement strand
ATCAAATCAATGTGGTTGGGATTTCAAGCTCTAGGAATTGCTGCAGAAATGTTCAAAAATGTTTTGTCAATAAAAACTTAGGGCCAATTGGAAGCTTTATGCGCGGAATCTAGTCTCAAGCCTTGTCAAGAGGATGGTTAGTTTCGTGTGGTTTGCACAGATCCCGCGCATAAAGCGCGGGAAGTGGGCAGTTTAAGTTGAAATGCCAACAGACTCTAATTTCAACCTGCCCTGTAACTGATAGTTATCCCTGCAATAAATCCTGCACCCGCCGCCGCGGGTGCCTTGTCAGGTAATCAACTGACTGCATTTCCTGCAGACGGCTTAGGGTTCTTTTAAACGCCTGACTCATCTCTCCTTCGATATATAATTGCTCCACAGGAACTGCAGCTGAAATCACCAGCCGGATGCCACGATCATACATTACATCCACAAAATGAATTAATAAAATCGCATGTACCGTGTCTTTTGCCGTTAATGCCGGTACATTACTGACAAAAACCGTGTCGAAGCGTTCAGCAATCTCCAGGTAATCCAACTGGCTTCGCGGCAAATTACAAATTTGGTTAAAATCGAACCATAAAGCCCTCTCGCTGCACTTCAAAAAAGGCACCTCGCGGTTCTGGATAGTTAAGGTACCTGCCTCCCTGGTTTTTCCGGAAATAGCATTAAATTGCTCACTTAAGATACTTTCCGTAGTTGGGCCTAATGGATATAGGTAAGCAGTTACCAAGGCTTCTCTTCCCAGACGATAATCCCTTTTGTTACCTAAGCTTAGTACTTCACAATGCGTCTTTATTAACTCAATGGCAGGTAAAAACCGCGCCCGTTGAATGCCATTTAAATACAGATCATCAGGCGCTATATTCGAGGTGGCCACCAGAATAATGCCTTGGGCGAACAAGGCTTGCAGCAACTCGGCCAAAATCATTGCATGCGCCACATCATGAACCAAAAACTCATCAAAACATAACAACCGCGTTGTTTTGCCAAGTTGGGCTGCGATGCGGCGTATCGGGTCTTTCTGACCTTGCAAACGTCGCAGCTGGCTGTCAATTTGCTGCATAAAATGATGAAAATGAAACCTTGCCTTTTGCCGCTGTGGGTTATGTTGATAAAATAAATCCATCAGGTAGGTTTTACCCACCCCTACCGGCCCGTATAAATAAATCCCGGTACGGGATGAAGCCTTCCGGCGCCATTTAAACCAGGCTGGGCGAGGCTTTTCTAAATCCTGAACAAGCCTTTCCATCGAAGCCAAAACCTGTCTCTGTAAGTAATCATCCTGAATATCGCCCCGTGCTATGGCATGCTCATAATGTTGAATTAATGTCATAAGCTAAAAAACCAGTGGACGGATAGCGCCAGCAAGTTGTGATTTAAGCTCAAGTAACTTGCCGTGAAAAAAATGACCTGTGCCAGCAAAACGAACTACGGGCAATACCGCCGGTACGGTCTCTGTGAAATCAAACACCAACGAAGCCGGTACCACCTCATCCTCTTCCCCTTGTAGAATTAGCCAGGGCTCAGGCACTGGCTTAAACTCACGGTAGTCATAATGGTGGACTGGGGGGGCTATGGTAATCAGCAACTGATGCGGATACTGCGCTGCTGCCCGATAAGCTACGTAAGAGCCAAAAGAGAAACCGGCAAAGATAAAGCGTAAATCTTTTTGTTCAGCCTGCCATAATTTTGCCAAAAGCAACATATCCTCACTTTCCCCGATCCCTTTATCATAATCCCCTGCTGTATGACCAACCCCGCGAAAATTAAAACGCAGGCTTGGAATGCCAAGCTCTTTAAATGCCCTTGCCATAGTGGTTACCACCTTGTTATTCATGGTTCCACCCTGCAGCGAATGAGGGTGTCCTAACAAGGCAACCAGGTTGTCCTCTATTTGCGAAGGTACGGTAAGAATAGACTCTATTTGCCCTTTCATACCTTCAAAAGTAAGAGGATGCTCTCCGGGAGCGGCATATTTTTCGTTGAACATAGAAAAAACCTGGACAATTAAAAACCCCGATCATAACCCATCTTGCAATTTCATGCGCGTTCTTTAAAATCAGCAGGTGTGATTGAACATCTAGGTCAACACCCCGCGGCTTGACTGCGGGAAGTCAGAATAGGTAGACAGGAATAATCTACACTTTCAATCGCATCCAAATCAACCTGCACCGACTTTTTGCGGTGACTTATATAATTATAACTAACTATTGGAGGACTTGATCCATGAGACAGGTACCTGTACTTCCTGCTGCTGCGGTTAATTTTACAATCCAGGGGACAGCAGCATGAAAATTCATGACTTTAAACGCAAGAAACAGCAGCAATCTAAAATCAGCATGGTGACTTGCTATGATTACCCCTCGGCACGTATCGTTGCTGAATCGCATATTGATTGTGTGCTGGTCGGTGATTCGGTCGCCATGGCCGTTCATGGTTATGACAGCACGATTATGGCCACAATGGAAATGATGGTACTGCATACTAAAGCGGTTGCCCGCGGAATAGGCCCGCAATTCCTGATTGCAGACTTACCCTTCCTTGGGCATCGCGCGTCCAGGTCCGAAACCGTCCATAATGTGCGGGCGTTGCTACAAGCCGGTGCCCATGCCATAAAGATCGAAGGGGCAGATAGCGATACCTGCCAGACAATCAGCCACCTGGTAACTGCTGGTATTCCTGTTATCGGACATATAGGATTAACCCCGCAGTCAATCCATCAGTTAGGCGGTTATAAGGTACAAGGGAAAGAGGAAGAACAGGCAGCGTCCTTAATGCAACAAGCAACCGTCCTGGAAGCTGCGGGATGTTTTGCCCTTGTTATCGAATGCGTACCTCAGAAATTAGCCGAAGCAATCACAGCGACCGTCAGCATCCCCACTATAGGGATAGGAGCAGGTGTTCATACTGACGGGCAGGTACTGGTCTGGCATGACCTGCTAGGCTTGCAGACTGAGTTTAAACCCAGGTTCCTGAAGCAGTACGCAGAAAGCAAAAGCATCATCCTTGCCGCCATCAATACCTACGTACAGCAAGTGCAGCAGGCTCAGTTTCCTGCCGCTGAACATGCTTTTTAGCAGATCTGGGTACCTAACTACTGCTATCTTGTCTCCTGCACCATTGAGTGCAGGCACGTCAACTGATCAGCAGCCCTTTATATAAAGCGGAGTATGTCATGAAAATTTTTTATAACCTAACGGAATGGCTGGCGTTTCGCCATTCTTTAGCGTCCAGCCTTGGTTTCGTACCGACAATGGGTAACTTGCATGCAGGCCATGCCTCCTTGTTCAATAAAAGCAAAGAAGAAAATGAATGTACGGTAGCCAGCCTTTTTATCAACCCTACCCAATTTAATCAACCGGCCGACTTCATCCACTACCCCCGTACCTTGGAGGCCGATCTGAGCCTGCTTGCCAGCTTGGGGGTGGATTATTGTTTAATCCCCGAAGAACAAGAAGTCTATAACGATAACTACCGTTATCAAATACAGGAAAAAGAGCTCTGTCAAATCATGGAAGGCAAACATCGACCAGGGCATTTTACAGGCGTATTGACTGTGGTGATGAAATTACTGAACCTGATAAAACCGCAGCGTGCCTATTTTGGTGAAAAGGATTATCAGCAATACCTGCTGATAAAAGGGATGGCCAGCGCCTTTTTCATTGATACAGAAATAAAAGCCTGCCCTACTGTTCGCGAAGCAAGCGGACTTGCCTTCAGTTCCCGCAATAATCGCCTGACACCTCCCCAGCGGTTGGAGGCAGAACTATTTGCCCGCATTTTTCATCAAAATAAGACTTGCGAAGCATTGGTTGAGGAACTAAGCGCCAATAATATTAATGTTGAATACCTTGAAGAATACCAGGGAAGGCGCTTTATCGCCGTTATGATTGGCGAGATTCGACTAATTGATAACTATCGGCTATCAAACCAGGCTTAAAAGGTCAAGGCTAACCCATACCCAAAAGCAACAGCCGCCAGGATTTATGGCGGCTGTCAAGTTGGCGGCAGTTTTTTATTATAAGTAACGATAGCAGCTGCTATGACAGCAGCCTTATGGTGAGGAAAAGACTTGTTAGAATAACGTAACCATTCAGGATGGGTTTCCACCAATCCGGTCGTCAGAAAACCCTGTCGGAATTCTTCTGATTGCAGCATTTCCAGGTAATAAGGGATGGTTGTCTTTACGCCAAATAATCGCATTTCCTTAAGCGCCCTGCGTGAACGGCGCAAAACGGATGGCCAATCCAGCGCCCAAACAGTCAACTTGACACAGAGGGAATCGTAATCAGGCGGGATAGTATAGCCGGTGTAAATTGCACTATCCGTGCGTACACCAGGTCCTCCTGCGGTGTAATAACGGGTAATACGACCAAAACTCGGCAGAAAGTCATTTTGTGGATCTTCAGCATTAATGCGAAACTCAATTGCAAATCCTCGGCGTGTAATCTGCTCCTGAGTCATAGTCAATCGTTCACCTGCCGCAATGCGTATCTGCTCCTGCACTATGTCAATCCCGGTGATTTGCTCCGTAACAGGATGCTCAACCTGCAGGCGAGTATTCATTTCTAAAAAGTAAGGGTTATTTTGCTCATCGAGGATAAATTCCACTGTTCCGGCATTAGTATAACCTACAGCAGTCGCTGCCCGAATAGCATAGTCGTATAAACGTTGCCGGGTTTCATCAGCAAGCTGCACTGAAGGGGCTATCTCTATTAATTTCTGATGGCGACGTTGAACAGAACAATCGCGTTCAAATAAATGGACCAACGTTCCGTGATTATCTGCAAGGATCTGAACCTCAATATGACGGGGATTGGGAATAAATTTTTCCATAAACAGATGTGAGTCCCCAAACGCCTTGCCTGCTTCCGATTGCACACGTTCATACTGCTGACGAACCTGCTCTGCATTATGGCATAATCGAATCCCACGTCCTCCACCGCCAAAAGTAGCCTTAAGCATCACCGGATAACCTAGTTTCTCAGCACAGGCAACGGCCTCATCAACAGAGGCAAGGTTCCCTTCACTGCCTGGGATAACGGGGATACCAGCTTGTTGCATTGCTTCTCTTGCCGCCACCTTTGAACCCATAGTGGCAATTACTGAGGCAGAGGGACCAATAAATACCAATCCCGCATTTTCACAGGCAGCAGCAAATTCAGCATTCTCAGATAAAAACCCATAGCCAGGATGAATTGCTTCACAACCGGCAGCCTTGGCACATTCAATAATCCGGTGGCCATTCAAGTAGGCATCCAAAGGATTTTTACTCAAACAATGGGAATGCGAGCTGCGTTTTACATGCAAAGCATATCGATCAGCCTCACTATGAATAGTGACCGCTGCGATTCCCATCTCCTTACAGGCACGCACAATACGCAATGCAATTTCGCCCCGATTACTTATAAGAATTTTCTTAAACATCCCTGCTCCCGGTAAAATTTAATATCTCTCCCTCAGGATAACAACCTAAGTAGTAACGTTGATTCTATCATAGCAGGTCAGAAATAAACGCGTTGCATAATCACTACCAAATTCAGCGTCTCCCTCTGATTAAAGCTATAATTAACCTACAGAATCAGATGGATAAAACAGGCTTAAGGTTAGCTATTGAATGGAACCAGATAACAACCAGAAGACAGCCCTGATATATCAAGGTACGTACACTAAGGCGCCACTTTCTGATAAGATTTTGGCTGATAAAGTACATTTGCTTTATGAGCAAAATCCCTACGGCATTCTTGCCCAGTGCTTTTCTGCTTTTTTTCTGGTTATAGCACTTTGGCGAGTTGTCAGCGTTGAGCTTCTTTTGGGTTGGTTTATTTATCTGTTTTTAATTTCATGCTGCTGGTTTGCTGTAGCCATCGCTTACAAAACAAATAAGATAGCGCTGCAGACGAAAACATGGTTAATCTTGTTTGCCATCTTCACTTTTTTATCTGGATGCGGCTGGGGGTTTGCCAGTTCTATTCTGATGCCCACTACAAGCCTTGTTCATCAAAGTTTTGTTATTATCCTTATTTTTGGCATGACAGCCGGCTCTATTTCTTATTTTTCCCCGGTCATTGCTGTCTATGCCTTATTTCTTTTTCCAGCCTTTATTCCCTTTACCATCTGGTTATTTTCACAAGGCGGCATTTATATTCTTCTAGGTTTTTGCGGCCTGGTTTATATGCCCATCATTTTTATCAGTTGCTATTATTCAAACAAGTTTATAACTAACTTCCTTTCGCTTTATTATAAAAACCTTAACCTTGACTCACTCAATCAGCTCCTTGAACGAAGGGTGAGGAAACGCACCCATGATCTGGAAAAATCCCTTGCTATTACCAAGTCCACTCTCGAGTCCACAACGGATGGTATTTTAGTCATTGACCTGAAAGGCCATATTGAATATTACAACCAGAAATTTATCGACATGTGGGGATTGCTGCATCAATTCATTATGAATCCTGATTTTCTCCTATTTGCAGAAGAAATGCTCCCTCAACTTAAAAATGCTCATGAGTTCCTTATGAAGCTGGATGAACTAAAGGCCAATCCCGAGGAAGAAAGCTATTTTGAGCTAATCAGCAACACAGACAACATTTTCGAGTGGCATTCAAAACCACATAAACTGCGTCATACGACAGTAGGTTACGTGTGGATTTTTCGCGATATTACTCTGAGGAAACAAATGGAGAAACAGCTTGCCTATCAGGCGACGCATGATTTGTTAACCGGTCTTCCTAATCGTACTTTGCTCTATGATCGCATCAATCAGGGAATTGCCTATGCAAAACGTTATAATACCCAGCTGGCCGTGCTTTTTCTCGATATAGACAATTTTAAACTAATCAATGATAACCTGGGTCATGACTCAGGCGATATTCTGTTACAAAAGGTAGCAAGGCGGTTACGCCAGTCTGTTCGCCAAAGTGATACTATCGCCCGCTTTGGCGGCGATGAATTTGTAATTCTATTTATCTCAAATAAAGAGGGGGAGGTTTTTCATTTTTCACAGAAGCTTTTAAAGAATATTACTCAGCCTATACAACTGCTTACTCACAGAATAATTGTTAACGCCAGTGTCGGGGTAAGCGTTTACCCCCAACATGGCAAAGATGCCGCAACCCTCCTTAAAAATGCTGACATGGCAATGTACCAGGCTAAAAAAAGTCCCAACAACTTCAAGATATTTGATAAAAAGATAACCGAACAAAACCAAAAAAGTCTCGAAATGCAGATAGAGTTACGCAATGCATTAATAAAAAATGAGTTTTTTTTGCTTTATCAGCCGACAATTGATTTAAAAAGCGGCGAAATCATTGGCGTTGAAGCCCTGGTACGCTGGCAACACCCAACCAAAGGCATCATTCATCCATTAACGTTTATTCCCATGGCGGAAGAATCAAGGCTAATCATCCCCCTGGGTAAATCGATTTTTTTAAACGCCTGTTTGCAAAATAAAACCTGGCAAAACATGGGGTTAAAGCCTATCCGCATGGCCATCAATGTTTCTGGTGTCCAATTAGCCCAAGGCAATTTTGTAAGACTGGTCAAGTATGTTCTCAGAGAAACAAAACTTGACCCTGATTGCCTTGAAATAGAGCTAACCGAGAGTATTGTGATGGATGACAGAAAACAGAATCTGCACAAGTTAAAACAGCTTAAGGAGATAGGGGTTCATTTAACAATTGATGATTTTGGAACAGGTTATTCCAGTCTCAACTACTTAAGGGAATTTCCCGTCGATAAACTTAAGATTGATCAATGCTTCCTTCATAATTCTGCCCATCATCTTAATGATGCCTCCCTCCTTCAAGCCATCATTGCGATGGGCCATAGCTTGAAGCTTCGGGTACTGGCAGAAGGTATAGAAACCTTTGAGCAGCTGCAGTTTTTAAGGGAAAACAACTGTGATGAAGGCCAGGGTTTCTTTTATGATTACCCGATGAAAGCAAACGAGTTTGCCCACTTGTTAAGCAAGAATGAACGATACCAATTTAAAAGATAGCTCGCTGGGTCTGCGACTTGACACACCTGTCCTGTATGAGACAGGTTAATTACTCTCTGGTTGCTATAACACTCATATGATTACCACTTGGTGGCGTTGGAAAGCGCTTCCTTTGCCACAGTCAGGCGTTTTTCAACCAGCCCTAACTCGTTCTTTATTGTTAACAACATTTGAGCATCATACTTGTGCAGCAACCGTTCTTTTACAGCATCTCGTTGTATTGATAAACGCTCTACTTCCTCTTCCAGTTTGCCTATAAGCTGCTGGCGTGTACATAGGCTGTCAAGCGGATGGCTGGCCTCAGTCTTTACCTCTTTAACGTGAATACGGTACAAATTAACCAGCACGTTGATTTTCTGATGAATCCTTTGCGCAAGATAATATCCGCTACGCTCACTCGGGCATCCAGCCAACGCCTGGATATCCTTTTTGACTTCCGTAATAAACGCTGCAGCAGGGGCATTTGCCTGTACCCGGAACAGGCCTTGAGGCAATGATTTGCTTGAAAAGAAAATACGGTCAAGCGCCCGGATTTTCCACTCAAGCTCCGGCAATCTGGCTTCCAGCTCCTCCAGTAATGATTCAATGCTCATCGCTTTACCTGTTTATACGGCAGCCGGATCCGTGTTTAACCGTTGCAAAGCCGCCTGGCGAGACAGGAGTTTGGAGCTAATGAAAGGAGGCAAACACATTAAAATTAACCCAATAATCAAGATCGATTCATAACGGGCCACAGTGCCAACATTGATCCCTTCAGGAGGTATGAAGCTCACCGCCAAAGTGGTCAGCACGCCAACGATACCAACTCCGCCAACCAGCAACATCCCTGGCATGCCGCCTGGAATACGGAAAGCTCGCGGATGTTCAGGCAAACTCAAACGTAACTTAATTGCCGCAGCAAACATGATTAGGTACATCAGCATATAAAGCTGGGCCGCCAATGCCGTTAACAACCAATAGGAGCCATTGACGCTGGGCATAAAAAGGAATAAGCCGGATAGCACCGTTACGATAACCGCCTGAGTCATCAACATAACCAGCGGCGCACCATGCCGATTTGTCTTCTGGAAAGCTGCAGGCAAATTATCATCTTCTGCCGCCACCAATAACCCTTTGGTTGGCGCTATAATCCAGTTGCTTACCCCGCCAAGTCCACCCATGACCAACATCAGGGCGACTACTGGCATCAGGATGCCAAGATGGTATTTGGCAAAAAAGGCATCAAAAGCCTGCATGATCCCTGCCACCAGATTGATTTCCTGATGAGGCAAAACCACAGCAATTGCAAGAGAGCCCAGGATTAAAGTGATTAAAATGATTAAAACAGAATAAATCAGGGCACGAGGGAAGGCTCGCTGGGGGTTATCAACATCATTAGCATGCACCGTGGCTATTTCAATACCACAAAAAGACATCATAATGGCAGTTAAGGAAACCCACATGGAGCTATCCTGCCAGTGCGGGCTGACACTTTGCACATCGAAATCGACTTGTAAAGGATTACCACCGATTATCCAGACGGTGCCCAAGCCAATAATTAACGCCATTGGCAGCAATAACCCTGATACAGCACAAATATTACTAAACAACGCCGAAGAGCGCATGCCGCGCAAATTGATAAAGGTGGCACCCCAAAACGAACTAACAATAATACCCCAGAGGAAGTAAGGGTTATTGGCCATTGATGGGTTAATTAAATAACCAATCGTTCCCGCTACAAATGACAAAATAGTCGGATACCAGATAACATTTTCAATCCATTGCAGCCAAATCGCAAGAAAACCCATTTTTTTGCCGAAGGCTTCCTTTACCCATATGTAGATGCCACCCTGTTTTGGCCAGCCGGAAGCCAACTCGGCTGAAACTAATGCAGTCGGAATTAAGAAAAATAAGGCACCCAAAATAAAAAAAGAAATCAACTGACTTCCAAATAACGCCGTTGCCGGTAAATTGCGGATGCTGTCAACAGAACCAACCGTAATCATTGTGAGGCTAAAAATGGTCAACGTATGTTTTTTACTGCTCATTGCATTCCTTCTTTGCTTTTCAAACACTGGCCAGAATCAGGTACCTGAGCAATTATCCTTTCCCATGAGAGCAGAACATCCTTCTTGCCCGATACAAGCCAAAAATTATTGTAACTTTTCAATCTTAAGTTAACCTTAATAATCGTGTAAAAACTAAACAAAAATCACTTTACGCGACTCTACCTATTTTGTAAATCTAAAATAAAAAAGATTAAACCCACATTCCACAGTAGAGGCTATTTTAAACTGGCTATTTTCAGGCTGGTAAATAGCGTCTGCGAAATACTAAATTTTGCACCAGCCTGAGGATAAGAATATGACCCTGATACATCTAATTCATCAGGAAAATTTTAGCAAACCAGACTGCCTCAGCCCTAAGCTGGTACCTTTGCAGTCCCTACGCCTAATTCCTCATTAATTTTCTCGATTTCCTTAGCAATTTCGGCACGCAGAGCGATATTGGTCTTTTTGGGATGCCATTGAATTGGCTGTTTCTTATCTTCGTTCACCAGATCATCCATCTTGTAAAGATAGCCATCCAATGCCTTCAGACAAGCTTTCAATTCCCCAGCTGGTACCTCGCTGAGTTTATCAATGCCAAAAAGATCGAGTATGATTTTCCCCAAGACACTTCCATCCTTCACTGCCTCTTCATTACCACCATAACTTCGGGTGATTATAATCAAATCCATCAGGAAAGCGCCTGCCACCACCTGTCTTAGATGCGGTGCTACATCAGCCTCATAATTCTTGTTGGCAAATTGTTGATTGATGGAACCATAACTAGCTTTATTCACTTTAACATCTGCTGCCACGGTTTTAACAAACTCAATCTGCTCGAATCTTTGCGGGTTCTTGGTTGCTGGCCGAAAACTGGCAAACCATCGCTTCTCATCTTTAGCCTTGCGCAGCTCCTCATAGCGAGGATTTAATTTATCAGCAGTCTTTAATAAAATTTGCATCGGGGGAATATGAAAGGTCATCTTTTTCTCCAGTTAGTGGTTAATCCTATGTAACTTAAACAACCTTGTAATGAAGAGCGGTTAACCTGGATAACACCAGTTAACATGCTACAGCCTTTAATCATCCTTCTGCTCAAACCGACTAACGCTTGCCATGATCTCTTCACGAGCAGCTGCCGGACCTTCCCAACCATCTATCTTGACCCATTTACCTTCTTCCAGATCCTTATAGTGTTGAAAAAAATGCTCCAGTGACAACAGTAAATGACGAGGCAAATCACTGTAAGTTTCTACCGACTCATACATCTTGGTTAATTTACTCGCAGGAACAGCCAACACTTTTGCATCAGCGCCTGCCTCATCGGTCATCTTAAGCATACCAACGACCCGACAAGGGATCACTGCACCATTAATCAATGGTACGGGAGTCACAACCAGCACATCAACCGGATCACCATCTTCCGACAAGGTGTTAGGAACATAACCATAATTGGTAGGGTAATACATTGCTGTTGCCATAAAGCGGTCGACAAATAAGGCACCGCTATCTTTGTCTACCTCATACTTGACCGGCTCGCCATGCATAGGAATTTCAATGATAACATTAATTTCATTAGGAATATCACGCCCGCTTTTAATATCCATCAATCCCATTTCACACCTGATTCTAAATTAATAAGGCGCTATTATGCGAAAAACCATTTCAAAAGGCAAAAATTAATGCCTCAAAGGTGCGATTAGCCAATTAACGTATGGCCTGAGCGAGCCTCTTTTTTATCTTATTAAACTCAGAGTATAATAAGATAAGCTAAAAAACCATCAGGATGATTATGAGTTGCTTGTTTTGTAAAATTGCATCTGGAGAAATCAAAGCCAATATAGTCTTTGAGACGCAGGAAATTATTGTCATTCGCGATATTAAGCCACAGGCACCAACCCATCTGCTGCTGATTCCCAAAAAGCACATTGCCACCATCAATGATGCGGACAGCCAGGATGAGCAATTGTTGGGCCGCATGATTCTTACTGCAAAAAATATGGCGAAAACTGAGCAACTGAGTGAAAATGGATACCGGCTGGTTTTTAATGTTAATTCCGGTGGCGGGCAGGAAATCCACCACATTCATTTACATCTACTGGGCGGGCGGCAGATGACGTGGCCTCCAGGTTAAGGCTGTTAGTAATGCAGGAACTATATAAACAAATTTTAGAACGAATCGGGGAAGATCCGACTCGAGAAGGCTTACGCGATACACCAGAACGTGCAGCAAATGCATTTCGTTACCTGACTAAAGGCTACACTGAGCGTCTTGATGACATTATTAACGATGCCTTGTTTGAATCCGACATGAGTGAAATGGTGATTGTGAAAGACATAGAAATGTATTCCACTTGTGAACACCATCTGCTCCCTTTTCTGGGCAAATGCCATGTGGGCTATCTTCCTAACGGACGGGTATTAGGCTTGTCTAAAATTGCCCGGATTGTCGACTATTTTGCACGTCGTTTGCAAATCCAGGAGCGGTTGACGGCGGAGGTTGCTGGCTGTATCGAATCAATTACCGGAGCACGCGGCGTCGCTGTGGTTATAGAAGCAAAGCACCTGTGCATGATGATGCGCGGTGTGGAGAAGCAGAACTCAACCATGACTACTTCTGTAATGCTGGGCGAGATGCGCAACAACCCTCCCAGTAGAAGTGAATTCTTGCGTTTGATAGGATAATTTGCCCTTTTATTGATATTAAATACTTAAAGAAGAATCTATCATAGTTCCTACAAAAGGATAAAATACATTAGTACAACGTTTCACTGAGTCTGTCCAGTTTGTCATTCCCGCGCAGGCGGGAATCTATCTCTCAGGTGAAGTGAGGAGCTAAATTGGGCTATGGATTCCCGCCTGCGCGGGAATGACAGTGTAAGACAGAATCAGTGAAACGTTATATTAGGTTGAAATTAATAAGGGATTACCATGAGAGCAAATGATCATGCTGCAAAAATACAGGGGATGGAAGAAGTTAAACAGTACCAACTCATCAGCAGCGATAAGCAGATAGACCTATTTTCTTCCTTGCTGCGAAATCCTGAAGCGCTAACCAATGAAATGATCCAATCAATAGGCAAGCGGTATTTAGCGTTATATAAGGTTGAAAAAGATCCAGGTCTTCTTGCCATTGTTGGCAACCATTTTGGTTTTCACCAAGTACACGTTAATCATCCATTTGCGCGTCATTAGTCAGCTTTAATTACCCCAGGGCTCAAAAGCGCTGGAATGCTTTAGTGGATATCTATTCAAAATTGCCAGACACTACCGAGGATTTGGCGATGACTTTACTCTATGTCTTTGGTTGGGCATTTCATAAAACCTATAAGACAGTTGACGCGAATGAAGTTTATTCAAACCAGGAGGTTGCCGAGCAGTTGCAAGCTTCCGTTGATCGTCATTACGCCACTCAGTATGACTTGCTTATGACTAATAATGACGAAATGAGTACTGAAAATAAAATTAAACCGGATTAAGCATCCTGCGAACGAGCAGATACCCGGTCCTCTGTGTTGGCATTCAGAGAACCGGGTATCAGACAAATGCCTCTATTCTTCAGAAGCTTGCTGGTCCTGATCGGCTATTTCCGGCGCCAATTCAGCCCCTGCTTTTTCTTCTGCTGGCTCCTCAGGTACAGCTGCCTGTGGTTTGTCCTTCCATTCCAGCTTAACACGTCCTTGCTTATCTACACCGGCAACAAACACTTCAATTTCCTGCCCTTCACTTAAGACCTCTTCAACCTTTCCTGAGCGGCTACTGCATATCTGAGAAATGTGCAAAAGCCCGTCTTTACCAGGCAAGAGATTGATAAAGGCGCCGAAATCAACGATTTTGCTTACTTTTCCTTTATAAGTTTGCCCGACTTCAACTTCAGCAATTAACGCTTTTATTTGACGTTGCGCATCCTCCAGGGCAACAGCATCAGGAGAGAATAACTGCACAACCCCAGTGTCATCTATATCAATGGATACGCCAGTACTTTCAATAAGGCCTTTTATCGTGGCACCTCCTTTCCCAATAATGGTGCGAATTTTGTCTTCAGCAACCTTCATCGTCGTAATCCGTGGAGCATGTTGGGATAACTCTTCACGATGCTCGGATAATGCACTATTCATGACCCCAAGAATATGCATCCGTCCAGCCAGGGCTTGAGCCAATGCCTGTGACATGATTTCTTTGGTGATTCCCGTAATTTTAATATCCATCTGCAAAGCGGTAATCCCTTTCTCCGTTCCTGCAACTTTGAAGTCCATATCACCCAGATGATCCTCATCACCCAGAATATCTGTCAAAACGGCAAAACGTTCGCCTTCCTTGATAAGTCCCATCGCAACACCCGCCACAGGTGCCTTAAGCGGCACACCGGCGTCCATTAACGCCAGACTGGTACCACATACGGTAGCCATCGAGCTGGAACCATTTGACTCAGTAACTTCGGATACTATCCGCAAGACATAAGGAAATTCACTGGCTGAAGGTAATACTGCCATCATGGCGCGTTTTGCCAGGCGGCCATGGCCAATTTCACGGCGTTTAGGACTGCCCACCATGCCAGTCTCTCCTACAGAGTAAGGAGGGAAATTGTAGTGCAGCATAAATCGGTCTTTGCTTTCACCAGTCAACTGATCAAGTATTTGCGCATCTCGCTCATTACCCAACGTTGCTACAACAATCGCCTGGGTTTCCCCTCGGGTAAACAAAGCAGAGCCATGCGTTCTTTCCAGGAATTTGGTACGGACAGCAATCGGACGTACTGTTTTTTGATCGCGCCCGTCAATGCGTGGCTCGCCATCAAGTATACGATTACGGACGATACTTTTTTCCAATGCACTCAACATATCAGATACAGCATCAATATTAAGTTCTTCCTGTTCGCCGGACAATGTTTCAGTAATCTGTTGCCTGACTTCAGCCAAACGCTGGCGACGCTGAGGCTTATCCTTGATTAAATAAGCTTCCTGAATCTGCTCTGCTGCTAACGCCGCAATACGAGACTCCAAGGTTTCATCCACTGGAGAAGGCACCCAATCCCAGGCCGGTTTACCTGCTTCTTCTGCCATCTCAGCAATAGCTTTGATTACTCCTTTCATCATTTCATGGCCAAACAATACAGCACCAAGCATGATTTCTTCACTTAATTCACGTGCTTCGGACTCTACCATCAGGATGGCATCTGAAGTTCCTGCAACCACCAGGTCAAGCTCAGATTCAGCGATTGCCTTATAACCAGGATTAAGGAGGTAAATACCGTCTTTATAACCGACTCGCGCTGCTCCAATTGGACCCTGGAAAGGAATACCGGAAATTGTCAGCGCGGCAGAGGCAGCAATCATTGCTACGATGTCTGCAGGCACTTCCGGATTAAGTGACATAACAGTCGCAATAATTTGCACTTCATTGTAAAAACCCTCGGGGAACAACGGTCTTATCGGGCGGTCCATTAATCGGGAAACCAAGGTTTCATGTTCACTTGGACGTCCTTCCCGCTTGTTAAAGCCACCAGGAATTTTGCCTGCAGCAAAAGACTTTTCCTGATAGTTTACAGTTAAGGGGAAAAATCCCTTACTGCCACCTTCTTCTTTTTTGCCAACGACAGTCACCAATACCTGGGTTCCACCCATATTTGCAAAAACAGCACCATCTGCCTGCCTTGCTATTTCCCCTGTTTCCAATACCAGGTTATGCTCACCAAATCGTATTTCTTTTGTGATTTTAGCCACGTAAGTTACCCCCTAAATTGTAATAGTGAAAAAAAAGGCGCAGAAAACTGCGCCCTTTTTAGATTGACTATAATGTTGAGGAATTTAGCCTCATTGAAATAATTCCAACTATCAATATGAATCCCGCAGACCCAGCTTTTGGATTAGAGTCTGATAACGGGCTTGATCGTTTTCTTTCAAATATTTAAGCAATTTACGACGCTTATTAACCAACGCCTGTAAACCACGTCGGGAATGGAAGTCTTTTTTATGGGCTTTAAAATGCTCAGTCAGATACTTAATACGCCCGGTCATCAACGAAACCTGTACTTCAGGAGACCCGGTGTCTTGATCAGCTCTTTTAAATTCATTAACAATTTCTGCTTTTTGTGCGCTTGTTAGCGACATATTCACTCCTAGAGATAGCTAAGTGTTCTTTCAAAAGGATGCATTCTACCAAGTCACGATTACAGAAACAAGCATTAAAGTTAATAATTTGTGCATCCAATCGCGGTAAGCGTCCTTTATTAAGAGAGCACTGTTGATAGCGCTTCATTTTAGCAGCTTATAACATAATTCCGGCTGCTTGCTCTGTCAACAAACGCTTTACTACAAGTGTATTCAATGGTTGTAACTCTCCCAAACCGATAAATTGAGCCGCTTCATTATGAAGGCGTACACAACCGGCAACATTCGCAAACCGTTCATCCTTAACGCTTCTGCCCTGACGCAATGCCAATACCTGCGTGTCATCTAATGTGAGCACCGGTAAATGCTTTACTGCCGACTCTATCGGCAGAAGACAAGACAATAATTGTTGCGGCTCTGTATTCTCAAGCTCATCAAGAGTATACATTTTTTCATAATCAAAGCCGGCAGTATATGAGCGGTGGAGCCTGGTAACATGGGCGCCCACCCCCAGATAATCGCCAATATCCTCAACCAGATTGCGGATATAAGTCCCTTTACTGCATCGCACGTCAATAGTAAACGAATGACCATCAAAAGCAGTCAGCTCCAGTTGATGGATAATAATATCTCGGGCATTCCTTTCAATATTCACCCCCTCCCTTGCATACTTGTAAAGTGGGAGACCTTTATGTTTTAACGCTGAGAACATAGAAGGGATTTGTTTGATATTGCCTCTGAAAGACACCATGGCGGCACGCAATTGTGATTCGGAGACAACCACATTTTCCTGCTCTTCAATTATCTCGCCCAACGCATCGGCAGTACTGGTTTTAATGCCCAATAAACCTGTTGCCTGATAAGCCTTATCAGCATCTAAAAGATATTGACAAAATTTTGTCGCTTCACCAAAGCAAATTGGCAACATGCCTGTTGCCAGTGGATCAAGGCTACCTGTATGGCCAGCCTTCTTTGCCTGGTACAACCTTTTTGCGCGCTGCAAGACAGCATTGGAGGATACACCCTGAGACTTGTTAACCAGTAAGATACCATTTATAAACTGGTTACAATCAATTTTGCTCATTATCATCATCCGGCGGATTAACCTCATCAATCAACCGGCTCAACTTTCTACCATATTCTATCGATTCATCATAAACAAAATGAAGCTGAGGCACAGTACGCAGTTTCACCGAGCGCGCAAGTGCCGTACGCAAGAAACTGGCTGCCGCATTCAGAATCGCTGCAGCCAGCTTCTTGTCACCATTAAAAACAGTAAAATAGACTTTAGCATGCCCCAGATCAGCAGATACCTTCACTGAGGAAATCGTGACGAAAGCCGGCAATCGCGGATCTTTGACTTCCTGATGAATTAATTGCGACAACTTGCGCTGCATCATTTCAGCAACGCGGTCGGTTCGTTTAAACTCGTTACTCATAAATCCCGTTTTACTTCAATCGTTTCAAAAACTTCAATTAAATCACCTGATTTAACATCATTATAGTTTTTCACACCAATTCCGCATTCAAATCCTTGACGAACTTCAACAACATCTTCTTTGAATCGTCTTAATGACTCCAGTGTTCCCTCATAAATCACTACGTTGTTTCTGAGAACACGAATAGGATTATTACGTTTGACAGAGCCTTCGGTCACCATACAACCAGCAATTGCTCCCAGTTTTGGCGAACGGAAAACGTCCCTTACTTCTGCTATGCCAATAATTTCTTCTTTAAATTGAGGAGCAAGCATGCCTGTCAAGGCATTTTTTACCTGATCGACAATATCATAAATAACACTATAGTAATGCAGGGAGACTGCTTCCTGTTCAGCCAGACGCTTCGCACCACCGTCAGCCCGGACATTAAAACCAATTAGAATTGCATTCGAGGCAATCGCCAAATGAACATCCGATTCAGTGATACCGCCTACACCGCTGGCAATAATCTCAACTTTCACCTCATCAGTTGACAGCTTAACCAATGCATCGGCAATAGCTTCTACAGAACCTTGAACATCGGCTTTCAGAACCACATTCAGTATTTTGACTTCGGCAGAGGCCATATTTTCAAAAATGCCTTCCAAAGAAGATTTTTGCCGCCTTGCCAATTTTACATCGCGGAATTTTCCTTGACGGAACAGGGCGACTTCACGGGCTTTTTTCTCATCTGGAACAACAATCGCTTCATCGCCGGCATGTGGAATGGCCGATAAACCTAAAACCTCGACCGGTATTGAAGGACCGGCCTGATCAACCTGCGTGCCACTATCACTTACTAACGCACGAACACGTCCATACTGTAACCCAGCAAGCAAGATATCCCCCTTCCTCAGAGTGCCGCTTTGAACCAGAACTGTAGCCACTGGTCCACGTCCTTTATCAAGACGAGATTCAATAACAACACCCTTGGCAGCGCCATCAGTAGGAGCAGTTAACTCCAATACCTCAGCTTGCAGTAAAACAGCATCCAGTAATTCATCAATACCAAGCCCGGTTTTAGCTGAAATACTAACAAACATGGTATCACCGCCCCATGATTCAGGAATCACCTCATAAGAAGACAACTCATTCATGACGCGATCCGGATCGGCATCCGGTTTATCCATTTTATTGACAGCGACAATAACAGGTACGTTGGCGGCTTTAGCATGTTGCACCGCCTCAATCGTCTGAGGTTTAACACCATCATCAGCCGCTACAATCAGAATAACGATATCCGTTGCTTGTGCTCCCCTGGCACGCATTGCAGTAAACGCAGCATGGCCTGGGGTATCCAGAAAAGTAATCTCTCCCTTTTCTGTACTCACATGGTATGCACCAATGTGTTGTGTAATGCCGCCGGCCTCACCCGCAGCCACTTTGGTGCGTCTGATGTAGTCTAATAACGAGGTTTTACCATGGTCAACATGACCCATAATAGTTACTACCGGAGCACGGGATTCAGTATGGCTCCCCTTGCTAATGACCTCACCCAGCGTATCTTCAATCGCGTTTTCTTTCAGTAACTGTGGTTTATGTCCCATTTCCTCAACAACAATAACCGCCGTATCCTGATCGATAACCTGGTTAATTGTAGCCATGGCACCAAATCCCATCATGACCTTAATCACTTCAGCCGCTTTTACTGACATTCTTTTCGCAAGATCAGCCACGGTAATTGTTTCAGGGATTAACACTTCACGGATTACTGGTGCTGTTGGCATCGCAAAACCATGGGTCAGTGCCTCTTCCGCTTCTCTGTATTTTTCGGATTTCTCATTGCCTCTACGCTTCTTAGGCTTGCTTCGCTTGTGGCGAATCAACAGCTGCTCGTCATCTTCTTGCTCTGGAGCCTGGTACTTACCGCGTTTTTTATTCCGTTTAAAATCTGAATCTGCATCAGCAACTTTTTCCTGATGCTTTTTCTTACTCGCTTTCTCAGCCCGCTCTTCTACCTCTGAGACAGTAGGCTCATTAGGCATCTCAACCGCCACATCAGGTTTTGCTTCCGATTCAGTGGTTTGATTTGATACTTCTGTTGCTTCAGCAACTGTTTCCATAATTTGCTCTGGTTCTTCAGTCACCGGCGCGGCAATTTGTGCTTCTTCAGCAGGCGCTGCATTTTCGGGTAATGTTGTTTCCACTGTCTTCGTTTCTTCCACAGGTATCTCTGCTGCCAATACCTCGTCATTCTCAACTTCAATCTCAGGCGGGTTTTGCTGTTCAAGCAAACTACTCCGCTTTACATAAGTTCTTTTCTTACGTACTTCGATATTCACAGTTTTACCACTATGAACATCATGCCCTACCGTAACCTGTGTAAAACTTTTACGTTTAAGCGTTATCCGCTCAGGTGCTACGCGGCTCTCTCGATAATTCAACAAGATTCGTTTTTGCTCTTCATTAACCGTCTGACTGTCATCAGTGAAGGCTAATCCTGCTTCCTGTAACTGATCCAATAGGCGTTTAGCAGGGATACCAACGACTTGAGCCAATTGTTTAACCGTCACATCCGCCATAATTTACCCCCTTTCGGCAATCCTAAAGCAAACTGCCTTCATTCTAATGCTGCTTAGCTTATAATAAGTGCTTAATCAAATTGCATTTTTGGTGCTTTTTGATATCCAATAATCAGCAGGTCTAAAACCTACTCTTACAACCAGCCAGTATAACTTTACCCGGAGAAACAAATTCACCAGGAACTGACAGAAATTATTTATTGCCAATGATCAATGAGAATTTTTATCTTACTTACTGGAACCATGGTTCACGAGCCCTCATAATAAGTTCAGCAGCTTTCTCTTCGGTCATACCTTCTATGTCAAGTAATTCATCGACCGACTGCTCTGCCAACTGCTCCATCGTACTAACCCCTTTCGCAGCCAAACGAGTTGCCATGGTGTCCGTCATACCTTCCATGTTCAACAATGATTCATCAGGGCTTGCTGGGGTCCCTTCTCCTGAAGCTAATGCTTGAGTTAAGAGGATATCATTAGCACGGTTTCTCAATTCATCAACAATTTCTTCATCAAACTCTTCGATGGCTAATAACTCTTCCTTTGGCACATAGGCAATTTCTTCCAACGAAGAAAAGCCGTTGGCTACCAGAAGATTGGCTATTTCCACATCAATTTCCAATGCCGAGATAAAGAGATTCGCTATCTTATTGGTTTCTTCTTCACTCTTGCTATTAAATTCCTCAACCGTCATGACATTTAATGTCCATCCAGTCAATTGGCTGGCCAGTCTGACGTTTTGACCATTACGTCCGATTGCCTGCGATAATTGTTCCTTCTGTACGGCCAGATCCATGGTATGGCTGTCTTCATCAACGACAATAGAAGTAATATCCGCCGGTGCCATAGCGTTGATTACCAGCTGTGCGGGATTATCGTCCCAGAGGATAATATCAACACGCTCACCGCCAAGCTCACTGGAAACAGCCTGAACCCTGGATCCCCGCATCCCTACACAGGCGCCAACTGGATCAATCCGCCCATCATTTGTTTTTACTGCAATTTTAGCACGGCTTCCTGGCTCACGTGCTGCAGCCTTAATTTCAATAATATTTTCACCAATCTCCGGCACTTCAATACGAAACAGTTCGGTAAGCATTTCATTATGGACTCTGCTAACAAACAATTGAGGCCCGCGTGCCTGGGAAACAATATCATAGAGGTATGCTCGAACCCTATCATTAGGCCTGAACATTTCATTAGGCAGCATCTCACTACGAGGCATAAAGGCTTCTGCTTTACCGCCCAGATCAATGATTACATTATCCCGTGTTACTTTCTTGACAACACCATAAATTAGTTGCCCCAGCTTGGCTTTAAACTGATCCACAATCTGTCGTCGCTCTGCTTCACGAACCTTCTGCACGATAACCTGACGGGCAGTCTGGGTAGCAATTCTACCGAACTCGATAGAAGCCATGGGTTCTTCAATACGATCGCCGATGGCTATTGAAGGAGAACGCTCCCTGGCCTGTTCCAATGTTATTTGGCTTTCTGGAAATTCCAAATCCTCTTCAGCCACAACATCCCAATATCGAAAAGTTTCATATTCACCAGTTCTGGGATCCAATTTAACCCTTACGCCGATATCCTTATTCGTAAGTTTACGAGTGGCAGATTCAAGTGCTGACTGAATGGCTTCCAATACCACTTCCTTACTTATACCTTTTTCATTAGATAATGCCTCAGCAACTAATAACAATTCTTTACTCATTGTTCGCCTCACTCGCTGTCAAGTTTGCCTTCACTATTTGGTTTAATTGTATGTCCAGTTGCTCATCGCCAACTTTCAATACCAAACTATCCTCATTAACAGACACAATAATACCAGATAATTTACGGCTGCCACTTATTGGTTTAAATAACTTAAGTTGAACACTATGCCCTGTATAACGCCGGTAATGCTCTTTACTGAAAAGAGGACGAGGAATACCCGGAGAGGAAATTTCCAGGCTGTAATTCCCTGTAATAGGATCTTCGACGTCTAAAAGTGCACTGACTTGCCTGCTTACCCGCTCACAATCTTCAAGCCCGATACCACCATCTTTATCAATGTAAAGACGAAGCAAGGAATGCTTCCCCTGTGCTAAATATTCACACCCCCAAAGCTCGTACCCTAAATCCTCAACCAGAGGTTTTAATAATTCTTCAATTTCACTTTTTATCATATGCTACCTAGGCCACCTGTTTAGAACAGGTATTTTGAAATGATGCCCTCATCTGACAAACCTGCAGCAGCTCTTATCCTCTCTCGTAAAGAACACGCATTCCTGATAAGAGGAACGGCTGTCAGGTCTTATTGAACACTTGCAGCATCTACGGCCTGACAAGTATCAATTAACTTTAAGAGAAAATAGTGATCTCATTTGGGTAATATTACCCTGCTGATGGCAATCGCAATTATCTTTTTAAACATAATAAAAAACCCCAAAAATGGGGTTTAGAATAGTGGTAGCGGGGGCAGGATTTGAACCTACGACCTTCGGGTTATGAGCCCGACGAGCTACCAGGCTGCTCCACCCCGCATCAACTGAAGGCAATTATACTTAGCCTTCTTTTATTAATCAAGTTTTTTATCATTTTTTTATTCAATTGCCTGTAAATGCTTACTAAATCACAATTTAAATACAGCAGCGGGTTAAACTGGTGGAATCCTGCAGTTAAGTCTGCAGGAGACAATAGCTCACTTCTAATATCTTAATCCTCCATTTGCGCAGAGTATTTAAACTCTATCCGCTAAATGCATTCATACAGGCAGTAATCAATGCCGAAGGGAATATTCCCAGATAAAGCAAGGAAAGGCAATTAACAGAAAAAATCATGTTCATCGGTATTGAAAACCGCACTGGCATATCGTCCTTTGCTTCATCAAAATACATCACCTTAACAATGCGGACATAATAGTAAGCACCCACCACAGCAAAAATCAAACCAAGCACAGCAAGCCAGGTTAAATGAACATCGACCAGTGCTTTCAATACCAGCAGTTTTGTAAAGAATCCAACGGTAGGAGGCACACCCGCCATTGAGAACATAACTATCAGCATCATAAAGGCAATCCAGGGATTTCTTTTGTTTAGTCCCTTCAGATCATCTATAAGCTCTACCTCAACCCCTTTATGCGATAAAAGAACAAGAAGGCCGAATGCTGCGACCGTCATCAGTGAGTAAACTAAGATATAATAGAGCGAAGCGGCATAACCAGCTGAGTTGCCCGCCACTATGCCAAACAAAGCATAACCTATATGCGAAATGGCAGAATAAGCCAGCAGTCGCTTTATATTAGACTGGGCAATAGCAAGTAAATTACCAACAGCGGTTGACAGCAAAGCCATAACAATTAAAATTTGTTGCCACTGTAACCAAACATCCGCTAACCCGAGGGTTAATAAACGCAAAGCCATACCAAGCGCTGCAATTTTAGGTGCAGAACTGATTAATAAGGTAACGGAGGTAGGGGCACCTTGATAGACATCCGGCGCCCACATATGAAATGGAAATGCTGCCAGCTTAAAGCCAACTCCTGCCAGGATAAATACTAATGAAAACAGTAATAATGTATTTTCCTGCTGCCAGTTAGCCGCAATGGCATTTGCTATATCGAGTAGATCCAGTTTTCCTGTCGCCCCATACAGTAAAGATAAGCCATAAAGCAGCATTCCAGAGGCAATCGCCCCCATTATAAAATATTTCATTGCCGCCTCAGTTGCGTTGCTATTGCTACGTTGAATTGCTGTCATGGCATAAAGCGGTAAGGAAAGCAGTTCCAATCCAAGGTAAATAGTCAGCAACGAATGCGCCGAAACAAGAACCATCATTCCCAGCGTTGAAAACAAGCCAAGGATATAATAATCCCCTGAGGGTATTTGCCGCTCTTCAATATAATTTCTAGAGTAGATGAAACAAAGAAACACACTCAGGCAGATGAATAATTTCATCAGCTGGGCAATATCATCACTGATAAACAATCCACCCAGAATTGTGATCTTGAAATTGCCAAGAAGAAGGAAACTAACCAGGCCAGCCAGCACTAAACCAATGGCTGAACAAGTGAATGCGATGGAAGAACAGCGCTGACGTAGAAAAAGATCGGCCAGCAAGGCAACACAAGCCGTAATCAGCACAATTATTTCGGGTAAAGCAATGTGTAGATTCTCAAGTAATCCTGTCATGTTTGTTTAACCTTGCTAGTTATAATTTTGATTTATCAGCCTGAGCCAAAGTATGACTTACGGAATGATGTACATACTCCAGCACTGGTTTTGGATAAACACCCATCCCTACCACCATAAAAGCCAGGAGGGCATAGGCGCTTATTTCAAAACCGGAAAGATCACGCAAAGCGGCTACTTTTTCATTAGCTACCGGACCAAAAATAACACGCTTATACATCCATAAGGTATAAGCAGCACCAATGATAAGGGTGCTTGCTGCCCAGAATGCTATCCAGAAGCCTGCCTTTATACTGCCTAAAATCACCATAAATTCACCTACAAAACCGGATGTCCCAGGCAAGCCCGCATTTGCCATAGCAAATAACATAAAAAAGGAGGCGAATATGGGCATCGTATGGACAATACCGCCAAAATCCCTTATCTGCCGGGTATGCATTCGATCGTAGATATAGCCTACCCCTGCAAACATTGCACTGGAAACAAAAGCATGCGAAATCATCACAATGATTGCCCCCTCTAGAACCAAGCCTGCATTATGCAGTCCGGATTGGCGGGCAATGGCAAAAATCGCAAAACACCCCAGTGTCACAAATCCCATATGAGAAATAGAGGAATAAGCGATAAGGCGTTTCATATCCTGCTGGATAATTGCCACTAATCCCACATACACCACCGCTATTAAGGACAACGCGATCATAACCATCGCATACTTGCTGCATGCATCGGGGACAATCGGCAGAGCAAAACGGATAAAGCCGTAAGCGCCAAGCTTCAACAAGATGGCAGCCAGGACTATTGAACCACCCGCTGGCGCTTCGGTATGTGCATCCGGCAACCAGGTATGGACCGGAAACATAGGAATTTTGATAGCGAAACCAAGAAAAAATGCGATAAAAATTAAGGTTTGCGCGGTCATTCCCAGTTTTACAGCATAAAGGGCTTCAATCTTGAATGAGCCTACAATGTAGCCCATATAAAGGAACGAAGCCAACATGAGTACTGAACCTAAAAAGGTATACAGGAAAAATTTGATCGCGGCGTAAACCCGATTGTCTGATCCCCAGATACCAATGATTAAGTACATTGGAATTAGCGTTGCCTCCCAGAAAATGTAAAAGACTATCGCATCCAGGGCGGAGAAAACACCGACAAGCAGGCCTTGCATGATTAGAAAAGCAGCCATGTACTGGGCCACACGCTTATGAATGCTGTTCCAGGTAGCCAGTATTACAATCAGATTGGTAAATACACTCAACACAATAAGTAACAGTGATAAACCATCAATTCCAAGACTGTAATTTATCCCCAATGCCGGCATCCAGGGAAATTCCTCGATGTATTGCATGCTATAGGTGTTGAGGTCAAATCCGGCAATTAAAGGAATGCACATGATTAACGTTAATAACACTGTAAATAGCGATAAATAGCGCGATACATTAGGGTTGTTATCATCGCCAGTGAGGAACACAAAAACACCGCCGATGATGGGCAACCAAATCAATAAATTCAGCAAATGATGCATACCTTCACCTTATAATCAGCCTAGTAACAACCAGCATAAGAAAACAAAAAGACCAAGAATCATAACCGTTGCGTAATGGTATAAATAGCCACTTTGAATATTACGACCTCTCTGCGCAAACCATTTAACCGTACGACCAGTCCCATTAACAATCATTCCATCAATAAGCCTTTGATCTCCTGTTTGATAAAAAAGGCGTCCCATTGCTTTTGAACCACGAACAATGACATGGTCATTAAACGTATCAAACCCATATTTATTTAAAAGGATGCGATAAACCCAGGAAAAGTTCCGGGCAAAGAAAGCAGGTATCGTAGGCAGGGCAATATAGCAGATCCAGGCAATCAGCACACCCGCTATAGCAAGCCAGAAAGTCACTGAATTGACTGCATGCAAAGCTGACTGTAATGGAGATGTAATTTCTTTCCCTAACTCGGCTAAAACATTATGTTCAGGAAGGACAAACAATGACTTACCCAGCAATGAGGGTACATCAAACAATATTGGCATATATAAAATATAACCAATAACAACCGATGGGATTGCCAACAAAACTAGAGGCAACCACACAACCCAAGGTGATTCCTGGACATGTGAAAGCGTATGCTCATCCATTCTTGGCTTACCATGAAAGGTCATAAACAATGCCCTGAATGTATACAGGGCAGTTACCATTGCACCAGCAGCAACACAAAAATAGGCATAGGCACTACCTGGAATTTCCGATAGTTTTGCCGCTTCGATAATGGTATCTTTTGAATAGAATCCTGCAAAAGGGGGAATTGCACACAGCGCCAAGCTACCAATAACAAAGGTTAGGTAGGTAATCGGCATTTTATTCCATAATCCACCCATTTTACGCATATCCTGCTCATGGTGCATCCCAATGATAACCGAACCGGCTGCAAGGAATAACAAGGCTTTGAAGCAGGCATGTGTCAGTAAATGGAATATCCCCGCACTGTAAGCCGAAGCACCCATGGCAACCATCATATAACCAAGCTGAGACAAGGTTGAATAGGCCACCACTCGTTTAATATCATTCATTACTATGGCAAGAATCCCGGTAAATAACGCTCCAGTACCGCCAATAACCAAGATAACGCTAAGGGTAGTGGTTGACAGTTCAACCAGTGGCGAAATCCGGGCAATCATAAATACTCCTGCCGTTACCATTGTGGCAGCATGGATCAGCGCCGAAATAGGCGTCGGACCTTCCATTGATTCAGGCAGCCAGACATGCAAGGGCACCTGGGCAGACTTACCCATTGCGCCGACAAAGAGCAACAGGCAGATTATGGTAATTAATGACCAGTGATGACCTGCAAAAAGCTCAACCGATTGAGAGGCTAATGAACTGGCACCCTGGAATACTGTCTCGTAATCAAGGCTTCCGCTATAAGCCAAAACCATCCCAATGCCTAAAACAAAGCCAAAATCACCGACACGGTTAACGATAAAAGCCTTTAGGCCGCCCTGGAGGGCTGACTCTTTTTGATACCAAAAACTGATTAGTAAATAAGAAACCAAGCCAACGCCTTCCCAACCGAAAAACAACTGCAGGAAATTATTGGCAGTCACCAGCATCAGCATCATAAAGGTAAACAGGGAAATATAGCTAAAAAACCGTTGGTAGCCATCGTCATCTTCCATGTAGCCAATGCTGTAAATATGAACAAGAAAAGAGACGAACGTTACAACAACCAACATGACTACTGTCAGTGGGTCGATTAAAAAGCCAATGTGAAAAACATAAGGGAATAACTCACCACCGCTTGCCCATGTGTAAAGGTTGCTATTAACCGGCTCGACAGAACCACTAAGAATAACAGTGGCGACATAAAGCGATAATATCAGCGACAGGCCCACACCAGCGATAGTTACAGAATGAGCTCCTGAGCGCCCTACCTGATTACGAAAAAAGCCTGCAACTACTGACCCTGCCAGAGGTGCAAGAACAATTACAAGACACAGTTGTTGTATACTCACTTTATTAACCTTTTAAATGATTCATCTTGTCAACATCGATATTGCCTCGATTACGGAAAAGCAACATAACAATAGCTAAGCCTATTGCTGCCTCTGCTGCAGCAACGGTTAATATAAAAAACACAAAAACCTCGCCTGCCACCCCACCATAAAAATGAGAAAAAGCAATAAAGTTGGTATTTACAGCCAAGAGCATTAATTCAATACAAACCAACAACAGGATAATATTTTTGCGATTAAGCATAATGCCTACAAGGCTTAAACCAAATAAAATCGCAGCCAATATCAGATAATTATTTACTGGTATCATTCGTTTTCCCTAGTGTTTATTTCTCTGATTTCATGTTAATGAGTTTTACTCTGTCTTCCCCACGCGTCATAATCTGCTTGACAATATCCTGACGCTTAGAGCGAATCACTCCACGATGAGCCAAGGTAATCGCCGCAATAATTGCCACTAAAAGCAAGACTGCAGCAATCTCAAAAGCAAAAACATAATCTGTATACAGCACCATGCCAATCTCTTCGGTATTGGAGAGTGGCTTTAAGGGCTCGACGTAATTTTCATCATCGATGACCTGAGCTTGTCGAGCGCTAACTGATTGCTCCACGGCGGTATTGAACATATTATCTGGAATCGCAACCAATAATAATCCAACCAATAATGCAACCAGGATTAAGCCAAACGGTAAATAGCGGACAAAATGAGCCTTCATCGATTCAACATCAATGTTAAGCATCATGACCACAAATAAAAACAGGGTCATTACAGCGCCCACATACACTAAAATTAAAATAAGCGCCAGAAACTCTGCTTCCGCAATAATCCACAGGCCTGCGGCAGCAAAGAAAGTCAATACAAGAAAGAGCACACAGCGCACTGGGTTATTTTGGGTAATAACCATCAAGGCTGATATCAGCGCCAATCCAGCGAACATATAGAAAACCACCTGTAAAAATATTTCGTGCATCTTTCACCTCGTTAGCGCCATTTTTTATCGGCTTCTCTGTCTGCGGCTAATTTTTTCTCCATCAAATCCCCTACCGCAAGCAGTTTTTCTTTGGTCATGATATTTTGCCCCCGCTCACTGACATGATAATGATGGATGGGCGTCACAACGATTGAATCAACAGGGCAAGACTCTTCGCACAACCCGCAATTGATACATTTAAACATGTCAATATCATAGCGGGTTGTCCGTCGAGAACCATCTTCCCTGGGTTCAGATTCAATCGTAATTGCAAGTGCGGGACAGACAGCTTCACATAACTTACATGCGATACACCGCTCCTCCCCGTTAGGATAACGCCTTAAGGCCAACATCCCACGAAATCGCGGTGACAACGGAGTCGCTTCTTCCGGAAACTGTACGGTAACCTTTTTTTTGAAAAAATATTTACCAGTTAGCCTCAAGCCGGATAACAATTCCAGAAGCAGAAAACTACGAAAATAATGTTTAATGTATCGATATGCTTGTTTCATTAATCTGCTCAATTGACTGAATTAAAACCAAGGTTTCAGGTGTGCTACAACCATTAAGGCTGTGACAATGACCCATACAATGGTTACCGGAATTAATACCTTCCATCCTAAACGCATTAACTGATCATAACGATAACGAGGGAAGGTTGCGCGAACCCACAAATAGACGAAAAGGAAAAAGGAAATCTTGGCAAACAGCCAGATTATTCCCGGAACAACGAAGAAAATATCTTCCAGCACAGGAATACCTTCAAAAGGCGATAACCATCCCCCCATGAACAACAAGGCCATGACAGTTGAGATTAATATCATGCTGGCATATTCAGAAAGGAAAAACAGTGCAAAACCTATCCCTGAATACTCGACGTGAAAACCAGCTACAATTTCCGACTCACCTTCGGCCAAGTCAAATGGCGCACGATTGGTTTCAGCAATTCCTGAAATCCAGAAAACGATAAAAAGAGGCAGCAGAGGCAAGAACCACCAATGCCAAATTCCCCCTTGCTGGGAGATGACAATCTCGGTGAGATTCATGCTGCCAGCCGCCAGCAAAACACCGACAAAGGCAAAACCCATGGAAATTTCATAGGAAACGGTTTGGGCGGCACTTCGCAGAGCACCAAACATGGCGTACTTTGAATTAGAAGCCCAGCCTGCAATAAGCACCCCGTAAACGCCCAAAGAGCTCATGGCAAAAAGGTATAAAACCCCGGCATTGATATTGGCAAGAACAACACCTTCTGCGAAGGGAATAACAGCCCAACCAACGAGCGCCGGGACAAGCGCAAATAAAGGCGCAATTACAAACAGATATTTATTCGATTTTGTTGGAACAATTATCTCTTTGGTTATCAACTTGAAAAGATCAGCAAAAGGCTGAGTCAATCCACGCCAACCCACACGATTGGGGCCAATTCTGGCTTGAATATAACCGATTACTTTCCGTTCTGCATAAGTCAGATACGCCACCCCTATCAGAAGGGGTATCACCAGAACCAGAATCTTAATAATGATCCACAGCAAAATGCCAATGTCTTGTAGCATGTGTTTACCTGTTTAGCGCTTAATAGTTATTGCAGCAAAAGAGTGCCCCAGGTCAATTGTCTCTGGCATTGCATTTGCTACCCACACCACATCGGGTGCTATTCGTTCATCGCGTTTAAGCGGCAATGTTATCTCAATATCACCTTGAGATACAGTAGCAGCTTCACCTAATTTCAGTCTATCTGCTGTTGAAGGATGAATCCTGATGCATGCTGCTTCTGCTGCAGCACAAACCTGTAGGGCCTGGGCATGACGAACAATCATATCTGAACGATATAAGGGCCATTCACCGAGGCGAATCAATTGTTGATTACTTAATGGCAATGATTCAGGGTAGTAAGGTTGATATTTAATTTCCGCGGCCAGATTCGCCTGGGATTTGACTTCATTAAGGACATCCTCGGAAGAGGTGTACTCAAAACCCTTGCAGTGCAGCAAATTTCCTAACACCCTGATTACTTTCCAGGCTGGCCTGGCTTCTGCGTGAGGTGACAAGGCACCTTTAACTGTTTGCCATACCCTATCAACATTAATATAAGTGCCGGAGGTTTCAGTATAGGGCGCTATAGGCAGGATGACATCAGCATAATCCTGCATCGACTCATGTTGAAATGCGGATAGCATTACCACGAATTCAGCGCCAAGCATGGCTTGTCTGGCACGGTAAGGGTTGGCAAAATCATAACCTGGCTCTACGGCACAAAGCAGATAGCCTTTTAGTTTGGCACTTAAAGCAGCCTGGATATCCAATCCTGGATTTTCGATGGTTTTACCGCCAAGCGTACGATGAGGCAACATCCCCGCCAGGCAGGCACCAGCACTATTTGCGCCTGTCGTTAACCTTAGTATACGCACGCCAGATTGCTCCATCAAATATGCAAAGGTGCGTAATAAAGCAGCATCAGGGTGATTTTCACAAAGGGCACCCATAATAACGGCAGCATTGGGCTGGGTTAGTGCCTCGGCTATTGCCTGAGTCGTTTCATCAGGTTGCAGGCCGATCAGTAATTTTTGCACTTCAGGCGGCAGCTTTGTCACCTCTTTAGTCATTGCCAGGATAAGCTTTGCAACCTGCATAGGCAATTCTTGTGGGGATGCAATTACCTTTTCAGCCACATCAAAATGATATTCATAGTCTACGGAATTAATTGCAAAAATTTTAGCGCCATTCCTGAAAGCCTTGCGAACCCGCACGCCAGCAAGCGGTACTTCCCGATGAATGTTACAGCCCAGGATGAGGATATTGTGCTGATTTTCCAGCTCAGCATAGCTTAAAGAGCTGGCTGGCAAGATTTCCTGGTTATCCTGATCACGGAAATCGGTATGGTGAATGCGGTGATCAAGGTTATTAACACCAAGCTCCCGCATTAATTTTTGCAACAGGTAAAACTCTTCCACGGTAGAGGAAGGAGAAGCAAATGCTGCAAATTGCTCAGGACCGTGTTGTTTGATAACACGGCTGATGCCTTCCGCGGTAAATTTTAGTGCCGTTGGCCAATCCACCGTTTCCCATTGGCCATCACGTTTAATCATCGGCTGGGAAGCCCGAGCCTCGTGATTTAAGCCAAGATAACTGAACCGATCCCTGTCAGACAACCAGGTTTCATTGATTGATTCATTTTCCCTTGGGACAGCCCGCATTAATGTATTGCGGCGGACATGCAAATAAACATTAGAGCCCAAACAGTCATGAGGCGCTATACTGTCATGCTGGGTCAGTTCCCAAGCCCTGGCAGTAAAGCGAAAAGGCTTGGAGGTTAAAGCCCCTACCGGACACAGATCGATCACATTGCCAGAAACCTCTGAAACAATACTGTGTTTCACATAGGTCCCAATCTGCATTGCTTCACCACGGCCTGTTGCACCCAGTTCCCGCAGTCCTGCCACCTCCTCGCCAAAACGGACGCATCTTGTGCAGTGAATACAACGGGTCATTTCTGTGGCAATCAATGAGCCGAGATCATCATCCGCTACTGAACGCTTGCTTTCCTCATACTCTGAAGAATCATAGCCAAACCCCATTGAAATATCTTGCAGTTCGCACTCTCCACCCTGATCACAAATAGGACAGTCAAGTGGATGGTTAATCAGCAGAAACTCCATTACCGCCTGCTGCGAACGAAGCGTTTCTTCTGATTTTGTAAATACTTTCATGCCATTGGTAATTGGCGTGGCACAAGCAGGTACCGGCTTGCGTCCATTCTCAACTTCAACAAGACACATGCGGCAATTAGCAGCGACTGACAATTTTTTATGGTAGCAAAAGCGAGGGATATAGATTCCTGCTTCATCAGCTACTTCTATAATCATCTTACCGTTTTCAACTTCAAATGTTTTACCGTCGATCTCAATGGTGGCCATTGTTCAAACCTTCTCAATTATGCTGCAACGATAGAGCGTTTATGCTTAATGAAATAATCAAATTCATGGTAAAATTGCTTCACAAAACTTTGCACGGGCCATGCAGCAGCTTCGCCTAAAGCACAGATGGTGCGTCCTTCAATCTTGTCAGCAACATTTACAAGCTTTTCAATATCACCCGGCTCACCATGCCCTTCTTTAATCCGATGGAGCAATCGCACCATCCAGCCTGTTCCTTCACGGCATGGGGTGCATTGCCCACATGACTCGTCCATATAAAACTCAGAGATGCGATAAAGAGCATCTACCATGCAGGTTGTTTCATCCATAATAATTACTGCACCGGACCCCAAACCAGAACCGGCCTTTTGGATGCTGTCATAATCCATATCCAATTCCATCATCACATCGCCTGGCAATACCTTCATTGAGGTACCGCCAGGTATGACAGCCTTAATCTTACGACCTTCGCGTACGCCGCCCGCCAATTCAAGAAGCGTTTTGAAGGGGGTTCCCAAGGGAATTTCAAAATTCCCGGGCTTATTGACATGGCCGCTGACACTAAAACACTTAGCACCACCATTGTTTGGCTTACCAAGTTTAAGGAACCATTCTCCGCCTTTCTCCAGGATAACGGGAACAGAGGCAAACGTCTCTGTATTGTTGATGGTAGTTGGCTTGCCATATAAACCATAATTTGCAGGAAATGGCGGTTTAAAACGCGGTTGCCCTTTCTTTCCTTCAAGGGAATTCAGCAATGCCGTCTCTTCGCCGCAGATGTAAGCACCAGCGCCTAAATGATTATATAAATCAAAGTCTACACCACTGCCTAAAATATTTTTACCCAGTAAACCGGCAGCATATGCTTCTTTGAGCGCAGCTTCCATACGCTGATAGGGCAGCCAGAATTCGCCGCGAATATAGTTATAACCTGCGGTAGAACCCATAGTGTAACCAGCGATAGCCATTCCCTCAATCAACTGATGGGGGTTACGGCTTAGTATTTCCCTGTCTTTGCAGGTTCCAGGCTCTCCTTCATCGGAGTTGCATACAACATATTTCTGGACTGGCGTATTGCGGTTCATAAAACTCCACTTCAAACCAGTAGGGAAACCCGCGCCTCCGCGCCCACGCAGCGCGGACGTTTTTAATTCCTCAATTATTTGTTGGGGCGGTGTCTGTTCCCTTAGAATACGCTGCCATACGCTATAGCCGCCAATACTTTTATAAGCGGCCAATGTCCAAGGCTCATCCAAATGAAATGTCCGGTAACAGACCTGATTTAATTCAACCATGACAACCCACCTCTACGTTCATTGGTATTGCTCCAAAATCTTGTCAATCATATCATCAGGAGTCAGATTTTCATGATAATCTTTGTTTACCTGCATCATTGGAGCATTGGCACATGCCCCCAAACATTCCACTGACCTTAGGGTATATCTTCCATCGGATGTTGTTTCGCCAAGTTTGATACCCAGCTTTTTCTCTAAATGGCCGACTATTTCTGCAGAGCCACAAAGCTTGCATGAAATATTGGTACATACATTCACCAAGTGCCGACCAAGGGGTTTATGCTCATACATTGTATAAAAAGACGCCACCTCATAAACGGCAATGGCAGGCATATCCAGGTATTCAGCCACTGCATCCATCTGCTCTGATGTTAAGTAGCCATGCTCTTCCTGAACAACCATTAATGCCCGCATCACTGCTGACTGCTTTTCATCTGCAGGATATTTGGCAATCCACTGGTCAATTTCATCCATCCCTGCAGACGAAACTAATTGCCGAAGTAATTTAGCTGAACTTTCAGACATTCTTTTTAACCTTAATACTTGATAATCAAAGCGGTGCTGCCGCTAACCCGGGGCTTATCGCTAACGGTCAATTTCACCAAACACTATATCCTGGCTTGCAAGAATGGCAACCCCATCGGCAAGCATATGCCCCCTGACCATTTCATCATAACTTGACAAATGAGCAAAACCCGGCGCCCTGATCTTGACGCGGTAAGGTTTGTTAGCCCCATCCGACACCAGGTAAATACCAAACTCTCCCTTAGGCGCCTCAACCGCAGTATAAACTTCTCCTGCAGGCAAACAAAAACCTTCGGTAAATAATTTAAAATGATGGATCAACGCCTCCATATCATGCTTCATTTTTTCACGTGTCGGAGGGGTTATCTTATGATCATCTAGCTTTACTGGCCCAGGATTTTTCCGCAGCCACTCAATGCATTGCCTGATAATTCGGTTAGATTGGCGCAATTCTGCTACACGAACCAAATAGCGGTCGTAACAATCTCCCGTTTTTCCTACAGGAATATCAAAATCAACTTTATCATAGGCTGCGTAGGGTTGTTTTTTACGCAAGTCCCAGGCAATTCCAGAGCCACGGAGCATTGGCCCGGTAAACCCCCACTGTAAAGCAGTCTCAGGAGAAACGACACCAATATCTACCGTTCGTTGCTTCCAGATTCGGTTATCTGTAAGCAAGGTTTCATATTCGTCTACCCGCTTGGGAAAACGTTCAGTAAACGCCCACAGGAAATCAAGAAGACTTCCCTGGCGATCTTTGTTCATTTTTTCAACCTCGCGCTCATTATGCCAGCGAGAAGGCTTGTATTGAGCCATTGTATCCGGCAGATCCCGGGCAACGCCTCCTGGACGATAATACTTGGCATGCATGCGTGCGCCAGAAACCGCTTCATAGCAATCGAACAAATCTTCCCTTTCACGAAAGCAATAGAGGAATACAGTCATAGCACCGATATCCAGGGCGGTGGCGCCAAGCCAAAGCAAATGATTCAGTATCCGGGTAACCTCATCGAACATCGTGCGAATATACTGTGCCCGAACAGGCGCTTCAATGCCAAGCAATTTTTCAATTGCCAGAACATAAGCATGTTCATTGCACATCATGGACACGTAATCTAACCTGTCCATATAGCCAATATTCTGTATATAAGGCTTGGTTTCCGCTAATTTTTCCGTTGCACGATGAAGCAAACCAATATGTGGGTCAGCACGAACAATAGTCTCACCTTCCAGCTCTAACACGAGACGGAGCACACCATGTGCTGCCGGGTGCTGGGGGCCAAAATTGAGCGTGTAATTCTTTAATTCGATCATTGCTATTGCTCACCCTCGTGTTTTTCAATGTCAAGATAGCGATTATCATTTCGTATCACTTTAGGCACCAGTACCCTTGGCTCGATATCAACAGGTTCATAGATCACTTTTTGCAGGCCCGCGTCATAACGCATTTCCACATGACCACTAAGCGGGAAATCCTTACGGAAGGGATAACCCACAAAACCATAATCCGTTAAAATTCGCCTTAAGTCGGGATGATCTTCAAATAATATCCCATACAGATCGTAAGCTTCACGTTCAAACCAATTGGCTGCCTTCCAAATCTCATGCACGGAGGGAACGACCAAATAAGATTCATCAACAAAAACTTTTACCCGCACACGATGATTCTTCTTTATTGAAAGCAGATGATATACAACAGCAAAACGTGGCTTGGTCAATGCATAAGCTCTTGCTTCCTGCCGCTCAACCCCTCTGGAAAATCCACTTTCAGTAGCAGACTCCGTTTCCCAATCATATTCTCCATATTGGAGATAATCGACCGCACAAAGGTCAATGAGCTGTTCAAAAGCAAATTCCTCATGATCGCGCAATTGATATAAAGCAGCTTTAATATAATTGGCCTCACACTCCAAGGTAATTTCATCATTAGCCAAATTAATTGAAGAAATAAGCCCGTCTAATTCCGTCGTTAATTTTTCAGCCAAATTTGTTAATTTAGTCATCTGATATGCACCACCTGGTCTTAAGCTTCAATGATCTGCTTGCGTTTGATTTTATTCTGCAATTGAATGATGCCATAAAGAAGCGCCTCAGCCGTGGGAGGACAACCTGGCACATAGACATCAACCGGAACAATACGATCACAACCACGCACGACAGAATAAGAGTAATGGTAATACCCACCCCCATTAGCACAGGATCCCATTGAAATAACCCATCTTGGTTCTGGCATTTGATCATAAACGCGACGTAAAGCCGGTGCCATTTTATTGCATAGAGTTCCGGCAACAATCATCACATCTGACTGTCGAGGGCTGGGCCTGAAAATGACACCAAAACGATCCAGATCATAACGAGCAGCACCAACGTGCATCATTTCAACAGCACAACATGCCAAGCCAAAGGTCATTGGCCACATTGAACCGCTACGAGCCCAACCAACCAGTTTGTCCACTGAGGTTGTAACAAAGCCATTCTTCTGCAATTCAGCAACAGCCATAGCAAGCCTCTATATATTCGGGGTTTAATAATAACGTCACGGTATTCTTAATCAATAGAAAAGAACAGGCCCCTATTCCCATTCCAGAGCACCTCGTTTCCACTCATAGATAAAACCAATAACCAACAGGCCAAGAAAAATCATCATCGCGGCAAAACCAAACCAGCCAACCTTGCGCAACACCAAAGCCCAGGGAAAGAAAAAAGCAGTTTCCAAATCGAATATGATAAAAAGGATAGCAACCAGATAAAATCGCACATCAAAAGGAATACGAGAACTTTCAAATGCGTCGAAACCACACTCATAAGGTGCGTTCTTAGCAGAGTCAGGATTATGTTGACCTAGCAATGAACCGGCCGTCAACATGGCAACGCCTATAATCAGGCCAACGACGATAAAAACGAGTACAGGCAAGTATTGGGATAACATCATTTCATATCGCTCGGATTAATGGTGCCGAAGGCCGGACTCGAACCGGCACGGCTTGCGCCACCGCCCCCTCAAGACGGCGTGTCTACCAATTCCACCACTTCGGCATAGTTAGTTTTAGTTATTGTTTTCCATCTTCATTATTATCAACCGGAACTGGAATCTTAGTTTCCGGAATACTGGTTTGCTGCGGTATTGCCTGCTGTGTTGTCCTTTGGTACTGAGTAGATACCATATAGGAGAGCGACAGGCTGGTAATAAAAAAAGTCAACGCCAAACCACCGGTTAATTTGAATAAGAAATTTCCTGTGCCTTGGCTGCCGAACACCGTACTGGATGCCCCGGAGCCAAATGCTGCACCAATGTCAGCACCCTTCCCATGCTGGATAAGTACCAGGCCAATTAAAGCCAGGGCAACCAACACATGAACCATTAAAATCAATTGATACATTCTACTATGTCCAAAAACTGTCGCGCATTAAGGGATGCACCACCGATCAATCCGCCATCGACATCGGGCATGGCAAACAATGCACTTGCATTTTTCTCGTTAACACTGCCGCCATACAATATAGGCAGCCGATTTGCATCCTCAGAATTAAACTTGGCCACCAGGGCTCTAATTAACTCATGTACTTCTTGTACCTGTACAGGTGTAGCAGTCTCTCCTGTTCCTATTGCCCAGACAGGCTCATAGGCAACAATGCAGCCCTTGAAGGAACGATTATCAGCTTCAGTTACCGCAAGCAATTGCCTGGTTAACACATTCTCAGTCAGCCCTTGTTGCCGCTCTTCCTGGGTTTCACCTACACAAAGAACAGGTATCATATCATGTTCTTTTACATGGTGGAATTTTTCTGCAACAAATTTTTCGCCTTCAGCAAATAACCGCCTACGCTCTGAGTGGCCTACCAATACATACTGGCAATTGTAATCCTGCAACATCGCGGCAGATAACTCACCCGTAAATGCACCGCTATCCCGGGGATATACATTTTGTGCGCCCCAGCCAATATCACTCCCATTAAGGCACTCTTCCACTAAAGGAAGATAAATAGCGGGAGGGAAAACAATACAAGTTGCCTTGCCCTGCGTATTTTTTAATAGAAGCAATTGTTGCAGCAAGGACTTAATCTGGCTGATACTGCCATTCATTTTCCAGTTGCCAGCTACTATTTTTTTCCTCATCAGCCCCCCACCGATTATGGTGCGTGACTATACATCAAAGGCAAGTTAAATCATAGCATCAGAACCTTATTTTTTGTTTTTCAGCAGAGAAACATCACAAATTTTATACTAATTGACTCTTGTCAATCTAATCAGTTCAGTTAAAATCAATAGAAGCTATGGAATTAAGGCGCTCGATTTCCACTAATTTATTGCATGCGCAAGGAGGTGCTGTGATGAAGGACAAAATAAATGCTTTGATTCATACATTGGCTAATTTTTCACAGCCCTATCCTTTAGACCAGCTACTCTCCATCTTTAATGAGTATAATGCGCTATTCCATCCAGACGCCCTCCTTCCCAAAGACTGCATTTCAAGCTGGCATGCACTTCGTAATATAAAAATACAGCTTATCGGCTGGAAGCAGTTAGCCGACGAACAGCAAATGCGCAAAAATTTAGCCGAAGAATTAACTGAACTCGACCATCAAATGGACACAGTCAGGCAAAAGATAAGGCAAGTCGAAAAGAACCGTCTGTTATATGAAGAAAAGCGAAGCCTGATTTCCTCTCTGCTGGATGAATACAATGCCTACTTAAAGAGCCATAATCCCCTTATTGCAATGCACATTGCCTGTGATTTGCGGCAACAGCGAAACTTGCTCCTTTCTTATCTGGATATTCTGCAAACACAATATAGTGTATCCCGACTGGAAAGTATTCGCTTAGATCTTGCCCAATCCTTGCGTGAGCGTACCGCCATAATTGAGCGATTAAGAACATACAACCTGACAACTAGCATTGCTAATCCTGCAGAATTTATGCAGAGTTATGAAAGATTACAGGCCAAGCAGCAATCGCTGCTTAATCTACAACATCAACTCGAAAAGACACAGCAGGAATTAGCAGAAATTGTTTCAGCGGAAGAAATTCGACTGGCAATAGAAAATAAAACGCAATTGACTAGAAAAATTAAAGCAGAATTACATCGTGTCGGGTTCCAGCTTGATAATTGTCCATTACCGCCAGACGTTAAAGAAAGTCTTCACCAGACGTATCAGTCGGTCAATGACAAAACCGAATTTATTCATAAACAACAACAAACTGCAAGCTGGGATGCCTCCTTTTTTAATCCTGTTGCCTGGTACAATTGGCAGATGGATGCCGATTACAAGAACCGCTTAAACCAACAACAGACAAAAGCGCATTACCTGAAATTATTGCATAGCCATAACCAGCTAACGGATGACATAAACAGCCTGCACCAGCAAATCATTGATAGCCAAAATCTCCTGTCTAGCTCACCACAACCACCTCAGCATGCCATTGATCCAGAACTTCAGCAAAGGGGGTTAAAACTACTGTGTGAATGGAATTCTGACTATTCAGCAGCTATCAATCCCGTTTCTTTGTTATCCGACATCATTGAAACAATGGGTCCTTTAAGTAAACAGATTGGGGCATTTGGTGAAGCATTGACTCTTCTGCAGCGTTTACAGGAACTGGACAGCAAAGTATTAGAATTACGCACCACGAATTGCTTAATGATTGAAACATCCGAATTAATGCTCAGCGAGGAAGAAATTGCTTCTTTAGAAGCTTCAGAAGCAACCCGGCAAAGCAACCTGTTGGACTATGCTGAAAAAATTAGCCGCTGCAAAACAGCTATTAATGCGATTGATAGCTTCAATGACCTGAATGATGAACTAAAAAATCTTAAGAAAACCCGCCATCATTTACAAATAACCCTTGCTGGCCAGGAAAAAAAACTGTCAGACTTAGCTGATTGCAGTAATCTTGAGGCCAGGATTGCTTCCATCGCACGCTGTGTAAACTTACAAATTACCGCCTTAACTGAGCAACCAACAGCAGCAGCCAACCATCCTGAAGAAAAAATGAAGGATAATTCTAAAGCCATTATGTCCTACCAGGATAAACTAATTTCATGGAACCAGTATATTTGTCAATTTAATATCGTCATTCCCAATGAGTTAGCGGAGTGGTATCAGATTTTATTTATCACCCTGCAGGCAAAAGTTAATGATGAAATAACATGTAATCAAGCTTGCCAGCTATTGCACGACATTTTATTTGAATTAGAAAACACTGTTGGGAATGAATACCCTGTGTTAAAGGCTTATCAAGTCATTTGTCCCGACCCTTCTCATTCCTGGGAAAAACTAACCTGTCTCAAACCAGCTTTTCCGGTTGGGAATGAAAAATTAATGGATGTTCAGGATAAAAATTTAAAGTTAAAGCTGCAGGCGCTATATAAGCAGCAAGATGCACTGCAAAAAAATCACCCCAAAGAAGCCGAGCTACTGCGCCAGGCGACCCATACTCTCCACCAGGCAACGCTTTTGGCTGAAACAAATCCTCATCATCCCGGATTAAAAAATCTTGGCGCCAGTATTCATGACCCGCGCTATCAACCTTTGCAACGACACAGGGGGGTGTTAAAGCTATCTGAATGGCTGGCCGAATTATGTGCCTCCCTGATGAATTTAATCAAGGGCAGGCAAGAAAGCGATTATCGGCAGATTTTCTTCTTTAAACCCACCCATACCGCCACCCTGCTTGCAACAACGACGCAACTGGTTGATTGCATGAGCAGTCCATAATAGCTATAACCAGACTGCGCTGTGAACCTGTGCAATTAAACATAGGCTGAGGCTGTAAAGCTTCTGCATTTTTTTCTGTTCCTGGCTATTTGCCGGGCGTTACAGCCCAGCCTGCCTGTAGCTCCTTTGCTGCCTGCAACAGGTTTCTGTGGATACAAGGGAAAAGCAATGACCTTGCTCAAAGATATTGCTTTTCAAGATGGATTATTTCTGCACTCAACTGTTGGGCATGCGATTCTACTGCCTTACTCTCTTTGCCCTCGACCATAACTCTTAATAATGGCTCCGTTCCGGAAGGGCGCAACAAAACACGTCCTTCGCCGCGCAACTCATTGTTTAAGGCAGCTACCATTTCAATAACTTTCGGGTTTGCAACAAGCTGCTGTGCAAAGTTTGTTTTTACATTAATTAATGTTTGCGGCAACAAACTGATCCCTTCCACTAATTGCTGTAACGTTTTCCCTTGTTTTACCATGCAATTCAGAACTTGCAATGCAGCAATGATGCCATCGCCGGTTGTGGTTTTATCAAGACAAACGATATGCCCTGAGGATTCGCCTCCAAGCTTCCAGCCTTGCTTCTTTAACGCGTCCAGGACGTAGCGGTCACCAACTTTGGTGCGCATAAAAGGAACACCAAGCAGGTTCATTCCCTTTTCCAATCCGTAATTACTCATTAATGTGCCAACCACGCCTCCCTGCAGCAAACCATTGTCTTGCCGATCCTTGGCAATGATATAAAGGATTTGATCGCCATTGATAACATTGCCTGAGGAATCAACAAGAATGAGCCTATCACCATCCCCATCCAACGCCACCCCCACATCTGCACCGCTTCTCAGGACTTGCCGGCATAGGGCTTCAGGTGCTGTTGAGCCACACTGTCCATTGATATTAAAACCATCAGGTTTATTACCTATGGCGGTTACATCAGCGCCCAGCTCGGTAAAAACATTAGGGGCAATATGGTAGGTTGCCCCGTTAGCGCAATCCACAACCACCTTAAGGCCGGTCAACCGGGTTAACGAGGCAATGGTTGATTTACAGAATTCAATATAACGACCTGATGCATCGTTAATACGGGTAGCCTTTCCTAACCGCGCTGAAGAAACAACCTCCAGCGGCTTCTCCATTTCTGCCTCTATTGCCAGTTCCAATTCATCAGGAAACTTACTTCCCTCGGCAGAGAAAAATTTAATCCCATTATCTTCAAATAAATTATGGGATGCACTAATCACTATACCAGCGCCTGCACGCAGCGTTTGAGTAAGATAGGCAATACCCGGTGTTGGCATTGGTCCCAATAAGTTAACATGGATTCCGGCAGCAGCAAGACCCGCCTCCAGTGCTGATTCCAGCATATAACCAGAAACACGGGTATCTTTACCAATGACCACCTTTTTATGCTCGCCATTGGCAATTATTACACGCCCTAGCGCCCACCCCAGTTTTAACATAAATTCGGGATTAATATGGGATAATCCGACCCGACCACGAATCCCATCGGTACCAAAATATTTCCGTTGACTCATCCGTTATTCCTCTTTGTTCTAGGGTGCGATTAAAAATGCGGTTGGTGTTAATTAGTGGTAGCCTGGATGGAGCGCCAGCGAATCCGGGCTACCACTTTTAAGGAAAAACCGCAGTTTTTATCACACCCTTTGTTCTATCATCTTTTTCAATAATTTCAGTGCTGAGATACAATCCAAGCAATTAAAAGAGTGCGTTATTTATTGCTTGCAATATTGTCAAAACCTGATGAGTCTCCTCCACATCATGGGTTCTAATAATTGCCACGCCTTTTAAAGCGGTATACAAGCCAATCGCCAAGCCGCCTGACAATCGCTGCTCTGTTGGTTTATTCAATATCTTCCCGATAGTGCTTTTACGGGATGCACCAATCATAAGCGGCAACTGATGTTGATGGAATTTATCGAATTGCTTTACCAAGCGCAAATTATGCGCCACTGTCTTGCCAAAGCCAAAGCCCGGATCAAGAATAAGGTTTTCCGATTTTATCCCGGCAGCAAGGCAAGCTGCTATTTTCTGTTGAAAAAAATCATTAATCTCATCAACCACATCGTTGACATAGCAAGGCGCATCCTGCATTGTCCCAGGCTCGCCTTGCATGTGCATTAAGCAAACGGGAACATTTAACTGCGCAGCATGATACAAGGCATCCTCAGTAGCCAGTGCAGAAATATCGTTAATCATAGCCGCGCCAACGGCCACTGCTTCCTGCATGACCAGCGGTTTTGTCGTATCAATTGAAATGCAGATTTCTTTTTCTGCCATTAATGCCTGAATAACCGGGATAACTCTGGATAATTCTTCTTCAGGGGCAACTGGCAGGGCCCCCGGTTTGGAAGACTCCCCGCCAATATCAATAATATCAGCTCCTTTGGCAACCATCTCAAGCGCATGATCTACAGCACGTCCTGTGTCAAAATAAAAACCACCATCTGAGAAGGAATCAGGCGTCACATTGAGTACACCCATGATTAACGGCCGAGGATGGATGGCATCAGGCCGACTGTAAGACCTGCGCCACCGCTCAAACTGTTCATTATTCATAATTTACATCTGGTTGGTATGGTTCCCAGTGAGGAGCCAGCAGATGGAGCTTCACAGCCGGGAATGAAAATCAGACCTGGCCACCTGCAGAGTCATCGACTGGTTTGCCATTAATTGTTTTTGGCGTTGCATCCCCGCCTTTTTTATCTTTATCTGTCATTGTCTTTGCCGCTTCCCAACCCTCCGGTGGTGAAGGCTCCTGATCTGACATGATTTGCTGGATCTGCCTGGCATCGATGGTTTCATACTTAATCAAGCTCTCAGCCATCAGATGCAGTTTCTCCATATTTGCAAGCAAGATTTCTTTTGCACGCTGGTAGTTTCTGTCAATAATCTGTCTGACTTCTTCATCAATCTGCTGAGCCGTTCTATCAGAGATCTCCTTATGCTGACTCACTGACCTTCCCAAAAACACCTCGCCTTGTTCTTCGCCAAAAGTAAGTGGACCAAGGCTTGACAAGCCCCAGGTTGTAACCATCTTCCGTGCGATTTCCGTTGCCCGTGTAATATCGTTGGATGCACCAGTAGTTACACTTTCAGCACCAAAGATGATCTCTTCGGCAATACGACCACCAAATAAACTTGACAACTGGCTTTCCAAGCGCCGCTTGCTATGGCTATAGCGGTCTTGCTCCGGCAAGAACATGGTTACCCCCAAAGCGCGGCCACGCGGAATAATAGTAACCTTATACACCGGATCATGCTCAGGGACAGACAGTCCAACAATGGCGTGACCTGCTTCATGGTAAGCGGTCAGCTTTTTCTCATTCTCATCCATCACCATGGAGCGGCGCTCCGCTCCCATCATGATCTTATCTTTCGCCTTATCAAGCTCAATCATCCCCACTTTGCGTTTGTTTGCGCGCGCTGCAAACAGAGCAGCCTCATTCACAAGGTTAGCCAAATCGGCGCCAGAAAAACCTGGAGTTCCCCGAGCAATCGGCAGCACTTCAACATCTCGCTCAATGGGAACTTTCTTTAAGTGGACCTTTAGGATCTGTTCGCGGCCACGAATATCGGGTAAAGGTACAACAACCTGGCGATCAAAACGGCCAGGGCGCAATAACGCCGGATCAAGCACATCCGGGCGGTTCGTTGCTGATATAACAATTACGCCTTCATTTCCTTCAAAGCCATCCATCTCAACCAGCAATTGGTTTAATGTCTGTTCCCGCTCGTCATGACCGCCGCCTAAACCAGCGCCACGATGCCTGCCTACAGCATCGATTTCATCGATAAAGATGATGCAAGGTGCGTGCTTTTTAGCCTGCTCAAACATATCGCGGACACGAGAGGCCCCCACACCGACAAACATTTCAACAAAATCGGAGCCGGAGATAGTAAAAAAGGGAACTTTGGCTTCACCTGCAACCGCCCTGGCCAGCAACGTCTTACCGGTTCCAGGAGGCCCCACCAATAAAACACCACGAGGGATACGGCCGCCAAGATTCTGGAATTTGGAGGGGTCACGCAAGAAATCGACAAGTTCCTTGACTTCTTCCTTGGCTTCATCAGCACCGGCTACATCAGCAAAAGTGACCTTTACCTGATCCTCACCAAGCAAGCGCGCGCGGGAACGGCCAAACGACATGGCACCACGGCCGCCGCCGCCTTGCATCTGCCGCATAAAGAATATCCACACACCAATCAAAAGTAGCATCGGGAACCAATTGATGAAAAGATGCAACAGGAAGCTTTCCTGCTGTTTTTCCTGTCCGCTGATATCTACTTTATTTTTTAATAATTCACCCAGCAGGGCTTCATCCTGCATCGGCATGTAGGTGACAAATCGATGGTTATTTTTCATCGCCCCCTTAATGACCTTGTTATCCTCAATAGTCACCGAGCTAACCATGCCTTGATCAACTTCTTTCAAGAATTGGCTGTAAGATATTTTTTCCGCAGTCGTGTGGCGAGGGCCAAAATTACTGAACACCGAAACCAGCACGATTGCTATAATCAGCCACAAAAATAAATTTTTTACCATGTCGTTCAAAGCATTAACCTCAAAATTATGACGTATTTATACGACGTTAGAACGATTAATTAAATTACTATAAATTATAGTCCTTCGCCAGCAAATAGGTTTCTCGCGAGCGAGAACGGGAAGCCTGGGGCTTACGGATGACAACCTTGCCAAACTGTAAGCGAGCCTGCTTAACCAACTCATCAAACCCCACCCCGTGAAAAACTTTCATAAACAAAGTCCCTCCTGGCTTTAGCATTTTGGCGCCAAAATCAAAGGCAAGTTCTGCCAGATACATCGCGCGGGGAATATCAATTGCTGCCGAACCACTCATATTTGGGGCCATATCGGATAAAAGCAAGTCCACGCCATGTTCGGGAATCAAATTCAGCAGTTTTTCCAGGACATCCTGTTCACGGAAATCCCCCTGAATAAATTCAACACCAGCTAATGCATCCATTGGCAGTATGTCAAGAGCAATAATCGTGCCGCGTCCTTCCAGTTTTTCAGCAACATATTGTGTCCAACCGCCAGGAGCTGCCCCTAAATCCACCACCGTGATATCAGGCCGTAATAAATGCTCTTTCTCGTCCACTTCCTTTAGCTTGTATACCGCCCTGCTGCGATAGCCTTCGGTCTGCGCCTTTTTTACGAAGGCGTCATCAAAATGCTCTTTCAACCACCGCTTGCTACTCTTGGAACGAGGCATACCTTATTTCCAATAAAAGAATTAGGCTATCATACTGAAATTTACTACCTATTCCCAGCAAAACGTGCAATAATTTGCCATTTAATTAATAATATTCCTATGGACACCTCATTTAAACAAACATTAAAGGCTAAAGCCCATCATTTAAAGCCCGTGGTTCTTTTAGGCGCAAAAGGATTAACGCCAGCAATTATAGAAGAAGCGAACATAGCACTCACAACCCATGAGCTGATTAAAATTAAGATTAGCGGGGTGGAGCGGGAAGAAAAGCAACAGATAGCAAACGAGCTTTGCCAGCAGCTCAGTGCAGAATTGGTCCAATTGATTGGCAACATTATAGTGGTTTATAGAAAAAACGAAGAAAATTAATAACTCCGCTATTATCTCACCGAAGTAAAATGACTTAATGTGCTATATATTAAGTCATGTGTCCTGATGATTAGGCATGATGAAACCACTAAGCTATCTTCTGATGCTGGCAAGTGCAATAACCTTTCTCCTGGCAGGTTATTATCTTATTGAAAGCTGGCGTTTGACGCTTAAGAGTGTCCAGGTACAAGGGGAGATCATCAGCTTTGTTGTCAAACCTTCACAAAATAATATTTACCGCGCCGAAATGTTAAGCTACCCTGTTGTCCGCTTTGAGACCGTAGAAGGGAAAACGGTAGTATTCACCAGCCAGTTTGGTTTTCATCCTCCTTACCATTACCAGCCTGGCGATCAGGTTGACGTACTTTATCACCCCCATAACCTGGAACATGCCACCCTGGGGAATTTTCTTATCAGCTGGCTGCGATTTGGCGTTATCTCCATTGCGGCAGTATTTCTTACCTTACTGGCGTATATTTCTTATCCCGGTAAAAAAACCAACTAGGGTTTGTTGACAATTGGAGCCAGAGCCTACGTTCCGCGCTTTATGCGCGGAATCTAGTCTCAAACCTTGTCAAGAGGATGGTTGGTTTCGTGTGGTTTACGTGGCTCCCGCGCATAAAGCGCGGGAAGTGGGCAGTTTAAGTTGAAATGTCAACAGACTCTAGCTTTCTGTCACTTAAAATTTTACTTGCGAATGAGAATGATTATCATTTATATTAAGGATAATACTAGCGTACTATTCGCCTGCATAAGCGATAAGGGAGACAGATATGGCCTTGGCTTACGGCAATTTTAATGAATTGAGCCATCAGTTGCGCTTTTTATTGTTTGAAACAGGCATCGGCCTCTCACAGCATTCTATTGACTACTTCATTGCCCAGGCTCATCAAAACTTGCTAAGAAGGTTAATTGATGCAAGCAAAAGAGAACAATTAACGCCCCAACCCATAGTCAGCCACCACCTTCATGACTTCATCGATCAGCTGGAAGAGCAGATGAAGAATACTCAACCCTCCTCTGTTTTTTTTCGCTGGGCAACCTTGCGTCATGAGCTTGATGAAGCGCTTGCTAATGAAGCCATGGCGCAGGCCTACCAGCAACGCTGGCAGATGGAACTAAGTAAAGAAGCCAATGGTTTTAAGCGATTTTGGGACTGGCTATGCAACCAAAACTCCCCTGAAGAAATAACGCAGCTCCTTGAACAATGGGGCTGTACAGGACACGCTGCTTACCCTGTTTTCAGGGCAACGGCCGGGTTTAATCGCCGCGAGGTTTTACAATACTCGCCACAATTCAACGCTCAGGTGAGCCTGCATTGGGCTGCCCTGCATAAATCCTATGCCTGTTCGACCTCTGCCAACCATTACAAACATTTAATGGCGAGTCAATTTCCTGATGAATACCAATTGTGGCAGAGCAAGCTGGCCTTCAAACACCATCATCATGAAGAATTTTACCCCCTTCCACTTCACCCATGGCAGTGGCGTAACAAAATACAACCCTTTTTTACTGATATCATCGATAGTAAAAAGCTGATTTTATTGCCTCATCATCAACTGGCAAAGCCAGCCATGTCTCTCCATACCCTGATGCCATCAAATGGCTGTCATTTAAAACTTTCTCTGGAAATAAACAGCGACTCCACTTTACAAAAGGTATCAGCAGCGTCTATTGATGCTGCTCCCGCTTTATCCGCATGGCTAAACCAGCTACTGGAACAGCATAATCACTATCAACAGAGTCTTTTTATTACTGCCAATTTGGCCGGATTGCGAATTAAGAACAAGACAGGATCCCGGCAAGATACTGGGTTAATTATTCAGCAGCCTCCCCTGAATTTAGCAGGCGGACAGCAGATTGTCCCGTTGGCTGCTCTTTTTAGCCGCTCCCCTTTATCCAATGCGCCCTTGCTCTGCGAAATTATGGCTGCCAGCAACATCGACCCCCTGGATTATTTCAGCCGCTATTGCCGCTGTGTATTATCAGCGCAATTACACTTATTACTTCACTATGGCATCGCGCTTGAAGCCAATCCACAGAATACATTGGTGGTGCTCAGCAACAATCAACCCACCGCGTTAATAATCCGCAACCTGGAGAATGCCAGTCTCTGCATCCATCAAAAATACGATACACAATCGAAGCCTGAATTGCCCCCTGGCGCAATCATTATGACAAATAGCCTGGATGATTTGTGCGGCAAATTTGTCGAGGCTAACCTGCAAAACAACTTGGCTCATTGGGTCAATTACCTTAACCAGCACCATTTTCTTGGCACCAGGAAATTATGGCAATTGCTCAGGAATGAGTTGCAGCATCTGCTAACGGCAATTGCGCCTCATAGCGACCAAACGCTACTTTCTTTCTATCAAAACCGATTACTTGCGTCTCCCTGGCAACAGAAATGCCAGTTATTGATGCGCCTTAACAAGAAAACAGACCATTCTATTCCAATACCTAATCCTTTGACTCAATCTGATTAAAGACTATGTGAAAATGGCCAGATTTCATCCTTGAAAATTATTGAGCGTTTTGGCGTATGACAGGCTTATCCAGTCTGAGATTGCTCATCCTTTATAAGGCGACCCTGGACAATCAATAGAACAAACGTGACAGTGACGCAAGTATTGTATACACTTGATAGAATCAAATTCGTGATGCTTAGTAGAGCAACAGCAATAACGCAATGGTCCGAGCCAAATAAGGTATGTTTAAATTACCACTTCATAGCATGTTAAAAAGTATACCTAATGCACTTACCTTATCTCGCTTAGTGCTGATAGTGCCTTTTTTGATATTTCTTTATCAACAAAAATATGTTGGCGCCTTTTACCTGTTTCTCATAGCAGGTCTTACTGATGGCCTTGATGGCTGGCTTGCGAGGCATTTTCATTGGCAGAGCCCCTTAGGTTCCTTTATTGATCCACTGGCTGATAAATTACTGGTTGCTTCAAGCTTTGTTTCATTAGCACTCATCGGTGCCTTACCCTGGTGGCTGGTTATCCTGGTATTTCTCCGTGATCTGACCATTTCACTGGGTGTTTTAGTCTGGCTTTGGTTCATTCAGCGCCGCCTGGATTTTGAACCGACGTTGCTCAGTAAGGTAAATACTTCCTTACAGCTTGTTCTGGTTACAATTTGCTTGTTTGAATTGGCCTTTTTTAAATCGGCGCCTTATTTAACCGATATCTTCATTGTCATTACAGCAGTAACCACAGCAGTAAGCTATGCCGATTATGTCTGGACCTGGGGAAGGAAAGCCTACTCGGGAAATCAAGAGGCCAAATGAACCAGCAGTTGGCTTTAGCAATACAGCTTGATAATGAAGCGACCTTGCATGACTTCTGTTGGGATGGGAATACTCTCTTGCAGGAGCAGATTGCAAAAGCACTGACAGGTGCAGGTGAGCGCCTGCTTACTATCTGGGGGACAGCTGGCTGTGGCAAATCCCATTTACTTCAAGCCTGCTGCCAGGCAATAGAGCATAATGCCTCCGCTATTTATCTTCCTTTAAGAGTATTGAATGAATGGGGGCCAGAATGTATCGATGGCGTGGAAGAACAAGCCTTAATTGCTATTGATGATATTGACATCATTGCCGGCCATGGAGCCTGGGAAGAAGCCTTATTTCATCTGTACAATAAGGTACGGGATAATGAGAAAACCATCCTGCTTATCAGCAGCAGACAGCCACTGATGTCTATCGATATCCGCTTGGCTGATTTACGTTCTCGTTTAAGCTGGGGGCTTGTTATTCAGCTGAATGAATTAGAAGATGAACTAAAAATTAAAACACTCCAGCAGTACGCCAGAAAGCGCGGTTTTGAATTAGCTTCAAGTGTGGGTCATTTCTTAATCAACCGCTGCGCACGTAATATGCATGACCTGCAAAGTATTCTCAATCGCCTTGATGAAGCCTCCCTGGCAGCGCAGCGAAAAATTACTGTTCCCTTTGCCAAAACAATCCTAAAAATTTGACTTTTGCCAAATCTAATCTATTAATTAAAAATTAAGCTTTTCAAGAAGATAAGAGCAACAGCCCCAAACCTGCATTGATCTTTTTCTAGGGAGAGAAAAATGAGCAATTCTTTGATTTTTAATACAGAAACGCTGCTAATGGCTCCGGACAAGCCATTAGCCAGCCATTATACCAATGCACTCAAGCAATTCATCCATCAGCATTATCGTGTTAAGCATGGCAGTCAGCTTGAAGAAACTATACTCGGGGTAGGTAAAGCGGGAGAGTTGTACATTTTTTACGACAAATCTCAAAAAATCATCGGGTTTACCCGTATTGGCTATCAGTTCGTTCATCATAAAGGGAAATCTGTCGTCGTTTATTATGGGGGAACCTACCATGATAAGCGCATTGACCTTTTCTTTGATGCCGCCCGATGCGGCTTAACCGCGGTTATGAAATATAAGCTAGCCCACCCTGAACAGGAAATGATTTATCTCGCCAATGCAGATACCCCGGAAAAATATCAATTCCTGGCCAGCTTAAGTTCAACAATTTACCCGAAAGAAGAAATTCGTATACCTCAATCGGTATTAGGTCTGGTGACAAACTGGAAAAAACACAACAGCCTGACGTCAACAACGGCCCATCCGATGCTTATCGATAACCCCATTGCCCTGCGTCATGTTCCGCCAGTACATCAGAACAACCCTTGCACCAGCTATTACTTATCGCTAAATCCTGATTATGCGCTGGGGAATTCTCTTCTGGTTTACGTACCGCTTAACCTTGTCAATATCAGTCAAGGTATTAAACGATTGTTGATGCACTGTACCCCGGCTTAGTGTCTCCGTTGCCACTAACCGGAGGTCCAGAAGGAAAAAAGGTGTCTCTTAAACTCCCTGTAGACCAAGATCTTCTCAGGGATGCTGAAGGATTAAAGGGATGATTAAGCTCTGTATTTACTCTATTGGGATTAAATCCTGCAACGTCGTTAACCGCTGGCTCAGATCTAATCTGATCCTTAAGCTGGAGTAATCCCTTCAGACGAGCTACTTCTTCTGATAATTGCTGGTTAGTTTCCGTTAACTCACTATTGGTCTTTTTCGTCTTGACTAACTCGTTTAAGTTATCATGTGTATTGCGCAATTCCTTTTCCTCTTGAATAACCAGTTCTTCATTGCACAGTGTATCAATTTTATCTGCATCCAGATTAACCCAGCGGCCAATAAGATTTTGTAGTCTGGGGCGTTCGACAAACCAATAAACACTGAAGGCGGCGATACCTACCAACACACTGGCTACAACAACCGGCCAGAATGTTGCTGATACCGAAGCAAAAAAACAGCTGGCAACATACAGGGCAACCGTCTCCCCCGCAAAAAAGCCGCCACTGAAAAAGATAATCCCCGCGATAGCTGCGGTGAGTACTTTGCCTGCCTTCAGCAACTTATTATCCAATGCGCTTTTTAGCTTTTCCCGCACCTCTTTCAGCGCTTCATGCTTTGCCAGCAACATACTGGCAATTAAAAATTCCTCTTCAAGAACGTCCTTGCTTTTTCCTGTTGGATTAGACAGTTGTTTTCTTATTTCCTGTATTTGTTTCACCTTGTTAAGATAAACATCAAGTAATTGGGAGGTAGAAGAGAGCTTCACCCCCAGGTTCTTGGAGATCTCGACCAAATCAAAGCTGTAAAAAACAATGATTGACAGGAGGGCAAATACAGTACCTACGACAAACACAGCAATAGAGGGAACAGAGGGAATAGTGCCGAGCATCGCAGTGATGCCATCAAAGCCCTCACAGCCAAAATAAACAGTGCCGGCGATAGCGAGTAATATAAAATTAGCCTTGGATCCCCACCGGGATGGTTTAGCAGGCTTACTTTGAGGGGAGGATTGCTGCCTGGCAGCCAATGTCCGATTCAAATCCTTTAGGAGAGCAACTTCTAATGCTTCCAGCAAGAAGGTATTTTCCTTATCTAGCGGACGCTGGCGAGTTAACCATTGATGCAGCTGTAAATAAGTGAGTGTCTCCCTGGGCTGATTAGAATCCTGCAAGTCTTCGATCAGGGTTGGATCCTTTTCGATAAGCCTGGATATCAGATCTTTGCTTTTTCCACTCAGTGTAATGTTGCTCACTCGTCACTCCAATGCAAGATTAGCCCACCATTCCTTGAAACGGATTAGATGCATTAAACTAATAATAGAGTAATGATAATGATAATTTATTAACCAAATATTAACTCAATAAATATAATTTGGCTTTGAGTGCAAAAAGGTTGTTCCTGATGAACAATAATTAATCCGTGACTTCTTTTTGCGTTTTGCGTGATAAACCAAGCTTTTCCTTTAAGCGTGCCACCGCATCCGGATCAAACTGGCGTGAAGCCTTATGTTTCACCAACACAGCAGGACGTGGGGATGTTGCTGGATTTTGTGCATGAAAAGCAGGCGCACGTTCAGGATAAGGATTAACATCCTGTGAACCATAGTTTGTGGTTAACGATTTTGGAGTGGGAGCAGCGGTCTTACCGGCAAGTACTTTACGGGCATTGCGGGCACTTTTTTCAATCCGCTTTTTAATCTTTAAAGCGGCTCTTTCTGCTTCTTCTTCTGTAACCAGGCTGACAGGATTACCGAGCAAGTCAATGCGCATTTCCCGGGCTTTTAAGCAGGTTAAATAATCAATGCGGCGGGTGAACAGCACGACAGCTTCCCGTAGTTTACTCCTGGAAATACCAGCATCTGCCGCTTTATCAGCATGGCTCAGGATATCTTCCATTATACCAATTTTCAAAGGGCGGATCCTGAGGGAATTATCAAATGCCAGAGGAAACGTAGCTGCAAGCCATTGAAGTGCTTCATTGCGTGCGCTTCTTGATTTGTTTTTTTGTGTTTTATTCAGTATTGCTGTCCGTGGATGAAGCTCTTGTCTTCTCATCTTACTACCTTCATTAGATAACCCTGATTTTCAGCTAACAGCATCTCATTCCAATACTCCTTAAACAGAAAGGATGCCGCTTGCGTTATGCAGAAAATAATCGTCTGGAAAATGCGCATACAATGTACAGCTTTTAATTGTCATTTGCAAGTATGGCAGACTAATTCATTGTAACCAATGCCGCTATTTTGTCTGGGCTCTGTGCACTTATCGCTAGCTTGAGCCAAAAAGCCTTGATCGGCGAGCACCGAAGCGGAAAATCAAGGCTTTTTGGCCAAGACAGTATATAAGTGCACAGAACCCAAGGCTCCCATTTTCAAAGAATAGATATATACTAGTTCAATAGTATAATTGAACTTTAAAGCGCATTGCTTCGGGTTTCTGCAGTATGACCTGGAAGAATGAGCTGGCACACCACTGTTTGATAAAGGGTAATTAGTAATGATTAGTCGATTTTTTTGGTCTCTTGTTGCTCTTGGTTTCCCCTGGATTATTTTATTGCTGGACGATAATCCTGGAGGTGCCCTGGTTGCGTTGATCATGCAGGCTACGGTAATAGGTTGGATACCAGCCAGCATATGGGCACTGCGGGTTGTTTATGGAAATAGCGAATCCAAAAAGAAAAAGCCGCAATAAAATACTAACTGGAGAACAGATGACTACCCGAATTATTGTTAATGGAGCAAAGGGTAAAATGGGAACCCTTGCTTGTGAAACCATTAAAAATCATCCTGATTTTGAACTGGCAGGCAGCCTAAGCCATGAAGATAATCTTCGCCAGGCGATTATTGAAACAAAGCCTGACATAGTCATCGATCTAACCCGGGCGGATAGTGTTTATGACAACAGCCTCACTATCATTGAAAATGACGCCCACCCTGTAATCGGCACCAGTGGCTTGACCGAACCACAAATAGAAAGGCTGACAGCCTATTGTAGCGAGAAAAAACTGGGCGGCCTTATTGTTCCCAATTTTTCCATCAGTGCGGTCCTGATGATGCGCTTTGCAGCAGAAGCAGCCCGATTACTGGAGACAGTCGAAATTATTGAGGCCCATCATCCGCAAAAATTTGACGCACCATCAGGCACTGCCATGAAAACGGCGGAAATGATTGCAGCAGCCAGGACGGTCAAAAACAAACAATCTGACTCCCATGAGCTGGTGAGTGGCGCCCGTGGGGGGACCCATCATGGTATTCCAATCCATTCCCTGCGATTGCCTGGCGTAGTCGCCCGTCAGCAGGTAATTTTTGGCAGCACCGGTGAAACCTTGACCATCAGCCATGACAGTATCGACAGAATCTCTTTCATGCCTGGACTTGTACTCGCCTGTCAAAGGGTTCCGACGCTGGATTCACTTTATTATGGGCTGGAACATTTATTTAGCCAGTAATTTCGCCAGGGCATGTGCACCTCCTGATAAAATTTACCCCATTTAATATTGGGAGCAACCGCTGTGTCCTCATGATTTTATGAAGGATAAACAAGCTTTGAAGTATGACACCATAACTAATTCAATGAGGGGCTTTGAGACAGCTCTGGCTTTTCTGCTGGCGTGCTGCGCTTAAAAGAGGCGTTTTTTATACGGTCCAGGCTTTCCAGGGTCTGTTTTACCTGAGCCTCGGGATCCTTTGCATTATATAAATCCCGCATTGCGGAGTAGATAGTTTGAGTATGAGGGCTACGCAGGAGAGAGTCCACAGGCCTGCAATTGATCGCATAATAAATTTCTGCCAGTTGAAAAATGGTGCTTTTGCTGCCACCTTGAAGAGCCCCCTTTATGTTATTGATTCCTGTAGGGGCAGGAGCCAGCCAGCCTGACTGCTCCTTCCAGAATTTTTTTTGACCCCCAAGCACACTGAATTTATTAATGATCCTCACCCTGCTTTCATCTGACAGCCTTTGTGCTGCAAGCACACAGGTGGCAAAGCCCGGCCTTATTTTTTCATTTACCGTTCCAATACGGCACACTTCATTATTAGTCGCCAGTATGTCGTCAACACCCAAAGCCTCCGAGCCTGATTTTTCACGAATGGCAGCAGCAATGTCGGCAGGCAGATAATTAGCCGGTGTTTTAATACCGTTGGATCCCGGCGCATTCTGGCCAGCATGCTCATGGGGATGCCTGGAAATATACACTGTAGCAACCAGTTCGACAAAAGCAGCCCTTTGCTTGCCTCTATCATCAAACTTTGGCCAATTCCCGTATCGTTCGCGATAAAGAATCATCCCATCCGTATGGATTAATTCAATTGCCTTGCGGTCTTTGCCACTGACACAGGAACCATAACTTACCATATCAATCGCCAGCACGAGTAAATTTTCCAAAGAACTTAAAAACAGCTCTCTGCCATTATAATCAAGCACTGTAGCAGAACCATAAGATGAGTTCAAAACCGCTTGATACCCTTTTACAAGCGCAGCCAAATCATAGTCATCCTCAATGAATGAATTTCCTTCTTTATTGGCCTTTTGATTTTTAATAAGATGCTCGGCTCCTAATTGCTGCCACCCTTCCACGCCGGCTAACAAGCTGTAATGCTCATCAAATAAACCAACAAGCTCCCTTTGTATTCGCTCTTCCTGATGACTCAAAGGAGCAGTCGGCAGTAGTGGGTTAACTTTGATGCCCTTACTTGCTCCTACCTTAAGGAAGGCTCGGGAGATAACCTGTTTGGCCTGCTCTAAATCCAGGGAACCCTGCAAAACCGCAATTTTTTGGATTGCAAGAATCATTTCTGCCATTCTTAATAAAACCAGACAAGAAGGCTCTGCTGCCGAAGTGTAGTAAAGTATTTTAGCCCTGTTAAAAGGGTGATTCGTGGAAAAAATTAAACGCTTCTCTTGAAAGCGCATATCGGCCACCACTTTCTGACGCTGCCTGTCCAGAGCATAATCAGGAATATAGCGATCCAACCAACCTACGGGACTAATTAAAGTTTGTACCAGCAGTGGTTTTTCCTGGCAAAAACTCATGATTCTTGCCAGGTTACGCTCAGCATGTAATCGGCTAATTTCATCAGGCAAATCCTTTACATCACGGGAAGCCAGATGACTGGAGCGCAGCCTTGGCCGGCAGGCTTTGCTGACTTTCCCCTCTTTACCAAGCAATAATAGTTGGTGTTCACCAAAATTAGCGGCCAAGGGAATTTTACGTAAACGACTCGGAATGAAAGAGAGGACTTCTTCAAGACGAGGGCTACTGTTTAATGCCTCCTTAAAAAAACGCTGCTCGTAATCTTCCAGGGTCAAAAACCAATAAGGCAGCCTGCGTATATCCTTTAATCCGCTGATGAGCAATTCCTTTTTGCTCTGCTTATGCAATCCCAGTAGCCGCTGATTCAGCGCATCCAGCGTCTTATCAATTTCATCTATTGTCAACGAAGAATCACAAAATAGTTTGACCAGTTTTTGCTGATTATCAGCCAATGATTCAAACCAGGACGGTAATTTCTTGCCATCACCGATATCCTTTAAATCCTGCGCCAGAATTTGTTGCTTTTTAATCGCTAACCAGTTCAGTTCAAACTGGTTGAAATTGATTTTTAGACGGTGAATATCATCAACCTCATCACTAAAGTGAATGTACCTTTGCAGAACGGGAGGCAACTCGCGGAACCAATCGGGTGTAGTGACTAAACGACTGGATTTTATTGCTGCACACTCTGTGAGGGTTTCTTCCAAATAGGGCGACAATTGCCTTTCCCATTGCAAGACAAATTCTATTTCTTTATTGACGTTAAGAGGGATTAAGGTGGCCAGATCTGCGCGGCCTTTTGACATCAACAGATACTGTTCTGCTTTGTTTAAGAGTTCAATGGCCGACTCTGATGTCTGTCGCTTGGAATCACTATCAATTAAGGCATTGATAAGTAATGCCGTATACTCAGACAAAATTGCCTGATATTTATCAATAGAGGCTGCTCCAGGTAAGGGGTATTGCGCTTTGCACCATTGAAGGTATGTTGTTAATTCACATTGCTTCTCGGTGCGAATTGTCTTCAGGATAAATAAAAAGGCATCATAGAGGCTGTCCATACGGCGCTGATAGCTTTGTTTAAGATTTGGCCTGGCTGTATATGATTCTATTTCAACCTCGCCGAGTAAATCCCTTAGGTTCTGTTCCTGCTCTTCGGTAAGTTTGATACCCTCGGCTACACGCAATATTGTTTTTCTTCCCATGTTAAACTATCCCTTGCCTGCATCGGTTGGTTATTATTAAATAATTTAATCCGCTTAACAATTTGTTGTAGATGATATTAGTAGGATTTTCAACGATTTTTCATGTTACACTGCATGTCTGCAAATTTTTTAAGGAAGCAAAATGAAATTAAAAACAGGAGAATATACCGGTTCCTCTGACTCAGGCATTAATGAGGCGATTCAAAACGCTTTACAGAAAGCGGGCGAACATACAAGGATTGAGGTGGTCGAAACACGAAGCTCCCATGTTGGCGACGACAAGCGCTACTACCAGGTAACTGTAAGTACTTTTGCAGAATAGACTTCTTCTAAAAACGAATTTGATTTTAAGTGGATGTACCTGGCAAATAGAATCGTCAACCGCCGGGATGAAGATACAAAATAAAGGTTTTGAAAGCAGTCTAAATTTACCCATCCTAAAAGGAGTTTCAGATGAGTTACACCGTACCTCATTATATTGATGGCAAGGCCTGGTCTGATACCGGCTCCAGATTTCATCCTCTTTGCAATCCGGCACTTGGCGAAACAATAGGCCAGGTTCACTTTGCTGATCAGGCAATCACTGATAAGGCTGTTGCTGCAGCCAAATCCGCCTGGCCTGCCTGGGCCGCCACCACCCCGGTTAAAAGGGCACGTATTTTATTCAAATTTCGCGAACTGTTGGAAAAATATCAACTCGATTTAGCACACATTGTTACCCGTGAACATGGCAAAACCCTTGATGACGCCAAAGGTTCCATTGCCAGAGCCATTGAAGTGGTTGAGTTCCACTGCGGTCTCGTGAACCAGTTACAGGGCTGTTTTTCTGCGGAGGTTTCTACCGATATTGATTGCCATACGATACGCCAGCCCTTGGGCGTTTGTGCAGGCGTATCCCCATTTAACTTCCCTGTAATGGTTCCCATCTGGATGATGATCCCGGCGATAGCCTGTGGCAATACCTTTGTATTAAAGCCTTCCGAACAAGACCCATCAGCCCCTGTCCGTTTACTTGAGCTGTTAACGGAGGCAGGTTTGCCTGCTGGTGTTGCCAATTGTGTGCAAGGTGACAAAGCAACAGTTGATCAATTGTTGACTCATCCAGACATCAGCGCCTTCACTGCGGTTGCCTCAACGCCAGTGGCGGAATTTATCTATACTACAGCCACTGCCCATGGAAAGAGAGCGCATACTTTTGGCGGCGCAAAAAACCATTGTGTGGTAATGCCCGACGCTGATTTTGACCAGGCTGCCAATGCGATTGTAGGTGCAGCCTATGGTTCGGCCGGCGAGCGCTGCATGGCTATTTCAGCAATAGTCGCGGTGGGTGAGCATACCGCAGAGAAGTTGCTGGACAGGTTAATCCCCTTAATTCGGGCTATCCGTGTCGATGCAGGGGATGTCGAAGGCTGTGATATGGGACCTTTAATCAGTCATGCCCATAGAGAGCGGGTTATTGCCGCAATTAATGAGGGCGTTGCCGAGGGCGCACATTTAGCGGTTGATGGCCGCAGCTTCACCCATAATAAATACCCGGAAGGTTTCTTTATTGGCCCCTCCTTGTTTGATAAGGTCAGTGAATCAATGTCCATCTATCAAAAAGAGATTTTTGGCCCGGTGCTGGTTATGCTGCGAGTTGCTGATTTTCACCAGGCATTAGCCCTGGTAAACAGCCACCCTTACGGCAATGGCACAGCCATCTTCACGCGCGACGGGTACAGCGCACGTGAATACAGTCACCGCGTTCAAGTGGGTATGGTCGGGATAAATATTCCCATTCCAGTACCTATCGCCAGCCATCCTTTTGGAGGCTGGAAACGCTCTTCCTTTGGCGATGCCAACATGCATGGCATGGAAAGCATTAATTTCTATACTCGCCGCAAAACCATTACCAGCAGATGGCCTGTTACAGAACTTAACGAAAATGCCTTTGCCATGCCAACCCACCAATAGCAACCAGAGTGGAGGGTTGGCGTGGAACGCCTGAAACAGTATGGCGTAAACTAGTTCATTATCCTGCAGGTACAGTATTTAAAATAATCAGTGCAACGTTTAAGCTTGATATAGCAGTTGTATTCTCCTATCAAGCTTAAGTTAATAAAGGAGAGCAAATGTCACGCATTGGTTTTGTTGGCTTGGGACATATGGGATTGCCTATGGCCATTAATTTAGTCAAAGCCGGCCATACTGTAACCGGCTTTGACCTTCAATCACAGAGCCTTAAATCCCTGGTTGCTGCAGGCGGCAAAGAAGCGCAGCTGTTACAACAGGCCGCCATCAATCAGGACATCATCATTACCATGCTGCAAACAGGAGCGCAGGTTCGTCAGGTTTGTCTGGAAGAAGCCGGATTATTCGCCGCAGCGGCACCCAGGACTTTGCATATTGACTGCTCATCAATCGATGTGACCAGCAGCAGAGAGCTTCATCATCAAGCAGCAAGTCAGCAACTTTTATCGGTTGACGCCCCGGTTTCAGGGGGAGTAGCAGGAGCCGGCGCAGGCACTTTGACCTTTATGGTGGGCGGCTCGGAAGACGCATTTTTAAAAGCAAAACCCATCCTGGAAAGCATGGGGAAAAAAATTATTCATACCGGAAGCGCAGGGAGCGGACAGGCAGCAAAAATTTGCAATAATATGATTTTAGGCGTGACCATGCTTGCCGTTTCCGAAGCCTTTGTACTGGCAGAACACCTTGGACTATCCGCCCATAAATTATTTGAGGTAGTCAGTAACTCCTCCGGCCAATGTTGGGTAACCAACCAATACCTCCCGGTGCCGGATGTGCTGCCTGATGTACCTGCAAATAATAACTATCAACCTGGTTTTACTGCAGCCATGATGCTGAAAGACTTGCATTTAAGTCAGGATTCTGCAAACAAAGTGGGTGTGGAAACACCTATGGCTGCCCGTGCCACAGCACTTTATCAAAAATTTAATGAAACAGGTTCAGGCCATTTGGACTTTTCTGCCATTATAAAAGCCATTTCAAAAGAACAGGTGCACCCATGATTAACAAACCGACAAACAATGAGGATTCCTTAAACAAGTTTTGGGGTGAGATAGCGCATCAATATGTTGATTGGATTAAGCCCTGGGATACGGTACTGACCGGCAGTTTTGCAACGGGGGATATCCGTTGGTTTAATGGTGCAAAACTTAATGTCAGCGCTAATTGCCTCGACAGGCACCTGCCCACCAAAGCCCATCATACCGCCCTCATTTGGGAAGGCGATAACGCCGGACAACAACGCAAATTTACTTTTGCCGAGTTGCACCAGGAAGTATGTCTGATGGCAAATGCCTTGAAATCGCTGGGCACTGCCAAGGGTGAGGTGGTCGGTATTTATTTGCCCATGATCCCTGAGGCAGTTATCGCAATGCTTGCCTGTGCCCGCATTGGTGCCGTCCACACGGTAATCTTTGCCGGCTTTTCGCCTGCGGCCCTCAGGCAGCGCCTGCAAGCCTCTGCCTGCAAGTTACTGATTACGGCAGACAGTTACCAGCGTGCAGGGAAAAGCTTTGCATTGAAACAACAGGCAGACGAGGCAACAAACGGGCTTCCAATACAAACGCTGGTCTGCAAGCATACTGCCGAGCCAATCCCTTTCCATATCAAAACTGATCACTGGTGGCATGATTTGAAATTAAAAGCCGATTCCAGTTGCCCTCTTGAACCAATGGATGCAGAAGACCCGCTCTTTATTCTCTATACTTCTGGCAGCACCGGTAAACCCAAAGGCCTGATACATACCACCGCCGGTTATCTTGTTCAGGTTGCTTACAGCCAGGATTATATTTTTAATTGTTCTGCCAAGGAAATATTCTGGTGCACAGCCGATGTAGGCTGGATAACCGGACATAGTTATGTCGTATATGGTCCCCTAAGTAATGGGATAACCTCCCTTGTTTTTGGTGGTGTGCCAACCTGGCCTAACCCTGCCCGCTATTGGGAAATCATCGACAGACATCAAGTCAACGTGTTCTATACAGCCCCCACGGCCATTCGCACATTAAAACGAGCAGGAAATAAATGGTTAAAGACAACATCCCGTAAGTCCCTGCGCTTGTTAGGAACGGTAGGTGAGCCTATCAGTCCCGATGTATGGGAGTGGTATCATAAAGAAGCAGGGAGATTAAGTCCGGTGGTTGACACCTGGTGGCAAACTGAGACGGGCGCTATTATGATATGCCCGCAAGACAATCCGGACAAAGCAAAACCAGGCGCTGCCAGCCAGCCTTTACCGGGCATCTTTCCTCTTATTCTCGATGACCAGGGTAATGAAATTAAAGGGACAGGGAAAGGCTCTCTGGTTATACAACAACCCTGGCCTTCGATAGCAAGAACCATTGCCGGCGATCATGAACGCTATTGCAAGACTTATTTTAAAGACGGGTATTATTTGACCGGTGACGGCGCAAGACGCGATGAAGAAGGGGACTACTGGATTACAGGGCGCATTGATGATGTCCTCAACGTATCCGGACATCGCCTGGGAACTGCCGAGATTGAAAGCGCCCTGATAAGCCATACCCATGTTGCCGAAGCCGCTGTCGTTGGAGTACCCCATGAGATAAAAGGACAGAGTATTCATGCCTTTGTCAGTTTAAAGCATGATCAGACTATTAACAGCAAGCTCCATGAAGAGTTAACAGCGCTCATAAAAAAAGAGATAGGGGCGATCGCAAAGCCTGATGCCATTCATTGTGTCTCGGACTTGCCGAAGACACGTTCAGGTAAAATCATGCGCCGCATATTACGGCAGATTGCCTGTGGAATAACAGACCCTTCCGAGTTTGGTGATTTATCAACATTAGCAAATCCACAAGCTGTCAGGGATTTAATCGAGGAAAATAAATCGTAGTTAACCGTAAGGCTGAATAAAACTGTTGCTTATTTCCCTTCCGGCCATTCAAGCCATTGATTTAATTTGCTAACTAACGCGTCCACTCCCTCTTTTTTTAGAGAGGAAAAGGCTTGTATGGTAATTAAATCTTCCATCAGTTGATAATGCCTGCGTACCTTTGCCATGGTATTTTTTACTTCACTACGATTTAATTTATCTGCTTTGGTTAATAAAATATGGACAGGCAATTGCCGATCCAAAGCCCAGTCAATCATCATTTGATCAAGTTCTTTAAGCGGATGGCGGCAATCCATTAACAGGATTAATCCCTTAAGGCATTGGCGAACTTCAAGGTAATGGGCCAAATTGATTTGCCAATTTTCTTTGATTTTCTGCGCTACCTTAGCATAGCCATAGCCTGGCAAATCAACAAGGCGGCGTGACTCATCCAGGGTAAACAAATTAATCAACTGCGTTCGCCCTGGTGTTTTACTGGTGCGGGCCAGTTGTCTAATGCCGGTAAGGCAGTTTAACGCACTTGATTTACCTGCATTAGAGCGGCCAGCGAATGCCACTTCATAACCTTCATCCTCAGGTAACTGCTCAACGCGGGCAGCACTTTTCAAAAAAATTGCCCGGGCATAAGGATTTGCTAACATCATATCAATTTCATTTTGGGATTTTGGCTAAGCAGTGTAACATTATAATTTGTATGCTCATAATAGAGAGTATGATTAAAGCGCGGGCTTGATGATTCATGGAACCCGTGGGGCGGCGATCAAGAAAACCACCTCTTTAATCGCACTCATAATAGAACATAGAAATTAAGCTGAAATCCCGGATCAACAATGAAAAAAATCGTGTTTGCTGTTGTACTACTCTGCCCATTGACAATAAATGCTGCAGAACAACCGAATACAATAAAAGAAAAAACAGCGCTTTGTGTAGCCTGTCACGGAGAAAAAGGGATAAGCCTCAACCCCCAATGGCCAAACCTCGCAGGTCAACACGCCCAATATCTTCTTAAACAGCTGCAGGATTATAAAAAAATTACCCCGCGCAACGATCCGACAATGACAGGAATTGTCGCTACTCTGACAGAAGCAGACATGGCGGAACTGGCTTCTTTTTATGCCCAACAACCCCTTCCTGAGGGAACTACTCCGGAAAAATATTTAGACCGAGGGGAACAATTATACCGCGGGGGGGATTTTGACAAGCATATCACAGCCTGCATTGCCTGCCATGGACCCAGGGGCACAGGGAATGCCCAAGCCGGCTTTCCGGTGCTGTCCGGACAGCATGCAGCCTATACTATAGCGCAGTTACAAGCATTTAAAGAGAAAAAACGCTTGAATGATTTAAACCATATCATGCAGGATATCAGCGAACGCATGAGCCAGGACGATATGGAAGCAGTAGCCTATTACATCCAGGGCTTGCATTAGTTTAACTTAAGAGAGATAAAGATGTTAAAACGTTTACTTTTCATATTGTTATTCATTCCAGCAATTACTTTTGCCCAGGAGTTTATTGCAGGAAAAGACTATGAACTCATCAGCAATACGGTTAGAACACCTGCTGATAAACAGAAAGTCGCAGTCACTGAGTTTTTTAGCTATGGTTGCCCCTGGTGTTATCGTCTTGAACCTTCACTCACCCATTGGGTTAAACAAAAGGGTGAGCTGATTGAATTTTCCCGGGTTCCTGTCGTTTTTAATAAAGACTGGAAATTATATGCCAAAGCTTACTACACAGCCCACCTCCTGGGCGTAGAGGCAAAAATGAATCCTGCCTTATTTAAAGCCATTCAGGATGACAGGCGCTCATTGAACAATAATCGGGCGATGATTGATTTCTTCACTGCCGAAGGCATTGAGAATACAACCGCAAAAAGTGCGTTTGAAAATTCGACTACCCTTGATTTGCAGGTCGCAGAAGGCAGTGCCTTGATGTCAAGTTTTCATGTTCAGGGGGTTCCTGCTGTTGTTGTCAATAACCAGTATAAAACTGATTTGCAAATGGCGCAGAATGAGGAACGATTTTTTAAGATCCTTGATTTTCTTGTTGCCAAAGCCAGCCAACAATAAAGCCCGGCAAGTCTGCAAACCCTAGGTTCTGTGCACTTATCGCTAGCTGCTTCCGGCTGGTTGAGCCAACTCCTCCCGTCAAAATCATCAGGCAATAGTCACCCGCTGCAGAATGCTTTTTTAACCTCTCTTAAATTATTTTGCCTTAGGGGCTGTGGACAATTGATCCCTACTGCCTACGTACCGCGCTTTATGCTTCCAATTGGCCCTAAGTTTTTATTGACAAAGCTCTTATAATGCTGTTTAAGAGCTTTTTTATTTTAATGGAGTAAGAAGTGCTTGGTACAGGAACAACAGAAACGTTTTTTCGGGATGAG
>NZ_CAAAJC010000015.1 GCF_900640175.1 Legionella sp. W10-070 | reverse complement strand
AGAATTGCTACACGTTATGATAAAACTGCTGCCATGTTTCTGGGAGCACTAACTTTAGTAAGTATTATATTGTGGCTGAAACTTTAAAAACATGCCCTAGCACTAATTAAATATCGCATCTATGCCTTTCAGAAACTTTCATGGCTCCCTCATCGATGCTGTGGTGAGTTGATTTTGATGTTTTAAGAAATCCTCTCAGACTTGATAAAAATGAGGTTGGCTATACAATCTTGTATGTTTATAGCTAAGGTTTGGACAAGAGGTATAGTGGCTAATTTCGAATTGTTGAATTTGCATTACGCGGATAATTTGTCTGATTACTATCAAAAATTGGCGAAATTACCTGGATTTGTGTTATTGGAAAGTGGTGACAGACTACGTGGGCGCTATGACATTCTCAGTGCCTATCCTTATAAGCAAATAATAATTAAGGACAATGTATCTGATATCAGCAGTGTTTTTGATGAACTTCAGGTATCGGTTCCTCTGAGAGAATCGTCCGTTGACTTGCCTTTTCAGGGTGGGGCAATTGGATACTGGTCTTATGATTTAGGGGCAAGGTTTACTAATATTCATTCTTTACCCCAAACAAGCTTACAGGATATGCCTTTGATGAACATGGGGTTGTATGACTGGGCTTTAATAGTGGATCATCATTTAAAAAAAGTAACTTTATTCTCAGCGAATACACGCCAGGACACTAAATCAATTACTGAAGAGGTCTTATCACGTTGGCATAAAGACAATAAGCAAGAGGCATTTAAAGTTCGAGGGTCATTTACTCCAGTCATTTCCGAAGCAGAATACCAGGAATCATTCAGCATAATTCATAGGGAGCTACAGCGTGGACGATGCTATCAGGTAAATTATACCCAACCATTTAATGTGTCTTATAGTGGTGACTCCTGGTCTATTTATAAACAACTGAAGACAAAAAATCCGGTGCCTTATTCGGCGTTTTTACATCAGGAAGAAGCAGACATTCTTAGTTTATCCCCTGAGCACTTCTTAACAATCGATAAGGGTAGAGTACTGACCTCCCCGATTAAGGGAACCATAAGACGTAGTGGGAACTCTATAGAAGACGAACGATTAGCCATGCGTTTATTGGCGAGTGATAAGAATCGTGCAGAAAATGTGATGATTGTTGATTTACTAAGAAATGATCTGGGTAGAATTGCAAAGCCTGGTTCAGTTGCAGTGAAGTCTTTATGTGAGCTTCAAAGTTTTCAGGCCGTACATCATTTGATAAGCAAAATCGAAGCAAGCTGCAAGGCGAATCTTTCGATATCAGATGTGTTTAAGGCTTGTTTTCCAGGTGGATCCATTACGGGTGCCCCCAAGGTGGAGGCTATGCGTATTATTGCAGAAAGAGAACGTTATGCTCGTGGTATTTATTGTGGAAGTATTGTTTATTTCTCCAGGCATGGGCGTTTCGATAGTAACATTGCCATCCGTACGATTACTGCACGAAATAACATTTTACATTTGGCAGCAGGCGGAGGTATTGTGATTGATTCCAGTTGGGAAGACGAATACCGCGAGTGTTTTACAAAAATTGCTGCCATAATAAATGGATTGAAGTAACTCAAATGAAATGATATGAAAAAAGAGGCTGCTGTTCTTGTTTTGCATGATCTTTCTAGTGATACTTTAATTCTAACGCAGCGAAGTTTAAATTTAAAAAATCATCCGGGTGAAGTATGCTTTCCTGGGGGGCGTTGGCAACAAGGAGATGAAGATCTTTTGGCAACCGCTTTGCGGGAGTTAGAGGAGGAATTGGCAATTGAGCCTTCTCGTGTGCAATTACAAAAATCATTGACTCCCGAGCACTCTTTAACTGGATTTACTATTTACCCTTGGCTGGCTTCCATAGCATCCCTGATTCCTTATTACCCAGATAGCAATGAGGTGGCTAACGTATTTAGTTTGCCAATAAATGAAGTTAAAAATCCGTCTTACTATCAGGAAACTTTGATAACTCGTTACGGGTTTAATTTTAAAAGTTGCCAATATATCGCAAGTCCTTATTTTATATGGGGAGTTACAGCTCGTATCATGAGGCAGTTATCTGAGATATAGCCGCTTCAATCATTTTGATGTACCTTGGGTATGTTAGCTCTGTGGGGTACGATCTTACTTTAAAATTGAATACTATTGACTTGACTGATAATAGAAGTCCTTTTATATAAAAATAATCTGGAAAATTTAAAAGAGAGAACCATGAGATTAGGTCCATTTCAAGATTTTATTCCCTGGGTACTTTATTTTATTCTGGCAGGCTCTCACTATCTGGCACATGAACTGGCTGCACTGGCAGCACTAATTGCGACAGTAATTTTTAATTTTCAGGGTTTACGCAATAGATTTCTCCTTGCCTGGAGTACACTTATCTATTTTTCTTTTCTTTCGATAATCTATTTACTGCCTGTAGGAATCTGGTTTAATCAACAACGTGCATTTTTGTTATCCAATATAATTCTGGCAGTGGTTATGTGGGTTTCCATCTTTATTAAAAAACCATTTAGTATGCAATATGCCAAAGAAAAAGTGGATGAAATAGCATGGATGACCCCGACATTTAAGCATATTAATTATGTCATCTCTACAGTATGGGCATTAGCATTATCGTTGGTAGCAATAAACGGCCTCCTGCAATCATTTGCAATTATTAGTGCTAATTGGATAGTCGATTTAATAGCGATTTCAGCATTTGTCATTGCTATCCAATTTAGTAACTGGTTTCCTGATTGGTATCAGGGATTTCTATTTAAAAAATTTAGTGCGAAAAAAGAGGATGTTACTGCTAACCCTTATCTTCAGGGGAATTTTGCACCAATAAAAGATGAGTTACATCTGGTTGATCTTCCTGTTGAGGGCAAGTTGCCCAAAGATCTACAGGGAATCTATATGCGCAATGGTCCAAACCCCGCTTTTGACCCTATTTCCTATACCTATCCGATAGATGGGGATGGAATGTTGCATGCCATTTATATCAATGATGGTAAAGCAATCTATCGCAATCGATTTGTGGAAACAAAAGGCTTAATAGCAGAAAAAAGGGCGGGATATGCATTATATGGCGGAATTTCCCGACCCGTTCCCGTGTCGCCCAGGTTGATTGGGAAGAACGGGGATCCTGGCCCTATTAAAAATGGGGCTTTCATTCATATTATTCGTCATGCTGAGCAATACCTCGCAATGTACGAAGCAGGTCCAGCTTATGAGATTTCTGCACAGCTACAGACAATGGGGGAATGGTGTCCCAATGGGGCATCCCAGCCATTTAATGTGAATGCTCATACCAGACTTGATCCGGAAACAGGGGAACTTTATGCATTCACCTATAATCTTCAACCACCTTATTTACAGTATTATGTGTTGGATAAAACAGGAAACCTTAAGGTTAATGTACCAATTAATAAGCCAACTTCATCTATGATGCATGATTTCATCCTGACAAAAAATTATCTCATCTTCTTTGATTGTCCTGCTATTTTTGATTTCAGTGGATTAGCGAATGAGGGCAAGTTACTTTGTTGGAATCCAGAATTAGGGGTGAACATTATTCTGGTTAATCGTAAAAATAATGAAGTTTTCTCTATAGAAACAGAGCCATTTTTTGTCTATCACTTTGCGAATGCCTATGAGCAGGGGCCGCAAATTATTATTGATTATATAAGACATGAAAAATTGGCTCTCGGAAAAGATACAACTGCATCTAAATCTCCTCCGTTGTTATATCGCGCGATAATAAATTTGAATAACAAATCTGTGGCCCATCATCAGCTTGATGATCACCCTGTGGAATTTCCACGTATTAATGAAGAGAAGATTTCTTCTTATCATCGCTACATTTACATTCCAACCAGAACAAGCGGCAACCAATTCAATGCCATAATTAAGTATGATTTGGAAAATAAAAAAACTGTATTGCATGATTTTGGAAAAAATATGGAGGTTGGAGAGGCAGTTTTTGTGGCAAGTCCGAACTCATCAAGAAATGAGGAAGACGAGGGCTACGTGGCTTTATTTGTATACAACAAGAATGAGAATAAAAGTGATTTTGTTTTGTTGGACGCACAAGCATTCACTGATGAGCCAGTCGCCAAGATTAAGTTACCACGCAGGGTACCGCACGGATTACATGGCTCCTGGATGCCAGGACAATGGTAAGGCAAAAGAATTGGATATATAAGACAGGATTTGCCATAAATGAGTCTTACGGCAAATCCATAATGTTAAATTTAGATTAAGCGGCATCTGCTTCTTCAGGAGCCTCTTTTAATGCCCGCCGCAGGATTTTTCCTACATTTGTTTTGGGTAATTCAGTATAAAACTCGACTACCTTAGGGATTTTATAGGCAGTCAGGTGTTCGCGGCAATGACTGATTATTTCCTCTGCCGTTAAATCAGGGTCTCGTTTGACAATACAGGCCTTGACCCGTTCTCCTGATTCCTCATCAACAATACCAACTACACCTACTTCAAGTACGCTTGGATGCATGCTTATAACCTGTTCAACTTCGTTGGGGTAAACGTTAAAACCTGAAACATCAATCATATCTTTTTTACGATCTACCAGGTAAACAAAACCTTTTTCATCAACACGGGCAATATCTCCTGTTTTTAGGAACCCATCAGGAGTAAACACTAATGCAGTTTCGTCAGGACGTTGCCAATAACCGGCCATAACCTGAGGTCCCTTAACGCATAGCTCGCCTGCTGTACCAGTAGGTACTTCATGTCCATCGTCATCACGGATAGAAATATCGGTAGAAGGCAGGGGCAGGCCGATACTTCCATTATATTCTTCCATATACATCGGGTTAATGGTTACTGCAGGACTGGTTTCTGTCAATCCATAAGCTTCCAGAACACGAGTCCCGGTTCTTTCTCGCCATTTTAAGGCGACGCTTTTCTGCAGTGCCATTCCTCCTGATAAGGCAAGTTTGAGTTTTGAAAAATCAATTTCATCAAATTTGGGGTGGTTCAATAGTGCATTGAATAAGGTATTTACCCCTGTAATTGCTGTAAACTGACTTTTTTTAATCTCATCGATGAAATGAGGAATATCACGAGGATTGGTAATTAATATATTTTTAGCACCAGCCATGATAAATGTCAGACAATTAGCTGTAAGCGAGAAAATATGGTAGAGAGGCAATGCGGTTACGATAATATCCTGCTTGTCAACGCCTAACGGGGCTATCCATGAAGAAGCTTGTAGCACATTGGCAATCATATTGCCGTGAGTCAGGATGGCTCCTTTGGCAACACCTGTAGTTCCGCCAGTATATTGCAGGAAAGCAATAGATTGATGATCAAGATGAAGCGGTTCTAATTTACCGTGTTCGCCTTGACTTAACGCTTCATTAAATCCAATTGCATGGGGGATATGGTAGGCTGGCACCATTTTTTTTACATGTTTAACTACAGTATTTACAATGAATTTTTTAATTGCCGGAAAAAGATCGCCGACCTGTGTAATGACCACATGTTTAATGCCTGTGTGAGGCAATGCCTTTTCAACCGTCTTGGCAAAGTTGGCAAGTACGATGATAACCTCTGCTTCACAATCATTCATCTGATGGATTACTTCATCACTGGTATAAAGCGGATTCGTGTTCACAACAATACAGCCTGCTCTTAGAATACCAAATAAAGCAACAGGATATTGAAGCAGATTGGGCATCATAATAGCTACACGCGCGCCTTTTTTTAAACCGAGTTGCTGTAAATAAATGGCAAATTGACGGCTTTTTTTATCAAGTTCTTCATAAGTAAGGTTGCTTCCTAAGTTACTGTAAGCAATCTGTGGCGCATGCTTGCTACAAGATTTTTCAAATAAATCGACTACGGAAGAGTATTCATCAGCATTAATTGAGTGAGGAACACTTTTTTGATAATGCTCAAACCAGACTTTATCCACGTTGATATCCTTCTGTTATTAATCCCCTCATGTTAGTATAAACAAAAAACAGGGTGATGGATATCGTAGTTATGGCTGATAATTTGTTGAAATCACAAGCATTTAAACTCAAGGGCAGGTTATATACTTTTACCGTTCTGCAATTGTTAAGCTGCGATGCGGAGCTTTTTTCGCAACAATTGGCGGAAGTTATTGCCAAAGCACCGCGTCTTTTTGATAAAACGCCAATTGTTTTGGATTGCAGCCTATTAGCAGAAACAGAGGTCGATTTACAACGTTTATGTCAGTGTATACGGGAGTGCGGCTTGTTACCCGTTGCTGTTCAGGGGACAAGTCCGTTTCTTGAAACATTGGCTCAATGTCAGGGATTGGCGGTGCTGAATGCCTCTTCTGCGCATGACAAACCGCTTATGGATACTCGCGAACCTGCAGCACTACCAATTGAATCATTAAAAACCAAATTGCAGACCACTCCTGTACGTTCAGGGCAGCAGGTAGTCAGCAAAGGTGGGGATCTGGTCATCACAGCTTCAGTAAGTCATGGTGCAGAATTGCTTGCTGATGGAAATATCCATGTTTATGGTGCCTTGCGTGGGAGAGCGTTGGCAGGCATGTCCGGCGATAGGGATGCAAGAATTTTTTGTCAGTCACTAGAGGCAGAGTTAGTCTCTATTGCAGGATTTTACCGGATAAGCGATGCAATAGAACCTCAACCTGGACCCTGTCAAATTTATTTGCAAGATGAGCATATCTGTATTGAGCCTTTATGTTAGATGCTGTTTTTATTTCCGATTTACATTTACATCCAGATGAGCCAGAGATCAATGCTCGATTTAATGCATTTATTGATTGGGCTTCTGAAAGTACGCAAGCGGTATATATCCTTGGTGATTTTTTTCATGTCTGGCCAGGAGATGATGGGCTGGAGCCGTGGAGCCAGGCAATTGCTGAGCGGCTATACCAATTATCGCAAAAGGTCAGTGTCTATTATCTTCATGGGAACAGGGACTTCTTGTTAGGCAATAAATTTGCTTCTCTTGCCGGCATGAGGCTTCTGTCTGAACCCCTGATTATACAGCTCGATGAGCCTGTGCTGCTGGTACACGGAGATCGTTATTGTATTAAGGATAAAGGGCATCAATGGTTAAGACGAGTGACGAGAAATACCTGGTTTCCAATGTTATTTTTACGATTGCCTTTCAAACTGCGTTATCAGTTGGTAAACAAAGTAAGGCAATATAGTCAAACTAATAAGGCAAAGAGTGCCGAACAAGTGGACGTTGTTCCTGAGGTTATGATTCAGCATATGCAGCGGCTACAGGTAAATAAACTAATTCATGGGCACACTCATAAGCCAGGCTTAAGAAATCATCAGTATAATAATACTTGCTATCAACAGTATGTCTTAAGCGACTGGGATGACGTTCCCCAGATACTGTGTTATGATAAATCTAATGGTTTTAAATTTGTTCAACCCTGTTGGGGGAGTAAGCATGGCTAATTTGACAAAAGTTAAAGATACGGTAAAAGAAATTCCAGGTAAAGTTAAGAAGAAAGTGAAAGAAAAAATTTTAGGTCCAGATACTCGTCCTGAAGTCGATGCCTTTACTCGAGCGCTGACTGACAGATTGACAAAGGAGCAACAAGAAGAAAATGCCCAAAAAACAGGGCTTGCCAGGCATGAGTTAAAAGCAATTAGAAAGGAAGCTAAGCTAAGTAAAAGTAATGAATACTGGGAAAAGGTAGAAAAAAATATCCAGGAACTAATGCAGGCCGGTGCGGAATCTTATGTGGAATGGGCTACCGGGATAAACAGAATTGCCCGTACCATGGAGGACTTTCACAGAGCAATTGCTGCTGGCGTGTATTCAGAACTATCGCAACCCACCTGGAGTAAAGCAGATCAGCATAGAAAAACTATCACGCCAGAAATAAGTTATTCCATGAAAATGGATGATACAGGTCATTTAAGTTACGTGCTTCATGCTAATGGAAAAGAAACTACACAGGAAGAGCAGCAGCTTTTTATGGACTTATCAGTGTCAGCCTGGGCTAAGAAGAATGGTTATACGCTTACCCCTGATGCTAAAGATCCAGCGGGAAGGTTAATATTGAAAGATGATAACGATCCTACGGGAAATACAAAGATGACCAAAGCTGATTTTGATGAATTGAAAAAAGATCCAGCTAATGGATTGCATACTTTTCTGGAAAAAACATTGCCCCTAGATTTAACAGAAGATGAAACGCTCACATCCGGCCCCGGTATGTCTAGTTAGTAAAAGCAGGTACTCCGCTGTGGAAGCGGAATACCTTATCTTGCGAACTGATAAGCCTGTTTTCAATTTGAAGGAAGAAATCAACGCGTTTGTTAATTTTACCCCCATAAAGTTGTGCTAAACGCAGGTAATTCTGAAAGTGACGGGCTTCAGATTTTACTAAAGATGAGTAAAATTTCCTTAATTCACTGTCATTAAGTACAGTAATAAGTGCATTGAAACGTTCACAGGAACGAGCTTCGATAATAGCACCGATGATTAATTGATCACATAAACGCTCCTTACAACCTCCTTTCGTTACATATTGATGCATTTGTTGTGCATAACCAGAGGGTTGCAGAGGTTCAAAATCAATCTGACGTTTGGCCAGTAAGGCCAGTACCTTTTCAAAATGCAGTAATTCTTCCCGCGCCAAGGGGCTCATTACGCTAACTAACTCCGATTTTTCCGGGTATTTACTTATGAAATTAATTGCCGTTGCTGCTGCTTTTCGCTCACAATGGGCATGATCAACTAGAAGAGTGGGCAAATTGCTAATGGCTTCATTCAACCAGGCATCGGGAGTTGGGGTACGAAGGAACTCTATTAAATTTTGTAAATCGTCAGAAAGAGAGCTTGGCATGATATTTATATAAACTATAATCTAAAAGAATGCGTTATATCACAGACGGTTGTAAAATCAAATTGGATGAATAATGAGCGAAGAAAAAGCAGAAAATGACTTGTCGATATGGTTGTCGACCTACGGACTGGTTACCGCCGAGCGGATTTTAGAAAGTTATAAAATTCGCCTGCAGCAAAAAGAACTTATCAGCGCAATAAAAAATCCTAATACGTTTTATCATCATCTCCTGCGCGTACCGTTGAAGAACGTGCTTAATGGGATTATCTTGCAACAAGCTCATGATTACCAGGTTTATGCACAGAAATTGTTTGTTGACTATTTATTATCCGGTGAAACCGGGAAGGGGGAAGATTCACCAGGAGGATTAACCCGGGAAGATCTTGAAAAAGAACGGCAGGGGCTAATTTCGATGGGGGATGCGTTTCATCAACAAACCATTACTCATAATAATCTGATTGCTGAAAGTCAGAAAAAACTTATCCAGCTGGTTGATGAATGGCATAAAGCGTTATCTGTAGTTGCAAAAAAGATTAGAGCTGTATTGTCGGAAAATGGTTTGTCAGTGAAAGAAGAGTCAATTATTAACTCAGTTAATATATTACTGATGGAAGATTCTGGTCGTCAAAAGCGTATGGATCTTAAAAGCAATAATTGGTCTCGAGTTGAAAAGATAATTGATCATAATTTATCTGCTGATGCAAGACAGGCATTTGTTGATGAACTAACCACACTCAGGGAATTCATGGTAGAGGCTGACACGAAACTGGCTGATTTTATTCCTGAGATAGCAGCCATGACTAATACATTGCGGGAATATCGTACTCATTTTTATGAGTTGATCTTAAGGGTTAATGAACTGATAAAATTGCTTCCGGAATACCGTATTGATCCGGCACAAACGGAAGAAAACCGTGAGTCTATCCATTTTGATAAAGAAATTGGCGGGTAATTCCTGGTTTGAAAAGGTAGATAATGAAGGGGACAGTCAAAGCTGCAGTGGTGTTAATTGGAGCGCCAGCGAAATCAGGGGTATGAGTTTATTGTCAAGCTCCGATCCCGGATCACTGACGTTACCTCCAGGCAACCACTTTCAAGGAGAAACCGTAGTTTTAATCATACCCGATAATAAAATTTATATTAGCCAGCAGAGGATTGGATCGTATATAATGCCGCACTTTAATCTTAAATCTTAGTATTGGAGTCTGTTATGGCGAAAGAATTAACCTTATCTATTATCAAACCTGATGCAGTGACTAAATCCGTTATTGGTCAAATCTATTCTCGTTTTGAAAATGCCGGGTTGTACATTGTTGCTGCAAAGATGATGCATCTTACCCGTGAACAGGCGGAAGGTTTTTATGCCGTGCATAGGGAGCGCCCTTTTTTCAATGATTTGGTTACATTTATGATTTCAGGTCCAGTAATGATTCAGGTATTGGAAGGAGAGAATGCTATCGTTAAGAATCGTGAGATAATGGGTGCAACCAATCCTAAGGAAGCTGCGCCAGGTACTATCCGTGCTGATTTTGCTGACAGTATTGATGCTAATGCCGTTCATGGTTCTGATAGCGCTGAAACCGCTGAGCAGGAAATTGCATTTTTTTTCAAACCGGATGAAATTTACACAAGATAGTTTGTTGTAGAGGTAAAGTAATGAACCAGAAAATTAACCTGTTGAATTTCAATTATCAGCAAATGCGTAACTTCTGTAACGAAATTGGTGAAAAGCCTTATCGTGCGCAACAATTGATGCAATGGATTCATCAGGCTGGTTTTAATGATTTTTCCCAAATGACGAATCTGGGTAAGTCTTTGCGTGAAAGGCTTGCCCAAATGGCTGAAATTCGTTTACCCGAATTGGTAACTTGTCAAAAATCCAACGACGGGACGCATAAGTGGCTGTTAAAATTAGATTGTGGCAACTGCATTGAAACGGTATTTATCCCTGAAGCAAGTAGAGGCACCTTATGTGTTTCTTCTCAGGTTGGTTGCGCACTAAACTGCAGTTTTTGTTCAACAGCCAAACAGGGATTCAATCGAAATTTGAGTACTGCAGAAATTATTGGCCAGGTATGGTTTGCTGTCAGGGCTTTATCCCAGCATCAGGGGGTTCATGATAAGCATATAACCAATGTAGTGATGATGGGGATGGGAGAACCATTACTGAATTTTGATAATGTGGTCGCTGCCATGGATATCATGATGGATGATTTTGCTTATGGCCTGTCAAAACGACGGGTGACTTTAAGTACCTCAGGTGTTTTACCAGAACTTGAACGATTAAGAGAAGTTAGCCCTGTTGCTTTGGCTGTTTCCTTGCATGCACCAAACGATATTTTACGCAATGAATTAGTACCGATTAATAAGAAATACCCACTGGCTGAGTTAATGGCTTTATGTAAACGATATTTTAAAGACGAACCCAAGCGTAAAGTTACTTTTGAATATGTGATGCTCAAAGATGTTAATGATCAACCCGAGCATGCTGAACAATTAATTAGACTACTGAGGAATGTTCCTGCAAAAGTTAATTTGATCCCCTTTAATCCCTTTCCGTTAACCCAATATCAACGTTCTTCCAAAGCAGCGATTGATGCATTTCGTGAACGCTTGCTTGCTAAGGGAATTAATACGATTACACGTAAAACCAGAGGGGATGATATTGATGCAGCCTGCGGACAACTCGCTGGTGAAGTAAAGGATAGAACGAGTCGTTCTTCCAGATGGCAAAAATTGCATTTTTCGACTTTAAAGCAGCCCACCGAAACAAATGATGAGCACTGATAATCAGCTCGCCTGTTTCATATACTCCCGTGTGAATTTTATTTTTAAATTCCTTTGTTCATGGTTATAATGCTCAATTCTTTTTGCTCTATGTGGTTAATGTGCTAAATTTATTGCGCTTTTCGCTCTTGTTGAGTTTGAGCCTGTTACAAGCCTGTCAATACCATGCGGGAATGAAGAGCAGTCAGTCGATTCAATCCCAGAAAAAACAGAGTAATGCAGCAACCTATAATGTCCAGTTAGGGATGGCTTATTTAAGACAAGGAGACATGCCAAGAGCAAAACGTAAATTATTAACTGCTCTTGATTTAGCACCTGATTCTGCCGATGCCAATGCAACTATGGCTTACTATTTTGAGCAAACAGGGGACACTAAAGAAGCACAAATTTATTATAATAGAGCACTGTCATTAGCGCCCAAAAGTGGCGCACAGTTAAATAATTATGGTACTTTTTTATGTCGATTGGGTAAGTACCCTGAAGCAGAAGGTTATTTTTTAAAAGCAGTTGATGATATTTATTACATTAATACAGCAGGAGCTTATGAGAATGCAGGACTATGTGCCGCGGCTATTCCTGATTATCCCAAGGCAAAAAAGTATTTTCTCAAGGCATTAAAACAGGACCCGCGGCGTAGCCAATCCCTTTATGAACTGGTTACCCTGGAGTTAAATCAAAGTCATCCAAAGACTGCTTTAATGTATTTACAGAAATATTCCATGCTTTCTCAAGATGAGCCAAGACTCCTCGCTTTAGCGGTAAAAGCTGCTCATCAAGCAGGTAAAAAGAAGCTGGTGTCAGACTATAAGGCGCGTTTAGATAAATTAAATAAGTTTACGGACCATACCGGAGCAAAAAATGAACACAACAGTTACAGTGGATGAAGAAAACAATATACATGAAAAACCTGGCTCTCAGTTGGCACGCGTGCGTGAAAAGAAAGGCTACAGCCAGGAATACGTTGCTGGTAAATTGCATCTGAGGGTCAGAGTTATTGAATTGCTCGAAGCAGATGAGTATCAGCAAATGCCAGAGCCAGTATTTGTCAAAGGGTACTTACGTGCCTATGCCAAGCTGCTTGGACTATCACCAGAACCTCTATTATCAATGTTTAACAGCATGCATACTCCTGAAAAAAAGGTGGAAAAAGCATTGTGGCAGAGTAGGCGGGAGTCAAACAAAGGAGAACGGCTTATTCGTTGGTTAACAGGTCTGGTTGTCATCGCTATTGTAGTTGCTGTAGGTCTATGGTGGCAGAGAAATAAGGACATTTATCCGATTGCATCTATTAAGACAGCTGAGAATAAAGTGACATCAAGCAAAAATGAAACAGAAATCAGATTAACTGATCTTTCCAAGATGCAAACCATTTTTTCATCTAATACATCTGGTAGTCAGTTAACCCTGGAGAATCATGGTGGTTGAAAGAGTTCAGGCAATCAGGGGCATGAATGATATACTGCCCCATCAAACACCTTCCTGGCGTCAGCTGGAAGAACTGTTTACTGGTTGTTTATTACAATACGGCTACCAGGAAATTCGTTTTCCTCTTTTAGAAAGTACTCAATTGTTTAAGCGATCAATCGGTGAAGTGACTGATATCGTCGAAAAAGAAATGTACACTTTTAATGATTTAAATGGCGATAGTTTAACCCTGAGACCTGAGGGAACAGCTGGTTGTTTGCGGGCTTGTCTGGAGCATGGCTTGTTACATAACCAGCAGCAAAAGCTTTGGTATAAGGGGGCAATGTTTCGTCATGAAAAACCTCAGAAGGGCAGATATAGACAATTTAATCAGTTTGGTGTTGAAGCATTAGGGATAGAGGGTGCTGCCATTGAACTTGAACTGATTGCCATATGCCAGCGTTTGTGGGAATTGTTAAAAATCAAATCATATGTACATTTGCAAATTAATACTTTGGGTGAACTCGGTGAACGGCAAAGTTATCGCAATAAATTAGTGGATTATTTCAAGGCTCATTTTGATAAGCTGGATGAGGATAGTAAGCGCCGCTTGGAAAGAAACCCGTTAAGAATTCTCGATAGTAAAAATCCTCAGATGCAGCCATTGTTACGAAATGCGCCCCAGCTATTTGATTCTTTAGGGGAGGAGAGTAAAAAGCGTTTCAAATCACTCTGTGAGGGCTTGGAGAGACTTGGAATTGCCTACACTGTCAATCCTTTGTTAGTGCGTGGTCTGGATTATTACGGCCATACTGTTTTTGAGTGGGTAACTGACAGGCTTGGTAGTCAGGCTACAGTTTGTGCTGGTGGGCGCTATGATGCTTTGGTAGAGCAGTTAGGAGGCAATCCAACCCCGGCAATAGGATTTGCAATGGGCGCTGAGCGTCTGCTCTTATTATTAGAAACTTTAAATATCGTTTTGGAGACTAGGAAGACCTTTTCTTTGTTTGTTATTGCTACAGATGAGGAAGCCATACAACAGGCTTTATTTCTGGCAGAAAAATTGCGAGATAACAGTAACTGGCAGATTATTACAAATACAGCAGGGGGCGGTTTTAAAAGTCAATTCAAAAAAGCAGATAAAAGCGGAGCCGACTTCGCATTAATCTTTGGTGAGGAAGAGATTAAGGATGGCTCGGTAAGCATAAAAAATTTACGAATTCACGAAGAGCAAGTGACAATTCCCCAGCAGGAATTGATTCATTATTTACAAGATCGGCTTGAAAGATAGCAGGGGAGAGGGACTATGTCTGTTTATATGACAGAAGAAGAGCAATTAGACGCCATAAAGAAATGGTGGCACAAATACAGTACTATTATAACTATCCTATTGTCGTTAATATTATTAAGCGTGTCAGGCTATAAATACTGGACATGGCATCAAGATAAAGTCAGCGTACAGGCATCCAATGCTTATGAACACCTGATGGTTGCTTTTTCTAATCAGGATAATAAAAGTGTACACGCTTATGCCAATCAACTAATTAATGAGTACGGTCAAACGGTTTATGCTGATACCGCACGATTGGCTCTGGCCAAACTCTATGTGGCTCATGATCAATATGTCAAAGCAAGAGAGGCCCTTAGTTATGTAGCAAATAATTCAAAAATGCCCCCCTTAAGACAGATCGCAAGGCTCCGAGCCGCGCGCCTATTAACCGCTGAAAAAAAGTATGAGGAAGCATTAGCCGAATTAATCCATATCGATGATACGGCTTACCTGCCAGTCGCGAATGAATTAAAGGGTGATATCTATGCTGCAACAGGTAAATATCAACAAGCAGTTGACTTTTATAAGAAAGCAATTACAGCGGTACATACTAGTGGAATGGGTAATCTTTTCCTTGAGATGAAAACAAATGAATTAGCCGCTCTTACTCAATCAATGAAAGAAAAGAGCGAGAATTTACATGCCTAACCATTCTTGCAAAAAAAAGGGGACTATCGTTTGATTTATCAAAAACTAATCAACTAACTTTAGGATCCTTAAACTAAATAAGTTATGATCATGGTGACTGTTTTGGGGCAAACCTGCTCTAAGAAGAGGTAATATGTTGCACAATAAGAAATTAGTGATTTTGTCAGTGTTTGCTTTTTTACAGGCATGTACACATCTCGATAATTACATGTTAGGTAAAGATAATACGCCTGAGCCTGCTCCTTTGGCCTCAATTAAACCAAAAGCCAACCTGGTAGAGAAATGGTCTGTTCCTGTGAGTAGCTCTAAAAAGGCAAATGCCAATTTAAAACTTAAGCCGGAAATAGTTGGTAATGTCATTTATACTGCTGATGCAGGTGGTTTGGTTCAGGCCGTTAACAAGTCAAGTGGTAAGCTGCTTTGGTCTAAAAAACTGGCAGGTGGTATAGTAAGCGGCCCTGCAGTTTCATCGGGTTCCATTGCGCTTGGTACTGACTCTTCAACTGTCATATTGTTAAAACAAACCGACGGCAGCGAATTATGGCAAGCTAAAGTATCCAGTGAGGTGTTGTCAAAACCTGTTATTGCAAGCAATAAGGTAATTGCTAAAACGATCGATGGTAATCTGTATGCCTTGAATTTAGGTTCTGGTGAGAAACTGTGGGTATCTGCCCATGGTTCGCCCAGTTTGATTTTAAAAGCCAGTTCTTCTCCTGTAATTGTTGACAACAAATTGGTTTTGGTTGGTTATTCTGATGGAAAAATGGATGCTGTTGATTTAGAAACGGGACGGTTGGTTTGGCAGCGTGGCATTGCTTATGCAAGTGGTGCAAGTGATGTTGAGCGCCTGGTAGATATTGATGCTGATCCTATTGTTCGTGGAAACATAGTTTATCTTGCCAGCTACCAGGGTTATGTTGGTGCATTGTCGCTGACAGACGGACAGTTTTTGTGGCGGAAGCCAGCCTCGGTTTATAAAAATATGGTAATGGACAAAAATAACCTCTATTTGACAGATAGCGATGATATCGTGTGGGCTATCAACAAAACCAATGGCCAGGTGAACTGGAAGCAGGTTGGCTTAAAGTCTCGCGGTTTAACTGAGCCGGTGCTTATGGGGAATCGTTTGATTATCGGGGATAAGACAGGGTTGTTGCATGTACTCGCCATAAACAATGGTGATTTGGTTTCACGAGCAGAACTTGGTGGTGCGGTGACTACTGCCCCTTCTGTATCGGGTAATAGTATTTTTGTCATGACAAATAATGGCAAATTAAACCGCTTTTCTGTGAGCTGATAATGATTCCAGTAATTGCTTTGGTTGGTCGTCCGAATGTAGGGAAATCAACGCTATTTAATCGGCTAACCAGAACCCAGGATGCCTTGGTTGCTGATTACCCAGGTCTGACACGCGACAGACAGTATGGGCATGCTTCGTTTGAAGACAAGCCTTTTATCGTGGTTGACACTGGAGGGGTAGGCGTAGACGATTTGGCTGTAGACGCGCTTATGTCAAAGCAGTCAGAAATGGCTTTGGAAGAAGCAAACATTATCCTGCTTTTAGTTGATGGAAGGGCGGGTTTAACGGGAATTGATGAAAACATTGCCCAACGGTTAAGAAAGAGCAGTAAACCTGTTTATTTGGTTGTAAATAAAACAGACGGGATAGATGAAGAAATAGCTTGCTCTGAATTTCAAGCGCTTGGATATAGTGATATTTACGCCATATCAGCTACTCATGGTCGAGGAATGAATTCGCTATTGAGCAACCTGACAGTAAACTTTGAACCAGCGTCACAAGATGACAATGAGCCTCATGCAATAAAGATTGCCTTTATTGGTCGCCCAAATGTAGGTAAATCAACCTTGGTTAATCGTATTTTGGGTGAGGAGCGTGTGGTCGTTTATGATATGCCAGGAACAACGCGGGATAGTATTTCTATTCCATTTGAGCGTGACGAAAAGCCTTACGTCCTCATTGATACAGCAGGTGTTCGTCGTCGTGCTCGAGTAGAAGAAAAGATTGAGAAATTTTCAATAATAAAAACCCTGCAATCGATTAAAGAAGCCCACGTCTGTATGATGCTTTTGGATGCTCGTGAGGGACTGACCGATCAGGATATGCACTTGCTAAGTTTTATTATTGAAGCAGGGAAGGCATTGGTAATCGCGGTTAACAAATGGGATGGCCTTGATGATGAGCATAAAGAACATGTCCGGGAGGAGTTATCGCGCCGTTTGCATTTTGTTCATTTCGCAAAGATTAGATTTATTTCAGCGTTACATGGCAGTGGGGTGGGCCTGTTATTCAAGGATATAGATCAAGCCTATAATTCAGCAATGCAATCGTTTTCAACTCCCAAACTGACACGTTTATTGCAAGATATAGTCAGCCAACATAGCCCTCCAATGGTACAGGGTCGAAGAATAAAACTTAGATATGCCCACGCAGGTGGCCATAACCCCCCGATTATCGTGATTCATGGAAACCAGCTTGATTCGTTGCCTGATAGTTATAAACGTTATCTAAATAATGCTTTTGTCAGCCATTTAGATTTAGTGGGTACACCCCTGAAGTTAGAATTCAAGGGGAGTACTAACCCTTTCAAAGATAAAAAAAATCAGTTGACCTCAAGGCAAATCAAAAAGAAGAAAAGGTTAATGAAGCAAGTGAAGAAGAAAACCAGGTAATGCTGTTATTCCTCGACCTTAAATATTAATATCCGCTCGTAAAGTCAGTACATCGCAGGGAGCATGATGTAGCATGGCATAGGCAGTGCTGCCAAGAAAGGCGGGTACCGCGCTAGGATTATGGCTTCCCATAATAATTAGCCCGCATTTGAACTCTTTTACTTTCTCAAGGATATGCATTTTCAATGAACCTATCTCAACATGTTGTTGTTCAGGAGGTATCTGAAGCGCATCACCTAAGAGGCTCATTACAGTAAGGGCATCGTCCTTGGAAGGATTAGCCAACTCTGCAAACCCCAGGCCTTGAGCCAGCTGGAGGCTTGCAGGTGGTTCTATTACATGAAGCAAGTGCAGTTTTGCTTGAAAATAACTGGCGATTTCAACTGCTCGTTTGCAGATATTAAAATGATCTTCACTTAAATCCGTTGCGTGCAAAATACCTGTATACACGATTCCCTCGCTTTACCAACTGTATAATCTAAACTAAGTGTAGTTGATATTTAATGAAAATATCAATGAATTACTTCCGAGCGCAGGGCTACATCAATTTATAAGTATTGGATCTATCTGTGGCTAAGATGAGCATATTATCGCCAAAATTGCTATTTTGAGGGCATAGAGTTGCAAATTTGCTAAACTTGGCTTTAGTAGCGAAGCCTTAACTATTTTATATTGGTACACCTCGTGCCAGCTTGAGAGTATCCTGTTTGATAGAAAAGGGAGCTGATTTAAATTATCCTCTTAACTTTAAGATTGAACCTATGATTGATACCGATTTTATAAAAAAATTAGATACATGTAATATTTCTGATTTCAGAAATTTAGTCTATTTATCAAAAAATGATGAATGGGTTAATGCGGGTGGAGAATTATATCGTCTAAAAATTGTGAGTAGAATTGAAACGGTTGAAAGACAAGAAGGAAGTGCAACCTATTTTGATAAAATAGAACATCCACTTTCAAGTAAAAACGAGTTTGCCTTCAAATTACTTATTGGCAAAGAAGCTCAAATAGTAAGCGTATTTAGCGTTTCATCTTCCAATAACTCAATTGATATTTCCAAGCATGATAAACTCCCTGATTTAAAAATCAGTCCTTGTTTTTATGATTTTTCCAGATTATATATAGAAACTAAAAATCACCATCTTGAATTAAGAGTCCAGATTGAAAATTACGATTTTCATTTCTTGAAAATGTTCTCTGATGTAACTGATGAGGATTCGAAATCTGACTTGATTTTTGATTATGCCAATAGTAGAAATGAAGCAATGATAGCCTCATTTAAAAGTGAAATTTGGCAGGCAGCAGCATCCGGCGATCATCTTCGCTTGTCGATACTACTAAATAAAAAGCCTTCAATTGATTTATATTCAACCTACAAAGGTAAGACTCTTATTGAAGCAATGTTTAATGCCAAGCCTGAATATGATATTCCTTTTGAAGCTCAGAAAAGTGATTATAAAAAGACATTAGCGCTTCTAAAAGGGTTTGATTTTCATAAAAAAATTTCTTTAGAATCCAATCTAACATTTTTAGAGTTGTGTAACCAATATCAGCAAAATCAGAACCATCTTAAATTTTACCAACCTTACAATCCAGTTCATAATGAATTATTACTTGAACTAAGACACCTGTTTCCTGAGGATATTAGCCCTGAAAGTACGTTTACTGATCATTTAAAAATAAGCTGTTCAATATTGTAGTGTTTTTGGACAAGGATTTTTAGGATAATTTATCTTTGAGACAAATCAAGAATTCGTGTGGCATGCTGATTTACATCTAACAGCGTAATATGAGCTACCAATTAATATTATCTTAACCTTTAATTGTTATTGTATCCCCATCGTTAGCATGTGGTTTATCGTATGGGACAAAGAGGCCTGATTGTTCGAAGAAACAATGACTATTTTTCTCGCTGGGAACCTTATCATCTTAATCAAGATGGAGAATGTAACTTATTTTCATTTTTATACTTATCTGATTACGCTTCTTTTAGTGAGTGGATTAAAAGGCTTTGGTTAGAAAATAGTATTGTTGATGATGAGAGCCGTCATGGCTTTGCAGAAAAGGCAAAAATTCTCCGTTCTCCCGAAGATTACCACGTCGGTATATGGCAAACCGATTGGGATAAAATAGGCCCGCTCGCAAATGTTGAAGGAACAACACCTCTCACTCCCGCATTTTCCATTGGCGGGATCTTTAAACGTGGTGAAATCCATCAACTTGTCCAGAATTTTATTAATGCTGGTTTGAGGAAAATTCAGATCAGTTGTCATAATCATGTGATTTCTGCGAAAAGACAAAATAACAAAACAATCAGTATATTTGATGCCAATTATCCCGATATAGATGAACGGTCATTTATTGGGTCTGAACAAACAGCCAGAGAAATCGAGCAATGCCTCTATAATCGCTTTAATTCAAAAACGAAAAATTATGCCATTACCTTCAATTTTTATGACGATGATCTGCGAAACCGATCCACCATTCCATTCGATCGAATCACTCTTTTAAAAGATATATTGACTCAAGAAAACCGATTATTGCTTAAGGATGAAAAAGGATTCACCTTATTGCACATTGCTGTATACCATGGTTATACAGACATTATCGATTTTATTATACATCATCAGGATTTCGACGAATTAATCGATCAGATATCTGCGGAAGACATATTGAAAATTGCCGCTATGAAAGGTCGCGACGATATTATCAAAACGTTGATGGCAAATGAAAAGTTTTCAGCTAAATTTTCATCCCCCGAAGCAGCATACTCCATTATTCATCATATGGCTGCCTGGTATGGCCATCTCCCCTTATTGCAACATTGTGAAGCCGAAGCCAATTTATCAGCAGAAGCGATCAACAACAGTTTTGGTATTGCACTCATAAAAAATCGTGAAAGCGTATTAAGTCATTTGAAGAATCACATACGACCCCATGGTCATTTTCCAACCTTTCTCAGTACCGCCATTGAGAAAGATAATACTAAATGGCTAGACATTCTTTTAAAAAATGAATCTATTAAAAAAGAGGACATCATTTTTGCATTCCAACATGCGCTGCGCAAAGGCAAAAATGAGAGTATAAAAATGATTATTCCTCATTTACCTCCTATGTACGACGAATTATTCACAGGCATTATCAATGGTAAGAAGCCAGGATTTTCAGAAATATTGACTGAAGATGATGTGAATATTTGTTTTACTCTGGCGCTTTTATTTGATAGTCCTGATATTGTTTTGGCTATCTTAAACTCAACGAAGGTTAATATTAAAGACACAGAGTTCAGGATAGTTATTCAACACTGCCAATTAACAACCCTTCAATCACTTCTTCCATACTGCCAACAGGCGCTCGGATCAGGGTTATTTTATGCGATGACAATAGGCAAAGTGGACGCTGCTTTGCAAATATTAAGCTGGGATAAAGATGTCCTTGACTTTGCAGATGACAAGCAAAATCTAGCCATTCATATGGCCAGTCAATACAGGGAACCGCTACTGCTTAAAACGATTTTAGAACAGACAAACCCTGAAGATTTACTTTGTCAAAATGCTGATGGCAATACACCACTTCACCTGGCGATTCAATATGGATTATTGGACCATTGTCAAAGCATCATGAGTTATTTGAGTTCTGAGCAAGTGACTCAGTTATTAAATTTACAAAATAATGAGGGCTTCACACCCCTTAACTTTGCAGCTTATCATGGTCAATCTGAGCTTGTGGATTTTATTTTCGGGTTAAGCCGGGATCAATTACTCATTCCTGATGACTTGGGTTATTTGCCTATTCATAATGCCTGCTTTTATGGCAATAAAGACCTTGTCGAAAAAATTCTTTCTTTTCATCGATTACCCGATTTTACGGATTGTCTTTCCCCTTTATATATTGCCATTTTAAATAACGACGAAAAATTAGTTCATTATCTTTTAGAAAACGGGTTTCACCCGATTAATGCTCAAGAAGATAATAATCCTTGTTTATTATTTACAGCGATTCGTAGCGGTAATTTTAACGTCGTTCAATTATTATTGGCCAATGGATGTGATCCAAATATAAAAGATAAAAACGGCAATACACCTCTGCATCTGGCTGTAAATTTTGGCTATGAAGACATCACACTGGAGTTGCTAAAACATCCTGACATACAAGCTAATGAAAGAAATAAATATGATCATACACCCAAGTATTACGCAGATAAACATGGCTTTAAAACTATTTCAGAGGCTTTGGATAAAGTGCCCTCTAGAAGGAAAGCACCGATTATTGAAGCATTAGTTACAACTAAACCTTTCTCGCATCCTACCGGGAAAAGAATTCAACAAGCTTCTGAAAAGATAAAAATGGCATCCAATAAGGAGTCTAATACCAGCAGGGCAAATCCATCCCCGAGTCCATTGATAGTGGCTTGTTTACAAGGAAATATCAAGCAGGTTCAATCATTATTGCAGCACGGTACTACACTGCAATCGGGCTACATTAGTAACGATACCCATATCTTGGATTTATTGATAAGGGAAAATGATCATGTCCTTGTCAATACACTGGTGGATCATTTTGGTATGGATATCATTAAAAAATTCGATGAAAAAATTTATAATCATTTTGTACTCTACAAAATCGAAGCGATTAAAAAAGAGTTGGACAAGTCTTTCGTTGAATTTAACGCTCCCTCCAAACAATCGAAAGGCATTGTATTCTCTGACTCTGGTAAATCCACTATTCCAACGACTATGAAAAAAGTCATCGCTCTTTACCGTGACGCAGAAAAAGCAGTAGAAAACCAAACACCCGAGGAGCAACTGGATCTTTGGAGAAAAACTCGCTTACAAATTAAAGCATATTATGCGAAGGAGAAGCGCTGGGTGAAAACATTAGAAAGCTATAGAATTACCCGCTTCCTTGCCTCTTGTTTTTTTACTTCTACAGAACGATTTTTTTATAAAAAACATGGAAAGATCAAAGAGTATAAAGAACCCTTGGTTTACCTTGAAAAATATTTACTTGAGAAAAGTTATCCTGCTCATTATAAGCGTGTGACCATCAACATATTAAATCAGCCATCACAACGAAATCAGGGTTTTCCAGATGAAGTTCACGTCCCTGTTTTTGTTGCGGATATTTTAAACCTGCTCTCAAAAGCAACTAAAAAATCGATGTCATGGGCAGAAGCGTGTGAGCAAATACAAGCACGACTTGAAAAAGAATCATATAAAAAAGATTTGCCTGATGATTTAAAAGAGACGATATCAAATGCACAAAATATATTAACTGCACAAATGCCTCATTGTCCGGCAATCAAGTCCTTTGGATGACATGACCTGTCAGGTCTGATGCACTTAATAAGTTCAGAAAGAGTTGAGTTATTAATTACCAAAGAGCCTGAAGCAATTTCAAGTAAAGGGATTAACACAAAATCCCTTAAATGAAGAGCAGGGTGGGGTAGCGTTAGTTTCGGGCTGCGGACTTTTAAATTCCCAAATAGCAATATGTCAATATCAAGTGTTCTACTTCCCCATCGAACCTTACGTACACGGCCATGCGCTCTCTCGATTCGTTGACAAATTGATAGCAGATATTGGGGTTTCAGGGTGGTTTGCAGGAGGATTACAGTATTACAAAAGTCGGGCAGGTTTCTCCTTCCCCATGCTTTATTATGATAAAAAGTAGCTACCTTAATTATATGAGTTGAGGGAAGCTTACGCAGAGAAGCTATTGCCTGCCTTAGTTGACGCTCCGGTGATTTTAAATTACTTCCCAGACTCAGGTAGCAACGATTCATGAAGATGTTATTGTCTTGGGTTTACGACGCTTTCTGGTCTTTGGTTTTGTCGGGCTAAGTGATTTGACCATCTCCATTTGTTCTGTTTCGCTAACATCCTGAAATGCGGTCCACCATTGCGCGAGTTCGATAGACTCATCCCCAGCCAATGCACGAAGGGCCATAAAGTCATAGGCGGCACGAAATCGTGGATGTTGCAGCAAATTAAATGCTCTGCCTCCATGACGTTTGGGAAAACGAAACTGCAGCAGCCATATTTCCCGCATAATTTGGCTGAATCGTTTTGGAATGGAAATAGCTCGGCATTGTTCCAGAATAACCTGGGACATAGCTTTTTCCAGGGCGGGTAAAGGACTCATGTCTTCCTGTTGCTGCAGTACTAAGGCGCGGGCTTTTAATGGAAACCAAAGGAAAACGGCAAGTAAAAAAGCAGGGGTTATAGGCTTGTTCTCCCGAACACGAGTATCAGTATTTTCAAGTGCTATTCCCAATAGGGCGTTCACAGGGTAGTCACTACTATGTAGCAAGCTGGCTGTTTGCTCGAATAAATAAGGAAATAATCCATACTCCATTAGCAAACGGTGAACTGTTTCTGCTTCGCCACATTGATAAAGCTTGGTTATCTCATCAAATAAACGAGAGCCAGATACATGACTTATTAAATGACTTAATTGAGACATTGGGGCTGCCGTTTCTGCTGCAAGATTAAAATGTAATTTTGCGCTGAATCGGATTGCACGCAGCATGCGAACAGGGTCTTCCTGGTAACGGGTTGCAGGATCACCAATCATTCTCAAAACTTGTTGTCTTACATCAGGAAAACCACCAGTAAAGTCAATAATTGTTGAATCATCGATATTGTAATAAAGTGAATTCACAGTGAAGTCACGGCGCCAGGCGTCTTCGTCAAGCGTGCCATAGATATTATCACGAACAAGCATGCCTTTTTCATTGGTTTGCTGATTTGTTTCAATCGTTGCATCTTCCTCGACGCTGCTTCCCCTGAAGGTGGCAACCTCAATAATATCTCGATGAAAAATAATATGAACCAGTTTAAAGCGTCGGCCGATGATGCGCGCATTACGAAAGAGCTTTTTTACTTGATTGGGCGTTGCATTCGTTGCGACATCAAAATCTTTGGGTGCTTTTCCTAATAAAAGATCACGAACGCTGCCACCAACAAGATAAGCCTGAAAGCCTGCGCTATTAAGACGGTTCAATACCTTAAGGGCATTGAGGCTAATGTCTGCTTTGGAAATATTATGCTGGGTACGCGGAATAATGTAACTTACGTCGACAGGTGGCTGACGAGTTCTTGATTTACGTAGCAGCTTTTTGATTAACTTGATTATTGTGTCACCTGTAATGCTTAATTTAACCCCCTTATTATAGCTGAGATAAGATGAAAAGTGAACCATTTACCTTTAGATGATTAAGTTGGAAAATAGGAGATATTTAATTACTTAAAAATACTGATAATGGAGTTTCTGGATATTGTTTTAAGCCTTCTGGCTCTGACTATTCTTGAGGTGGTACTTGGAATAGATAACCTGGTTTTTTTATCTATTTTAAGTGAGAAACTGCCTAAAGAGCAGCGAAAAAAAGCCAGGCGATGGGGGTTGACTTTTGCCTGGATGACACGTCTGATGCTATTGGCTTCAGCGATCTGGCTGGTAAAGCTAACCCATCCGTTATTTACGCTGGGTGATATTTCTGTATCAGTACGTGATTTGTTCTTATTTGCAGGTGGTGCTTTTTTAATCGCTAAGGCAACACAGGAAATTCACTATGAGGTTGGTGAGGGAGATATTGAAGAAATCACATATAGCAAAAAAACGGCTACATTTAAGGGTGTGGTTTCACAGATTGCCCTAATGGATATTATTTTTTCACTAGACAGCGTATTAACTGCGATAGGGTTAACCAGACGATTCTGGGTTATGGCTGTGGCGATTACTTTTGCAATACTGGTCATGATTTACGCTAGTGAGGGGGTTAGCCGGTTTATCGATAAACATCCAACAATCAAAATGCTCGCATTAAGTTTTTTAATTTTAATCGGTATGGTGTTAGTCGCTGACAGTTTTTCTTTCCATGTGCCTCGTGGCTACGTATACTTCGCCATGGGCTTTTCTTTAAGTGTAGAAGCACTTAATCTGCTTAAGCACTCCCGTAAGCAAAAGAGAAAATAGCAGGTACTCAATGTTAATTATCAAAGCGTTTCACATTATTGCAATGGTTGCCTGGTTTGCAGGGCTTTTTTATTTACCTCGGCTTTTTGTTTATCATGCTGATACGATAGACGGCATTAGTAAAAAGCGCTTCAGAATAATGGAACGACGTCTCTATTACGGGATTACCTGGCCTGCCGCTATAATTACAACTATTTTGGGATTAATGCTCATTTTCTATAATCCTGCGTATTATTTAAAGGCGGGGTGGATGCATCTGAAATTGAGTCTGGTTGTTCTGTTGTGGGTTTACCACTTGTTTTGTGGCCATTTTTTAAAGCAGTTTGCTCAGGAAAAAAATTCAAAAAATTCAAGATATTACCGATTCTTCAATGAATTGCCCACTTTGTTATTAATTACTATCGTTTTACTTGTGGTGGTCAAGCCGTTTTAGTTGCCTCCTTCAAAGAGCACTTAATTTAGATTAATTTCTCTGAAGGAGGGGATATACTTTGTTATGATTCTAATTCAACCATTTCAAAATCTTCTTTGCCTGCACCACAATCGGGACAAAACCAGTTTTCAGGAACATCTTCCCAGCGGGTTCCAGGCTCTATACCGTCTTCAGGCCATCCTTCAGCCTCATCATAAATAAAACCACAAATGACACAAATATATCGTTTATATTCTTGCATACTCTGATTGCTCTACGTTTAAAATGGCCTAATGTAGCTATTGATTCACGTAATGTAAAGTCGAAAGCTGTTATAAATTTTGTCAATCTTATAAAAAAAAGATAAAATACAAGCCAATTAAAGGCGATGGAGTAGTCATGACCAATTCACAACAATTATTTGCCCAGGCGCAAGCGATAATCCCGGGTGGCGTTAATTCTCCTGTACGGGCGTTTAAAGGGGTTGGAGGCGAGCCGATTTTTTTCAAACAAGGAAAGGGGGCTTATTTAGTTGATGTCGATAATAAACATTATATTGATTATGTTGGCTCCTGGGGCCCGCTAATTCTTGGTCATTGTGATCGAAATGTTATCCATGCAGTCAGTGATGTGTTACACAATGGTATGAGTTTCGGGGCACCAACCGAACTTGAATTAAAGTTGGCACAAAAAATTACCTCTCTGATGCCAGCCATAGAAAAAATCCGCATGGTCAATTCAGGTACAGAAGCGACTATGACTGCAATACGATTAGCGCGTGGTTTTACTGGTAAAAATAAGGTGATTAAATTTAATGGCTGTTACCATGGTCATAATGACAGCCTGTTGGTCAAAGCAGGTTCTGGATTGTTAACATTAGGCATCCCCTCTACCCCTGGTATTCCAGCAAGTATCACAGAGCATACATTAACGGCCGATTTTAATAATCTTGAGCAAACAGCAACTTTGTTTGAGCAATATCATGGTGATATAGCAGCCATTATTGTCGAGCCTGTTGCAGGAAATATGGGATTTGTACTTCCCAGGCCAGAGTTTCTCCAGGGATTACGTAATTTATGTGATCAATATAATGCGGTTTTGATTTTTGATGAAGTAATGACAGGTTTCAGGGTTGCTTTAGGAGGGGCTCAGGCTTTGTTTGATATCAGCCCTGATCTCACCACACTTGGCAAAGTAATAGGAGGAGGCATGCCTGTAGGTGCTGTGGGAGGAAAAGCAGCTATCATGAGTCATTTAGCACCTGAGGGGCCCGTTTATCAGGCGGGAACTTTATCTGGCAATCCCTTGGCAATGGCAGCCGGTTTGGCTACCTTGTCAGAAATAGAGAAACCTGGTTTTTTTGAAGCACTTTCTGCTAATACCTCGGCGATGATTGGTGGTTTAGCGGAGGTTGCTCAATCATATGAAATACCATTTTGTTATGCTTCATTAGGTGGAATGTTTGGTTTTTGTTTCAGCAACAAGGATCAAGTATTTGATTACAATGACGTTGCTTCATCGAACGAGTTGTTATTTAAACAATTTTTCCATGGAATGCTGGAGAACGGGGTTTATCTTGCACCTTCAATGTATGAAGCTGGTTTTGTATCCAGTGCTCATCAACATGAGGAAATCCGGCTGACAATCACAGCAGCAGAAGCAGTATTGGCAAGCCTTACAACGATAAAGGCCTAAAGAAGACAGTCAGGTGGAAAAAAATTCTTTTGAGAAATACAAGATGAATTATTAACGTGTAAGTTGGACCAAGGTCCGACCTACATGGAGGGAAAAATTATACAGGATTAGGAGCAGCAGTAGGAGTAGGCGTAGCTTTTTCTTCAGGGTTACTTGTACTTATGCTGGAGAAAAATGAAGAACAATTTTGACCTAATTTTACAGCTCCAAAACCTAAACCCACGACCGCAACTGTTCCGACGGCAGCAGAAATAAGTGTTGCACGACCAATCAAGTCATCTACAACCACTTCAGCCCACTCAGTCCCGTAATGCAAAACTGCCTCGCCCATGAGAGGTGCTGTTAGAGACGCAGCTAAAGCAAGACTACTTTGTAAAATACCCACAGAAAATTTTAAAGCAGAGCTAGAGTTTTTTTTGACTTCTGGAAGACAACAAGCAAATAACCCCGCAATTGCACCAGTAATTACCCCGCCAGTAAGAGTTGTAACTGTTTCGTCATGTACATTGTTATCGCGAATGGAAGCCCCTATGGAGGTACTAATAGCATTTCCAATTCCAATGGTAATTGCTCCGCTAACTGGATTAGTAAATTTTGACATAAGCTACACATCCTTTAGTTTATTAAGAATAATATTATGAAAAATAGTTTGCCGGGCGAGTATAAGCATAAATTACATCAGGTCAAGAATAGTTTTCAAAGATGATGCCTTTGATAGCTACCATAGTGTTCTCGGGTATTTTCCTGATTACGCTAATACAACGTTTCACTGAATCTGTCCAGTTTGTCATGCCCGCACAGGCGGGAATCTATCTCTCAGAAGTGAGGAGCTAAATTGGTCTATGGATTCCCGCCTGCGCGGGCATGACAGTGTAAGACAGATTCAGTGAAACGTTGTACTAGGTTGGCTTACCAGAACCAACAAGTTTTGGATCCCATTTTGCAAGTGTTGTTCCGGCTTTATAAGCAGATTCAAAAAACATCAATAAGTCTTCTTCCGGTTTTTTAGATTTTCGTACATCTTCATAATTGAGAACAAATAAACCCATTTTATTATCCCAACGTGCTGTATCAGGTTTTATTTGACTCTGTTCAATTTTTTCCGGTTGCGGATAAGTAAATGAATAATAGGCGGCATGAGGATAATCTGCATTGCCACTCCACCATCCTGCTTCAACTTGGGCTTCATTCATTGCGTTGCGGCGAATATACCCGGCATTGGGACCTGTAGTAGGAACTGCAACACGTTGATAACGTGCGTCTCGCAAGTCAAAAGTTCCCCACATTAAACCGATAGGCGGTGTTTTACCAGTAAATTGTGCATGATATTGCTGCATTACTCGATAGGAGCTCACTAGAATTTGCCACCATGAATTGGCAAGTTCCTGGTTGTAAAAGCGCTGTTTTGTGTCCTCATCGAAAGAAATAGGGTTGGCTACTTCTTGTGGTCTGAGATTTATTTTTACATTAATACCAACATCAAATAATAATTTGAATAATAACTGAGTAAATTTTGCAACGGACATCGAACGTAATTTGAACTCACCCACATTTTGCCAGCTGGTTGTGCAGATAACTTTATGGTCGGTAAAGTCAAGATCTATTGAAAAAATTCCTGACTCGTAGGGAATAGGGCCTGTTGTAAGGCCACGACTGGTTATCCAAAGAGGTACATTCGCCCATTGTGGTTCAAAAGGCGTCATTAACTTTAGCTTGCCAAGAACCTGTGTACCCATATGCAACAGGTGACTTGTTGAGGAAAAATCCTCATAAGGTAGCTTAGGCCATGGTTGATAATTAAATTTTTGTAATACGTCCATGTTTATTTCCTCATTATTTTATTTATAGACAATTTTACCGGGATTGTCATTTTGCAATCACTTGTCTGTTCGAGCATCAAATTTTTCAGGAAGGCATGTTAAAAAATTTTATATAGTGTAAAGAAATTGAAACTTTTTGTAAGAAGTTTATATATCATGACTTTTTCATTCGCAATGAGCATAGACAGTTAAAAAATTGCATGTCATAGTCAAGGTACTTTAGCTAACAAAGGAAGGCATTTGATGTCTAGAATTGATAGCAATAAAGCAGCCTGGAGTGATTTTCCGCAAGGAATTATAGCACTTTTCTTTATTCAAATTTTCTCCACCTTAAGTTTTAGCGTGTTGTATTCGACCCTGGTTTTGTATATGACTGGAAAGCTGGGACTCTCGTCTTCTCTTGCGAACAGTATTACAGGAATTTTCGTCGCGATTAATTTTGCACTTCACTTGCTGGGAGGCTACTGTGGCGGCCGTTTCTTATCGAATCGAAGTCTCTTTTGTTTCGGCATGCTTGCTCAGATAATTGGTTGTATTTTATTGGCAACAGAAACAAGCAATACGCTTTATTATGGATTAGCTTTCTTCCTGACAGGTTGTGGACTTAATGTAACCTGCGTCAACTGTATGCTGACAGAACGGTTTAAACCTAAAGATACTCGCCGTGAAACCGCTTTCTTATGGAATTATGCGGGAATGAATATCGGTTTCTTTACCGGTTTTAGCTTAAGTGGTTATTTTCAATTATTACATAATTATCAAAGATTATTTATATTAAGCAGTTTAGGTAATCTGATTGCTATTTTTATTTGTTTATATTTCTGGAATTCGTTAGCGGACAAGCATACTTCTTATTCGCAATTGTCCCACGATCGTAAGAAGCGTATGTTGTCAGTGGGGATTACCATAGTGCTTTGTTTGCCAATACTATTAAGTCAATTGCTGCATTTTGCGGATTTGGCAAATAAAATAGTGTTGGCTACAGGAGCTGTTATGTTAGTTGTGGCCTGTAGACTTGCCTTTCAACAAGGGGGGCAGGACAGACGTGAAAAGATGTTTGCTTTCATTGTATTAATGGTTATAAGTGCTGTTTTCTGGATGCTCTATCAGATTGGCCCTATGGGATTAACTCATTTTATTGAAAATAATGTGCAACGCCAATTGTTTGTATTTACTATCGCCCCCCAATGGTTTCAAACTATTAATACATTATGCATCGTTTTAGGGGGGCCTTTACTAAGTTTTTTACTCAATTACATGCGTTTGCAGGGAGTAAAGGTTAATATACCTGCACAATTTGCATTTTCCTTGTTATTGATAGGAATGGCATTTGCCTTACTGCCATTAGGAATTGCCAGCGCTGATTCAGCAGGTATGGTAGCTCCCGGATGGGTGGTCTTTTGCTTTATATTGCAAAGTGCGGGTGAGTTACTTATTTCACCGATTGGTTATGCTATGGTAGGCGCTTTGGTTCCTGGTTCATTGCAGGGAATCATGATGGGCATGTGGATGCTGGCCAACGGGGTGGGGGCCACCTTATCAAGCTATAGTTCCAATTTAATGATTGCAGGACAGGAAACAATCAATCCATTGGTGACTAATAGTGGTTACAGTCGTGTCTTTTTAAATCTGGGGTTGTTTGCGATTGCTACTGCGTTGCTGCTATTTTTATTGACTCCCAGATTGCGTTCATGGATAGACGATGAGAAGACTTCTTTGAGTAATGAAGAAGAGCCTGCAATGGCTTAATGGGTTGTAGAGTGAGTGATCCTTTTATTCCGATTGAAACGGCAGATTTGGCATGGCGTGATGGCCTCCCATTTTCCCGGCTATTTGATGATATTTATTTTTCAACTGAAAATGGCTTGCAGGAAGCCGATCACGTTTTTATTCAGGGAAATAACCTCCTTGAGCGCTGGCGAAACTTAACAGAAGACACCTTTGTTATTGCCGAAACAGGTTTTGGCAGCGGATTAAATTTTTTATTAACCTGGTCTTTGTGGTTAAAATATGCGCCAAAGCATACGCGATTGCATTTTATCAGTTGTGAAAAATATCCTTTAACAGCAAAAGATCTCGCTCAATGTTTAATGTTATGGCCGGATTTAGAGGAGCAAGCCCAAAAACTGCTTGCTGATTATCCTGTTCTAACCCCTGGATTTCATTATTTATCTTTTGATGATGGGCGCATTAACCTGCATTTAATGCTAGGTGATGTGGAGTATTGCTTTAATCAGTTATTAAGCTGTGGTGAACCAATATTGGAAAGACAGCTAAGAACTAATCCTGTCGATGCCTGGTTCCTTGATGGCTTCGCACCTGTTAAAAATAAAGCTATGTGGTCTGAAAGTTTATTTTATATGATCGGCTTGCTGTCAAAAAAAGAAACCACACTGGCCACCTTTTCTTCTGCGGGCATTGTTAAGAAAAATTTACAAGCCATTGGTTTCGACGTTAACAAGATCAAAGGATTTGCAAAAAAAAGGGAAATGATAACCGCTCGATTCAAGGGAGTTACTGAAGTTGTGAAGCCAAACTTAAGAACCACTCCCTGGCATGTTGATGTAAACAGGAAAGTTAGGGATAAGCGAGCCATTGTCCTTGGTGCTGGCCTTGCTGGTTGTTACACAGCTTATGCACTGGCCAAACGCGGCTGGAATGTAAGTTTGATTGATGCTGCCAATGAAGTAGGTACGGGAGCCTCAGGAAATACTCAGGCGGTTTTTTATCCTAAGCTCTCTGGTTATCAGTCCCCGTTAACCTTGTTTATGCTAAGTGCTTTTTTATTTGCCCACCGCAGTTATAAAAAATTACTTTTCGACCATCCTGTTGGTAATCTGTCCGGGATATTGCAGCTTGCTTTTAATGACAAAGAACGCACAACGCAAGTTAGCCTTGAACGATGGCTAAGCCACTACCCGGAATTAGGAATGCTTGTTAATGAACAACAAGCATCAGAGTTAGCCGGTATTAATCTGTCAACAGGAGGGCTTTTTATTCCTTTTTCAGGTTGGTTGGATTCTAAAAGTCTATGCCAGTTACTTTCTCAAACTCCAGGAATTAATTGGGTACCTGATACCACGATAAAGGAATTGAAATACATTAATGGACAATGGCATGCTGCAGATTTTTTCGCTGAAGTTTTGGTTATAGCCAATGGTTATCAGGCAGCAAAATTCATGCAGACAGATTATATACCGCTGAAACCAATACAGGGACAAATGACTTCTATTGCTGTTAGCCAAGAGAGCAGTCGGTTAAAAATCCCCTTGTGTGGTGATGGCCATATCTTGCCTGAATATCATGATCTACATGCCCTGGGGGCTACTTATCATCTGGGATCCTCAGAGTCTACATGTTGTCTGGCGGATGATAGAACCAACCTGAGTCGGTTAAAAAAAATTTCAGCAGGATTGGCCTGGTCTGAGGAAGTTAAAAGCCACTGGTCTGCTGTACGGGGGGCTACAACCGATTATTTGCCTATTGTAGGCCCCGTACCGGAGAAGGAGGTATTCATGGAACGATTTGCAACATTAAAAACCAATGCAAAGCGTTGGATTCCACTTTCAGGAGCCTACTATCCAGGGTTATATATTTGTGCAGGTTTTGGTTCAAGAGGTTTAACAACTGTCCCATTAAGTTCCGAGTGGCTGGCTTCTTTAATCAACAATGAACCATCTTTTATCCCGCGGATTCTCGTTCAAGCGCTGTCACCTGCCCGTTTTTTGCGTAAAAATATAATAAAAAAATGATAACTTGTCGATTTATCTATTCTCTGATCTATACTGGTAATCTGGAGTCATTAATCAGGGAGAGGACATATGAACCCAATGGGAAAAAATCAAGGGTATGAGCAGTTGCATTATTGGCCAGGGGCCACAGAAATAACGCCGGTTTTTTGTAATTCCATGTTGGATGGCACCAGGTTTAAATCTAAAACAACTAATTATTTCGATGTGCAATTCCCTCATTTTTTTATGATTATGAGGCAAATTGACAATTTAAATGCCGGATTACTGACAAAAGAGATCTTGCCCTTATTAAATGAGTTTCGTTTCCTTCAGGATCAGGATTATTCTGACAATTCTCATGAGGCTTTTAAAGAGCTTGATTTGCTGGCAGGAAAATTAGCTACGCAGGTTTACGTCCATTAAACTGTTCTCAGACGTTATTGGAATATTTTAACAAATTCTATCAGGATGCAAAATTAATCAGGAAAGTCTTGCTTATCATGATGGAGACAGTTAATCTTCTGCAACATTTGAACAGGAACCCATAGAAGTGGAAAAGTGTTCATTTAGTATCTAATATCGTTTTCAGATTACTTGATGAGGTATGCTGTGCAGAGCATTGAAATTTTTCAGATCGATGCCTTTACTGATAAAATTTTCCATGGCAATCCTGCCGCAGTTTGTTTATTAAGCGAGTGGCTTAATGATGAACTAATGCAGGCTATTGCTGTAGAAAATAATCTCTCAGAAACTGCATTTGTAATTAAGGATGAACAAGGTTTCCATATTCGTTGGTTTACCCCGCGAGGTGAAATCAGCTTATGCGGGCATGCCACGTTGGCAGCTGGCTTTGCCTTACATGAATTAGGCCAGGGGCATATTGAGAGCATTCAGTTCTCAAGTATGAGTGGCCCTTTGGCTGTACGTAAAAAGAAGAATCGCTATACATTGGATTTTCCGCGGTTAAATTTTCAATCAAGTAAAACTTCTGAATTAATTGCATCTCTAATTGATAAGAGTGCTCTTCGTTGTTATGAAAGTGAACTTGATTATATGATTCTGCTTGCTGATGAAAGTCAGGTAATGCAAGTACAGGTTGATTTGAGAACACTGGAAAAATTGCCTAAACGTGGATTAATTGTAACCGCTAGAGGAAACGATGCGGATTTTTATTCTCGCTGCTTTTATCCTAAACATAATATTTTTGAAGATCCTGTGACTGGCTCAGCCCACTGTGTTCTTGCTCCATTTTGGGCGGAGCAACTTAATAAAGCCACACTTCGGGCAATTCAAGGCTCTTTCAGGAAAGGAGAAGTTTATTGTGAGGTAACGGATGAGCGAGTCTATCTGTCAGGCAATTGTAAATGGTATCTAAAAGGCCATTTAGTTATCTAACAATATGATACCAATGGATTTTTTGAGAGATTCCACGTTAGTCATTAAGAAGCATTCGGCACAATAAGCAATAAAAGCCCCTTGAGCGATCTGTCTCCTCATAAGCTAAGACATTTTAAAGATTGAAATAAGACATTGCAGATGTTTTCGTTTCCGCTCGAGAAAAAAGTTGCCTTTTTTCGATATAAAATTATCAGAGAAACCCGATAAAATGATTGCTCGAAGTACTAACTATCACCCAATGTGACTTGAGCAAATAAAGAGATGACATGGCCTACTCTGCGAGGAGTACTGAAAATATATTGGTATAAATAGCCAGCACCTAAAGTCAGCTTTTGGGAGACCTGCTGGTTTAAACTGATGAGGAAGCGGTTTTGATCAAGTGTATTGGTTGGAACCCACTCAGGTTGATTCAGGTTTATCAATAACTCGTTAAAGCTGAGGATAGTCAGGTTATCGGTAATCTTTTTCTTTACGATAATTCGTTCTCTCAGACGATAACCCCATTGGGATGAGCCCTGGAATTTTCGTTGTTCGAAGCGCGAGCGAATACTCAGGTTTGCGTTTGCTGTATAGATAACCTGTTGCCATATCCTGAATTCATGCATATTGGAGCTAAAATTTTGTCTGGTAGTGACTGACGTAGTGCCTAACCATACGGCCCAGTCAGGTGAAAGTTGGTAGCCACCCCCCGCATCAGTCAGGAACTGCTCAAATAATGTTGGCCTATCCATAAGACGCAACTGAGGTTCTATCCTATAAGAGTATTTTCCAAACTTGGCATTCAAACTCAGAGTAGACCATACTTTTTCCGCAACCTGAGCAGCCAATAAAAAAGAAGGAGATAAAGAGATAGAAAAGCAAATAATAAGGCGTATTAATCGCATAAATTTCCAATATGATTGGGAACATAAAAGGCAGATGGTAAAAATTTTGGCTTATCCTTAATTAGGGTCTGTTAACATTTCAACTTAAGTTATCTACTTCCCACACTTTAAGCGCGGGCATCATACTAATCACCACATTCTGCAGATAAAGTCTCTGGTTCCAACGCCTTGGTTTTTAAGAAAAAATGAATAATTGAGTGTAATTTTGTTCTTGAATAAGGAGAATGGCAAGCCCCATAGGACACGAGTTTTAGATTTTTTTCTATCGGATTATTTCATTATATTTAATCAAATTGATTAAATATAATGTTTTTCATATAATTTTTATTATTGCGAGTGCCATCTGTCTCGCAGTAGTTGTTAGTGCTGCCATAGCTGTTAATAGTGAACTATATTTTTACAATTGGCGATGCTGAAATTGAGAAAACGCAATTTGGCATCGAACTTAGGAAAGGTAGTGCATTAATAGTGGGGCTGCCATGAAAAAAGAACTCATCGACAAATTAAAGCAAATTAATCCTCTAACAGAGGAGGGTATTCCTCAAAATAAAGGCAATTGCCAGTGGTGCGCAATAGAAGGTGCCCGTGTGTTACTGGAAGACGTCGAACCCCGAGAAATTCCAAATTTTGAAGGAGGAAATGATCCTATAGAAGAACAAATTCATCCTAAACATGGCAGTGATGATTTTGATGAATCGTCGGCGTTTTTTGAGGAAATAAAAAAATTAAAGGCAGGTGAATTAATGTTAGTTAACCTGGAAAGTGGTGATTTGGATCATGCTTATCTTATCTATAAAGATGAAGATGGTGTTTATCTTGTTGATCCGGACAGACAAATTTTTGTTGAGTTAAATGAGAGGGAAGATTTTCTTCAACCTGTGAGTGGTTGGGATAATGTAGAGCAAGTCAACTACTTAAACGGTGATATTAACTCGGATTTTCAAGATAATGTTAACGTCAGTATCTGTGTATTAAACAAAAATTCTGTTGAACTCAATCCTCTGCCTGAATATGGCAGTGAACCCTCAGATGCCTATGGTTATCATTAAACTTTGCAATTGGTGGAAGGGTGGATGCTCCACCCTTAAATCTCAATTTCAATAGAATCCAACACTTTAATCCAGTGTGTTCAGTGTATTTACAACTGGATCCTGTGAGGAAGGAATAGGGGCAGGTGAGAATAGGGTGTTACTCGTTCCCTTTTGTGCTGGCTCTACCAGAATAGAATCTCTGCTGCTTACTTTGGTAGTGCCTCCCATTAACCGCCGCATGGTTGTTGGAGAATGATTACCAATATCAACCGGCTCTTGTTGCTTATTGAACTCAGGCTCTTGCTTACTGCTGCAGAAATTAGCAATACCATTAGCGATGAAACGTGTCAGGTCAAGTAGATATAACGGGGCATTTACTATAGCGAGTGTAGCAAGCTTAATTCCGGCAAGTACACCTATGGTAGCAAGAATAAAGATGCCATTAAGTTTTTTTGCTGCTTCAATGGCTGATGTTGCAAGCAAAAATACGGGGGATAATAAAAGAGTCAGCGGGCGCGCTATTAACAAAGAGAAGGCTGCACTGAAGAACCCCTCGGGCAATGGATCAAAAATACTACGGAAAAGAACCGTAGCAACCATTTTTAATTTATTAATCTGGATTTGTTTTAAGATAGCGGCTTTATGCTCTTCTTCAAATGACTCGAAAGAACATGTCCCTCCTTCCAGGAGAACTTGCTGTGCAATAAAAAAATTACGAAATTGATCCAGACTCATATCATTTAATTGATTAATTTTCTGTTCTAATTGCTCTTTTTCTAAGTCTTCCTCATTCATCAGTTCTATTTGAAGAATCATTGTCTGTCTTATACCTTCAAAGTATTGATCATGAGCTTTCTCATACTGTTCAGGATGACTATTACGTTCATCAGCAATTGTTTGCTTTAGCTTCCCGCCAGTCAGTAGATTAAGTGAAAAATCGTGGATCATATTTATAAAAGTAATAACGCCATGAGTTACGCTAGCTCCAATAAGAATAACAACACCAGTCAGAATCAGAGGGATATTAATTATCCAGGATGTTATATTAGCCAGCGCCCTAAAAGGTTGATAATACCTCTTATAGTAAGTTAAATGTACATAAGACATATCATAAAGCTTTTTCACAAGGGCTGTTGTCCCCCTAATTGGATCAGAGGCTATCTCATTAAGAGCATTCGCTTTTTCATTGTGTGCAGAAATTATTCTAAATGGTTCATTTACCATGTCATGTTTTTTTAAAATTTCATATAAACCTTTAGGGTCATTTTGGAGTTTATCGGGATGAAAGAGAATAGATAGCTTTTTATATAATGTTTTCTTATCTTTTTCTTCGACGGTTTCAAATGCGGCATCAATGTGTTTTTTTATAATAGCTTGAACGTCGTCTTTCTGATGAGTATCCCTTCCTGATAAAAGTTCTTCTCGCATGTTCTTATCAGTATTTTTTACTATTTCCTCGATTTCACTCATGCTAATCTCTGAATATAAAAAGTGCGTATTGTATTAAAAATTATGCTTCGTGGGAAGAGCAAGGCAAGTTGCATTTGGGCTGCATTTTTACACCTTCCTACACACCCACTAAGTCTGATTATCAAAATAATCAGACTTAGTGGGTGTGTAGGTACTGCTTTTCCTGGTTACTTAGATATAACTTCCAAAATTGATGTAAAAAGTGCATTATTCACCACATGTATAATTAATTATTGTGGTTTAAATGAGAAGTAATCTTATTCTCCCTACTTTAAAATCCAATAATCTTCATAGAGAAGCTGTTCGTGTATTTGAATATGCATTTATTGATGTGTCTAAAAAAGCAATAAATAAATTAATTGAAGGATTGAAATCCCTATCTGTTGAGAGTAATGACACCTCTGCTGCATCATATATCGAAAACTGGTATAGTCGTTTGCCAAAAGAGGATCTTATTGGCTTCCCCATGACTGATGAAGAATATCAGGCTATGAAAGCCAGCAAGATTGTTACTATGATCACTCATGGTTTACCTAATCAGGAAAAAAAGAAATTACAAGGAAAAGCGCTTCTTGATATTGGAGCTGGTGATTGCGCCATGACCCATTTAGTTAGTGAGCAATTGCATATGGAAAGTTGGGCGATTGATGTCCAAACCAGCATTGACTGGGGTGGCCAGAATAGTAGCGATAAGCTTGCTAAAAATGAATACATGGCAAAAATCCATAAGCACTGTATTTATGATGGTCATAATTTGTTAGCTGCCTTAGGGAATAAAAAATTTAAAGTGATCATGCTAAACCATTCTTTGCATCACTTCCCCTCGTTCGATGCTCAGCAGAATTGCTTTAAACAGATAGCCAGCTTATTAGAGCCAAATGGAATTTTATTTTTATCGGAGCATGCAAATTGTCATAATGACATTGTTCTTGAATTATCGCATCTTTTATTGAACTTAAGATATAGTATGGACAAAATTAAAGCAAATTCAAATGATAGTTGCCAGTCCTTCAACATGGAAAAATTTAAAGAGGAATATGGCATAGCAAATTACTTATCAAAAAATATGGTTGATCTCCTCGCAAAAAAATTTGGATTTCAAGCGGTTATAGAAGAAATACGTATAGAAGATGACATTGTAAAAACAGTATATTACTGTTTGAGAAAAGAAAATCCAAAAATGATATATAGTTTTTTTGATGACTCAACACAGTTTACAAGCAGGTTGAAGGATAACACCAGTAAAGCTAAGAATTTAGACCTTAGAGCAACTTTAGGCAGTTATTAACCTTTACAAATGATGGCGGCATCCTCTGGGATTCCCAAACCAGTTAAAGGAACGAATTATGCGAACTATCTCCCAGGTTCATGATGCAACTCCATTTGGTACAGATAAAAAAAATTTGCGGTTATTTCGTGTGATTGGTTCAACCGATATTGATGGTCGTGGTACCCAACACACCCTTAGCGAGGTAGACCCTTTCATTTTTCTTGATGACGCCCTGATTGAAGGCGAGTTACCGACGAGTTTCAATAAGCACCCTCACACAGGATTAACTGCTGTCAGTTATCTATTAGAAGGGACAGCGAATGCATGGGATAATATTCATGGCGTGGCACCGAACCTAAATCATGCAGGAGGTGTTTATTGTATCAATGCCGGGAAAGGAATAGTCCATGGTGAAGCACCTACCGAAGGAACTAGGAGGCTAAGGTTGTTACAATTGTGGTTCAATCCAGGAATTTATACTCTTCCCCTACCAAAAGCCAGCTATCAACTTTTTCAACCTAATGAAATCCCTTGTTATGAAAATGAACGGCTGTGGGTAAAAATAATTATTGGCACCAGCTTCAAAGAGACTTCACCCGTTGATAGCCCTTGGCCAATACAATACCTTCATATTAAATTGGCAGCTCGTCAATCTCACTTATTTACAATTCCAGATATGAGTTGGCAAGGATTTATTTATATTATTCGCGGAGAAGGTATATTTGGTAAAAATGACATCAAAGGTTTAGCTCAACAATGTCTCATTATCGGCAAAGAACAAACGGATGTTATTCAAATTAACAACCCAAATGATACTCCGCTTGAGTTCATATTAGCCACTGGCCAACTACATAATAAACCATTTGTAAAATTACTAGGACATCAGGGGGCCATTGTTGCTGCCACAGAAAAACAGGCTCGTAATTTTATGCATGAATATGAGATAGACCCAGAAAATTTTGGCCAATCATAACAAATTAAAACAGGATTAGTTTTTAACAATTTTGTATTCACTGATGGAACATATGAGGAGGACAGCAGTTATGACTACCCTATCTAAAGAGAAACAAGCACTTCTTGATGCTTTTCAAGCACACGTAGATGCCGAGCTTCGCAAAGACCTGGAGACCACTTTGGCGACAATGACAAGCGACCCGCATATAAACAATATCCCTACTGTCATTGGCGGAGCAGGTATCGAAGGCGTTCAACATTTTTATCGCTCACTGATACTTACAGGAAAATTTTTTCCGCCTGATACAGAAATGGTTCCTGTTTCCAGAACAATTGATAAACATCAATTAGTGGATGAAATTATTTTTAAATTCACTCATACCACAGAAATCGGCTGGATGTTACCCAATATAGCACCAACAGGGAAACGAGTTGAAATTCCTTTAGTTGTTATCGTAGGGTTTTCAAATGGGAAAGTTACTCACGAACACATCTATTGGGATCAAGCGAGCGTTCTCGTGCAGATAGGCTTATTGAGTTCTGAAGGGCTACCAATCAAAGGTGTTGAAACAGCTGAAAAAATGGCTGAGTTACGCAACCGTTTACAAAGCTAGAGTGTCTTATTTTTATGCAGATTATGTGTAGTAGTTCAAACTTGGACACCCTTCAAACGCTTCATAAAATCCCCTTCTAAATCGCTAATCTTTTTTATAAAATTGAAACAACTTAATCATTGCTTCATTAAATTGAGGAATATCATCAGGTTTTCTACTTGTTAGTAGCTGATTATCACAAACTACCGGCTTATCTATCCATTCTGCTCCTGCATTGATGAGATCAATTTTAATCGATGCCCATGAGGTAACTTTATGTCCTTTAACTACCCCAGCATTAATTAGCAACCATGGACCGTGGCAGATAGCAGCGATCGGTTTATTTTGCGCTTTAAATTCTTTTACAAAATCAGCAGCCTTAGGGATTGTACGTAACCGATCTGGATTAATAACGCCACCAGGCAGGAGCAAGGCATCATAGTCCTGTGCTTTGGCACTATCCAGAGGAATGTCTACTGAAAAATTATCACCTTTTTCCAGATGGTGCCAACCTTGTACATAGTCTTTTTCAGGTGAAATTATAAAGATTTCCGCGCCCTCTTCTTGCAGAGCTTGGCGTGGTTTTTCCATTTCAACTTGCTCAAAACCATTAGCAACAAGAATTGCTACTTTAATTCCCTTTAAGTTGTCCATAACAAAACTCCTTTCTTACTTAAATTATAGTGGACTAAATAAGAAATAATTATTTTTTTGCTTCTAATCGATTCAACATTGGATGTATTATCGCAAATCATTTGAATTTAATAATAATCATGCATTTTCAATTTAAAAACCGAAATCAACTCTTAAATTTTATTACTAACAAATCCCAAAATGGTGTTTTCGTAGCCAATATTCCAAACTATGTTGTTCCCCAAAGAGGACAAACGTGTAAACTATACGCATTGCGTCATGCTATGAGTGTTTATGAGAAATTTATTCCTAATCTTCCAAAAGCCCGTAAAGGAGATAAGGAAAGGGGTCTTTTCCACGAGAGATCCTTAAGAAAACAAGCCAAGGAGCTTAACTCCAAAGTAGGAGAAGTTTACAACCCAGATCAGCTAGAACAGCTTGCAGGGAATAATCAAATGCAAGGAACAAAGATTCATAAGCCAACCACCCAACAAGAATATATAGAAACTGTTAAAAAATTGATCGAATCCAACCATTCGGCATTAGTTTTTTATGATATAAGCATACAAGGGAATGATATAGGAAAGCCCATTAAAAAAAAGGGGCAGTATGAGCATGCGGCTGCTGTTTTGGGGTATTGCAATTATGATAATGAACTTTATTTTATAGTCTGTCAGTGGGGTAAATTTTATTTACATAAAGCAGTTGATATTGCTGACTCTGCATTACAAATTCAAGCAAGAGACCCAGAGACCTTTTATAAATTAAAGCAATTGCCTTTTATGAAACCTATCTGGGTAGAAGAAATGGCTTTACGTGAGACTTTAGCAAGTCATTGGCTATATAAGTATGCTGTGGATCAAACGATGCTAAGTATTGGTATGAGTGCACTTGATATGCGATGTGCCTTGGAACCCAATCGTGAACAAGGTCTTTTAGGAAGATGTATCTTTGATATTCACCCCGATCCTGAGAAATTAACTAAACGTTTAATTTGCGATTTCACTACCTCATTAAATGAATTTGAAACATATATAGAATCCAATAAAAAGAACAGTAAGACATACTCAAGTCTTATCAACTTATTAAAAACTTTTAAAGAAGAAAGCATTAACTTCAACGATATCAAAAAAAGGGAGCAGTCGATATTAAACTGTTTAACAGCAATAGATCTTGCCGAAAAAAACCATGCTTTTGAGCACGAATCAAAGCCTGTTTTTAGAGTACTAAGAAAGATAGGATTAGCATTCACGATTCTTCTTACACTAGGATTAGCAGCTTATCTGAAAAGTGAATACTCCTACAAAACCACAGGAGCACATACTGTGTTTGCAGACATTACAAAAACTCATGGTAAAGTAAATCTTATAAAGGAAGTCCTCCAGGAACATAAAGCCTATGGTTTTTCTAACCCTGATCTGCTAGAAACTAGCCCTAAAATTCGCGTTAAATGAAATGGTTTCGACTTAATCTGACAATCACCAAGATGATTTGCTGGCACCATACTTTGATGAAGAATAGTTGTGGCCTGGATGGAGTATAAAGCGAAGTTTATCCAGGATAAAGTTCCCCATCTGATACTTTAAGTCTACAATTAAATCATATACCGACTTAAGGAATATGAATGACAATAGGATTTATCTCGCATCCAGATTGTTTACTACACAAGATGGGAGATTATCATCCTGAACAACCTGCCAGATTGCAAGTAATTGAACAGGAAGTCTTTAACTCAGATTTAAAGCAATTTTTACAATATTACCAAGCCCCTTTGGCTACACGTGAGCAATTGCTTCGAGTACATGAGGAATCCTATGTGGAGTTTATTTATCAAGCTTCTCCTAAAGAAGGATTCGTTCCCCTGGATCCAGATGTCTTGATGAACCCCTATTCCTTGACTGCTGCTTTGCGCGCGGCTGGATCTGTAATTAAAGGTGTTGATTTGGTCATGAACAACGAAGTAGATACAGTATTTTGTAATGTACGTCCGCCCGGGCATCACGCTGAGCGAGACAAAGCGATGGGGTTTTGTTTATTTAACAATGTTGCGGTGGGTGTTGCTTATGCCATGGAACATTTTAACCTTAAACAAATTGCAATCATTGATTTCGATGTGCATCATGGCAATGGTACAGAAAATATTTTCCTGCAAGAGAATCGAGTATTATATTGCTCAACATTCGAGCACCCATTTTATCCCTTTAGTGGAGCTTATACTAAAAGCAGACATATTATTAATATCCCCCTACCAGCGGGTACAATGGGTGAGCAATTTCGAGAGCAAGTTGAAGAACACTGGTTAAACCAAATTGCAGAATTCGCTCCCGAAATGATATTTTTTTCTGCTGGATTCGATGCTTATTATCAGGATGAACTGGCCGACCTGATGCTTACTGCAGATGATTATTTATGGATCACACAAAAAATAAAAAAAATTGCTATTCAATTTAGCGAAGGACGTATGGTATCCGTCTTGGAAGGTGGATATAACCTAAACGGATTGGGACAGTGTGTTTTAGCTCATCTTCGCGGATTAATTGAAGATTAGGTCACGTTAGCGGTAGGCAAAGATAGAGGCAAGAGTTATATTCTCTTACCTCTTTTGATGGTACCAGTCTAAATCAAATCCTACATTGCCTCAAAAATAGCAGCAGCCCCCATTCCAGTCCCTATACACATGGTCACCATTCCATACTTGCCTTTTGTACGGCGCAAGCCATGCAATAAAGTGGCTGTACGGATAGTTCCTGTTGCACCAAGAGGATGGCCCAAGGCAATAGCTCCCCCTAAGGGATTGACCTTATCACGGGGTAAATCTAAAGTCTTAATGACAGCCAAGGCTTGAGCCGCAAAAGCTTCATTTAACTCGATCCAATCCATTTGATCCAGGGTAAGCCCCGCTCTCTTTAAAGCGAGAGGTACTGCATTAATAGGCCCTATCCCCATTATTTCTGGCGCAACTCCGGCTACCGCATAACCTCGTAATCGTCCCATTGGTTGCAGATCATATTGCTTTAAAGCCTCTTCACTGGCCAGTAAGGCAATTCCTGCACCATCACTGGTTTGAGAGCTATTACCTGCCGTTACCGTTCCCTTCACTGCAAATACAGGCTTCAGGCGCGAAATGACGTCATAAGAAGTATCTGCACGTGGTCCTTCATCATCACTGATCATTCGTTTTTTATTGGTCACTTCCGATGCGGCCAAATCTGCATGCCGAATAGTTACCTCAATAGGGCTTATCTCGTCCCGAAAATCGCCTCGCTTCTGAGCAGCGACAGCTCTTCGATGACTTTCTGCCGCAAACTCATCTTGCTCTTCTCGCGTCACATTCCACTGCCTGGCCACATTTTCAGCAGTAATACCCATACCATAAGCAATAGCGATATGCTCATTATTAAATATTGCTGGATTGGCAGTGTATTTGTTACCGCCTAACGGGACCATAGACATGCTTTCCGCACCACCAGCCAAAGCAAGCGACATATCACCATGAGCGATAGAATTAGCCGCAGTAGATATACTTTGAACCCCAGAGGAACAGAAGCGATTAATTGTCATTGCAGGCACCGCCTGTGGAAGGTCAGCAAGCAAAGAAGCAATGCGTGCCACATTCATTCCCTGTTCAGCTTCAGGCATGGCGCAACCAATTACTACATCGCCAATCGCTTGCCAATCGACTGTTTGATGACGTTTTTTTAAGCTCTTTATGGTATGAGCCAACAAATCATCTGGCAAGGTATGCTTAAATACGCCCCTTGGTGCTTTACCCACAGGGGTACGCAACACATCAACTACATATACATTCGTCATGATTAAAGTCTCCTGTTAATTGCGCAGCGGCTTGCCAGTTTCTAATAAGTGAGTAATACGAGCCTGAGTTAATTGACTTGAAGCCAGTGTCAGAAAGGCTTGTTTTTCTAAATGCAACATCCAGTTTTCGTCAACCAGTTCACCCTGATTAACATCGCCGCCACACATAATTTTAGCTAATTGATTAGCAAGGAAGTAATCATGTTGAGAAATAAATCCACCTTCAAGCCAATTCACCAATCCGGCTTGTAAGCGTGCATGTCCCTCACGTCCTGCCACTTTAAAGCGAGTTTTTAGAGGTGCCTGGTAATTCATGGCCTGCATTGCTTTAATTTTGGATAAAGCAGCAAATAACACTTCATTTGCATGCATCACCCACTGATCCCCTGCCTGTAGATAACCCTTTTGTTTGGCTTCAGGGGCACTACCTGCAACAAACGCAGTGGCAATCTGTTGGAAGTAAGGTTGTAAGAAAACCATTAAATCAGCATCTTGTGCTTTATTTGCAGCACGCATTGCCATTTCCTTGCAGCCACCTCCTGCAGGGATAAGTCCGACACCAACTTCTACTAAACCGGGATAAGATTCAAAAGCTGAAACCACTGCATCGCAATGCATCATCAGCTCACAACCTCCTCCTAAAGCACGGCCGCGTAACGCAGCAACAGTAGGAATTGCACAATATTTTAGACGCATCGCTATCTGTTGAAAATGATTAATCATCGTCTCCAGAGCATCCATTCTATTCGCCTGAATCAGCGACGCCACACCTCTTAAATCAGCTCCTGAACTAAAATTAGTTGCATCCTGCTGATAAATGATTAATCCCTGACATTCTTTTTCTGCTTTATCAATAGATTGCTGTAAACCATCCAGCACTGCCTGTCCAATAGTATTGGCTTTACTCTTAAAATTAACAACTGCAATATCATCCTTAAGCAACCATAAATGAACACCCTCGTTTTCAAATAGTGTTGGAGTGTAGTGACGCTTTTCCTTTAAAACCCTGTCAGGGAAGAACTGCCGTTGGTAAACAGGTAGTTGACTGCGTGGAATATACTCATTTTTTTGAGGTGAATAAGCCCCCTTCTCCTCATAAAAATCTGTAATTCTGCTTAACCAATCAGGTAATTTCGCCTGACTTAAGGTTTCATGGGATGATCTCCCCTGTTCAATAACCGCCCCCATGGCTGACATGCCTGCTAATTGCCAGGTTTCAAAAGGTCCTTGTTGCCAGCCAAATCCCCAACGGATTGCCAAATCAACATCACGCGCATTATCCGCAATCTCTTCTAAATGATAAGCACAATAATGGAACAAGTCTCGATAACAAGCAGTCAGAAATCTTGCCTGCTTATCGTTTGAAGAAACCAAAAGCTGCATACGCTGGACAGGATCAGGCGTTTTCATGATTGCCTTTAACGAATCACTCACTTGTCCTTTCGCTGCGCGATAAGAGGCGGAATCAAAGTCAAAAACCTCAATCAGCTTGTCGTTTTTACGATAAATTCCCTGACCTGATTTTTGACCTAAGTGCCCTTTTTCGATAAGTCCCATCAGCCATTGAGGCAGTTTAAAGACAGAATGCCAGGGATCGTCTGCCAATTCCTTCTGCATTGTATTAACTACATGCTGCATTGTATCCAGACCAACAACGTCCATCGTTCTAAAGGTAGCAGACTTGGGGCGTCCTAAAAGGGTACCAGTTAATGCATCGACCTCATCCAGTCCCAAACTCATTTCTTGAGCATGATGCAACGTAGCCAATAGAGAAAAAACGCCAATACGATTGGCAATAAAATTAGGTGTGTCTTTAGCACGAACAACACCTTTACCAAGTCGGCTGGTCAGCCAAGTCTCAAGGTTATCTAACAGTTGGGTGGATGTGGTGTTGGCAGGAATCAATTCAGCCAGGTGCATATAGCGTGGTGGATTAAAAAAATGAACGCCACAAAACCGTTCGCGATGAGCAGCCGGCAACACATTACAAAGCGTATTAATGCTTAATCCAGAGGTATTGCTTACCAGAATTGCATCTTTACCCAAATGAGGAGATATCTTCTGATATAATTCTTCTTTCCAATCCAGACGCTCAGCGATTGCTTCAATAATTAAATCACAGTTTGCTAAATCTGCCAGATTCTCATCATAATTTTTTGCTAGTAATAAAGCAGCCGTTTGTGTTGTTGCTAAAGGGGCTGGTTTTAATTTGCCAAGATTAGCAATCGCTTTATTAATTAACGTATCGGCATGACCTTCCTTCGCTGCCAAATCAAAAAGCAACGTTTCAATTCCTGCATTCACACAGTGCGCTGCAATTTGTGCCCCCATAACTCCGGCACCGAGAACTGCCACTTTCTTAATGAAAAATGGTTCCTGCATGATTCCTTCCTTAGTTGTATTGCATCGGCCCTGGCCGATGCGCTGAGGTTTAAGATAGATTAAATCGGATACCTTGTGCCAATGGCAATGCATCACCCCAATTAATCGTATTGGTTTGACGACGCATATAGGCTTTCCAGGAGTCAGATCCTGACTCACGGCCGCCACCTGTTTCCTTTTCTCCACCGAAAGCACCACCAATCTCGGCACCTGAGGTGCCAATATTGATGTTAGCGATACCGCAATCACTTCCTGCAGCACTTAAATATAGCTCTGCATTTTTAAGATTCTGGGTGAACAAAGCAGAAGATAATCCTTGCGGCACACCATTTTGTAACGCGATGGCCTCTTTCATTGTGCTATAGGGCATTACATAGAGGATGGGCGCAAATGTTTCTTCCTGCACGATATCCCAATGATTTTCAACCTCGGTAACCAGAGTAGGCTGGACGAAATAACCTGCTTTATTAAGCGCCTCGCCACCAAATACAAGTTGTCCTCCTGCAGCGCTAATACGGGAAATGGCATTCTTGAATTGTTTGACCGCTTGCTCATCAATTAATGGCCCCATCAGATTTTTACTATCGAGAGGATCGCCTATGGTGACTTGCTCATAAGCATGTTGCAAACGCTTGACAACATCTTTAAGCATCGATTGATGAACGAATAAACGTCGAGTAGACGTGCATCGCTGACCAGCAGTCCCCACAGCACCAAAAACAATGGCTGGAATAGCAAGGTTCAAATCTGCTGCCTCATCAAGAATAATGGCATTATTTCCGCCCAGTTCCAATATTGTCTTACCAAGGCGTGAAGCCACTTTTGCCGCTACTTGTCGTCCTACCGCTGTGGAGCCAGTAAACGAGATCAAGGGGATACGTGAATCATTAACCATCGCTTCAGCAATCTCGTGTGATTCGGGGATGATTAAACCAAAAATTTCCGGGCAATTATTTTTTCTTAATACCTGATTACAAATATGATGAACTGCTATCGCACACAGAGGTGTTTTAGCGGAAGGCTTCCATAATGTAATGTTGCCACAGATAGCAGCAATAAAGGCGTTCCATGACCAAACGGCAACAGGAAAGTTAAAGGCAGATATCACGCCAACAATACCGTAAGGGTGCCATTGTTCATACATGCGATGCTGCGGACGTTCAGAATGCATTGTTTTACCATACAGCATCCTCGATTGGCCTACTGCAAAATCAGCAATATCAATCATCTCCTGCACTTCGCCATCACCTTCCTGCTTGGATTTTCCCATTTCAAGAGAAACCAGACTACCCAATAAATCCTTATGCTCACGTAATGCTTGCCCTATCTGGCGAATAATTTCTCCTCGTTGAGGAGCAGGAACTTCACGCCACGTCAAGGCGGCCTTCTGAGCCCTTTCCATGACGTGCTCGTAATCCTTAAGGGAGCAAGTAGCCACCTCGGCCAGTTTTTCACTATTGGCAGGATTAAAGGAAGCAAGGCGGCTTGCGCCAATTTCACTGTGCCAACCCTGACCGCTGAAAGCACCAGGGTTTACTTCTTGAATATCAAGACGTTTTAAAAAATCCATTGACTTCTCCTAAGCATAATAACAACCAAAACGATTGGCAAGAACATCACTCAAACGGAAATTCTCCTGAAGTATAAGACCATGGTATTCATTGGCCTGCCCCAACACCAAATCAACGACAGCACAAATCCCGGAAGCAGTGCTCACTTGAATAGCTGACCATTCCAAACCACGGATTTCCTGAGGATATACTTTGTTAACATAACTTTTTTCAGTCAACTCACCCTGTTTAATTCCTTCTACAGTCACATACACTATCACGATGTCCTGATAAGTTTTTGGGATGGCTTTTTCCAGAATGGACTTTAATGTATCTCGGTCGTCATTTAATTTTAGGTCGTTCATCAAGAAACGCATTTTTTCACAATGTCCTGGATAACGCATGGTTTTATAATTAAGGCTTTGAATTTCTCCTTTATAAAGCTCAGCCAACGATCCTAATCCACCAGAAGTATTGAATGCTTCATATTCGCAACCATCAATCTGAATGGACTCCAGACCTTCCAGTGGTTTAAAAACCGCAGGCTCCCCTGCTTCAATGCCAAAACAAAGATTACCATATTCATTTATGACCCCATCGGTAGACCAGGTCAATGAGTAATGCAATGCATTACTGGCTCGTTGTGGCAGCGCACCCACCCGAAGTTTCGCATGATGACATTGTTCAAATTCTTTCATCAAACTGTTAGCCGCAATGCTAATAAAACCAGGTGCCAATCCACACTGAGGTACAAAAGCTGTTTGCGCATCTTTGGCTATAACCTTTACAGCATCTGTTACTGAGGTATCTTCGGTCAAATCAAAATAATGTGCTTTTGCAGCCTTTGCAGCCTCAGCCACATAGGTATTAAGAAAATAAGGAAGGCTTGAAATGACAGCAATAATGTTATTTTTTACTAAATAATCTTCTGTTGCGCTTTTATCTTTAACATCCAATGCCACTGTTTTAATTTCAGGCATGGCTTCCAACAAGCGGGTAACATCAGTTCCTGAGAATTCCAAATCTGCTAGATGAACTTGATAATCACCACTATCTGCTAATAGACAGGCAATTAAGCTTCCAATTTTTCCAGCTCCTGTAATCATAACGTTATACATTCTTCCTCTCCTTTGTAAAACGAGCCGTCATCGTACACTAAAAAATTGGTATTTGAACATAGCTAATGTCAGATGATCTTGACCTTTAATGATTAGTATTTTATCGTCACATTCATTTAGAGCCCGTTAAATGGTATGAATAGAACGAATTTCGTTCAAAAACTGACGCTTACTACGGTAAAATCCATAAAATATAGCCATTTTCTACGTGCTTTTTTATTTGGTCTGTTATTGCCGCTTGGCTTTGCTCCTTTTCACTTGCCAGGAGCAGCTATTTTAGGTATCGCCCTCTTCTATGCCCAACTTTGTCACAAACGTAACAATAGTCCCTTCCTGACTGGCCTATTTTTTGGCTTAGGCTATTTTGGCTTGGGAATTTCATGGGTGTATGTCAGCATTCATGAATATGGCCACCTTAACAGCATTTTATCGGCCCTAATCACATTGCTTTTCTTGCTTTACCTTTCCCTGTTTATCGCATCAATGGCCTTTGTATTCAAAAAATTAACCATTCCCCAGCTTCCTTTTTATTCCTGTCTGTTGTTTAGTGCGCTTTGGGTATTGAGTGAATATTGCCGTTCAACATTCTTTAGTGGTTTTCCCTGGCTATTACTTGCATTTGGCCAATTTGATGCTCCCGGCAAATATCTGCTCCCGGTAGTTGGTGTATTTGGTACCGGGTTTTTAACCTGTATTGCTGCCACCTTACTTGCAACCAGTACCCAGCTCAATGGTGCTAAACGGTACTGGGCCTTATCTGGTTTCGTTATTCTCTTGCTCTTCCCTTTGCTGCTGAAGTCTAAGGATTGGTCTGCACTAAAAAAAGAACCCGTTACTATAGGCATAATCCAGGCCAATTTATCAATGCGGGATAAGTGGGATGAGGCTCTCTTCTGGCAATTGCTACAACGCTATCAACATAACATAGAAAATTTATTAGGCACGCAACTTATTGTTATGCCAGAGTCAGCTATTCCCTTACCACCCAGTTATATTGAAGAATTCCTTACCCAAACTCATGAGAAAGCCAAACAGGCTGGAAGCGCTATTTTATTAGGGATACCCAAGCCAACCACAGTTGATGAAAACTATTACTTTAATGCCCTGATAAGTTTGGGAAAAGCAAGCGGCTTTTATTTAAAGCAGCACCTGGTACCTTTCGGAGAATATATTCCTAAGCCCATGCAGCGCATCAGCGAATGGTTAGCAATACCTAATGCCAATTTAGTGCCAGGCAAAAGCAGTCAACCTCCGATAAAAATTCATCGTCACCCAATCGCTGCATTAATTTGCTATGAATTGGCCTATGGCGACTTATTACGTCGTCAATTACCTCAAGCTGAATGGATTGTCTCAATCAGTGATGATGGCTGGTTCGGGCATTCACTGGCGATGTATCAACAACAACAAATAGCCCAGGTTCGCTCGCTGCAAACTGCACGGTATCAAGTGGTTGCTAACAATGATGGCTTATCTTCCGTAATTAATCCTAAAGGTGAAATTCTTGCTTCATTACCTGCATTCACTGAGGGTGTCGTTAATACAACTTTATTCCCAGCAACAGGAATAACACCATGGGTTTACTTCGGAGATACGCCACTGCTGATTTTTTGTATTATCATTGTCCTTATTTATGGCAGTTATTGTGTTATTGTTCATAAAGAAGACCATTAACTATTGCTGCAGAGCACAAGAGGCGCTATCCTTACCAGCCTACTGAAATATAACTTATTAATTATGGATAACAGCTATAAACCACGTGAAATTGAAGAACAAGCACAACAATATTGGCTTAAAAAGCAATCTTTTAATGTTTCTGAAGACTTGAATAAAGAAAAATTTTACTGCTTATCCATGTTTCCTTATCCCAGTGGCACCCTGCACATGGGGCATGTACGTAATTATACCTTGGGTGATGTAATTGCCCGCTACCAACGCGCCCTGGGAAAAAACGTCTTGCAACCTATCGGCTGGGATGCATTTGGTTTGCCGGCGGAAAATGCGGCAATTAAACATGGAATCCATCCTGCTGAGTGGACAAAAAAAAATATCGCCTCAATGAAGGAGCAATTTCTAAGACTGGGAAATGCTTACGATTGGAAACGAGAAATTGCCACCTGCGATCCGGATTATTATCGTTGGGAGCAATGGTTTTTTATCCGCCTTTATGAGAAAGGTTTGGTTTATAAGAAAAATGCGGTTGTAAACTGGGATCCTGTTGACCAGACTGTCCTTGCTAATGAACAGGTTGTTGACGGTCGTGGCTGGCGCTCAGGAGCACTGGTTGAACGCCGGGAAATTTCTCAGTGGTTTATTAAAATTACTGCTTATGCCGAGCAATTATTAAATGATTTGGATACCCTTGATGAGTGGCCTGCTCAAGTTAAACAAATGCAGCGGAACTGGATTGGTCGCTCTGAGGGTTGCGAAATCAGTTTCAAGGTAGCGGGTTTTCCAAAACGTTTGAAAATCTATACAACGCGCCCTGACACATTAATGGGAGCGACCTACCTTGCCATTGCTCCCGATCACCCGCTTGCTAAAGAGGTAGCCAGCCAAAAACCTGAAGTACAGGCTTTTATTGAAAGCTGTCAGGGAATACGAATGGCCGAAGCAGATATTGCCACCATGGAGAAACGTGGTATTGATACGGGTATGACCGCTACTCATCCAATAACGGGTGAGGAAATTCCTGTCTGGATAGCCAATTTTGTGCTAATGCAATATGGATCTGGTGCAGTAATGGCAGTGCCTGCCCACGATCAACGAGACTGGGAGTTCGCCAAGAAATATCAGCTGGCTATCAAAGACGTGATAATGCCCACCGACAACAGCCCGCATGACTATAGTAAATCGGCCTATACTTTTGAGGGTAAGCTGATTAACTCAGACCAGTTTGATGGTTTGCCGTCTGCTGAAGCAATTAAGGAAATTGCCAACTATCTTGAACACCATGATGTCGGTAAAATGACTGTAAATTATCGCCTGCGTGATTGGGGTGTTTCTCGTCAACGTTATTGGGGAACCCCTATTCCGATAATTTTCTGTGAAGAGTGCGGCATTGTCCCTGTACCAGAAGAGGACTTACCCGTTACCCTTCCTGATAATGTACAGCTAACCGGCAGTGGTTCACCCTTGGCTCAATGCAGTGAGTTCATTCAGACTCAATGCCCTAAATGTGGACAGGATGCCACAAGAGAAACCGATACCTTTGATACATTTATAGAGTCTTCCTGGTATTATGCACGCTTTGCCTGTAAAGGCCAGGATAATGCAATGCTTGATGACCGTGCCAAATACTGGACACCAGTTGACCAGTATATCGGCGGCATTGAGCATGCCGTAATGCATTTACTTTACGCGCGTTTTTTCCATAAACTGATGCGTGATGAAGGCTTGGTTAATTCAGATGAACCCTTTAAAGCTTTATTGACTCAAGGCATGGTACTCAAAGATGGTCACAAAATGTCCAAATCCTTGGGTAATGTAGTTGATCCCAACCATTTGATCGATACTTACGGTGCAGATACAGCAAGATTATTTGTGATGTTTGCAGCGCCACCGGAGCAATCATTAGAATGGTCTGATACTGCAGTCGAAGGTGCCCACCGTTTTCTTAAACGCATATGGGCTCTTGCCAGCCAACACCAGCAGCTGTTTATTGATGTTAATGATGCAATTCTATGCGGCAATGGTCATATTGATTGGGAGCAGACAGGTGGCCGACTAAAAAAATCGCGCATGATTGTTCACCAGATTCTGGCACAAGCAGCTAATGATTATGAGCGCCATCAGTTTAATACCGTAGTTTCTGGTTGTATGAAGCTTTTTAATGAGCTGTCTTCTTACAAAATCGAATCTGAGGAAGATAAATTTTTCCTACACTCTGGAATGAGCATTCTTCTTCGTCTCTTAGCTCCCATAACCCCTCATATTTGTCATTATTTATGGCAGCAATTAGGTTTTGAAAAAGCAATTATTGACGCATCTTGGCCAAAAATAGACAAAAGCGCACTCAAAGCAGATGAACTTAACTATGTTGTACAGATTAATGGTAAATTAAGAGCACACTTTGTTGCCAATAGCGATGCCAGTGAAGAAAAACTGATTGAACTTGCCAAACAGCAAAGCAACAGTTTCCTTGAAGGTAAATCAATTAAGAAAGCGGTAGTTGTAGCACATCGCCAGTTAATTAATTTGGTAGTCGATAATGGTTAAGCGACTTTTAATCTGGGTCACCGTGGTTTTATTAGCCAGCTGTGGTTTTCACCTGAGAGGTATGGGGGACTTGCCTCCCTGGCTTAATAACATTGCAATAATCATTCAGAACGCACATCGCGATTTGGATCCCCTGTTAAAAGATCGACTACACGCTTATAATATTTCGACAACTGACAATCCCTCCCAGGCAAGTTACTTACTAATCATTGAAAGAGATGGTTACCAGCAACACATTACCAATGTCAGTGCCAGTACTGCCCCTCGGCAATACCAGCTTATTTATGAGGTTCAATTTTCTTTGCATGAGAGGAAAGGCAGGGTCATTCTTCCATCAAGCCATGTTTTTGTAACACGCCAATTAACAATCAATAATGACCGAATTCTTGGTTCCGACTCCGAAGAAATTTTGTTAAAAAATGAAATGCGGCGAGATGCTGTGATGCAAATTATTAACCGACTAGGTCAAAGCAAAGTAGCCATGACCAATAGTAATACATAACGTATTTTATGCTTATTAAACAACAGGCATTAGCATCCTACCTCGCTCATAAGCCTTTGCCAAATCTTTATATTCTAATCGGCCAAGAGCCGTATTTTCTTGCAGAGTCAGCTGACAATATCAGACAAGCCTGGCAACGACAAGAAGGTGAAACGGAAGAAACAACGATTAATATCAATAATGCCACCGATTGGAACTTGGTTGCTGAGAAAGCAAACAGCTATTCGTTGTTTGCCAATAGATGCTTGGTTGATATTCGTTATGATAAAAAAACAATAGATGCAACGGCTAAAGCGTTCCTGAACCAGTACTTAAAAAATATTAACCCTTCCTGTTTGCTCCTTATTAGAGCACCTAATTTGCCCTTGAAACAACTCCAAGGACTAACGAATAATAACTCTATCCATGTTGTTCAAATTTTCAACTTGAATGCACTTGCAATACAAAGCTGGATTAAAGAGAAACTTCTGGCAAAAGGCATAGCATTTGAACCCGAGATTCCAACCCTCATTCATCTATATACCCAGGGAAATATGCTTGCTTGTGCACAAGCGATAGAAAAAATTGAACTTATCAATGAAGACACTCTGCTGACAGCAGCAATTGTCAAAGAACAGCTTGTTGATCAATGTCATTATCAACTGTTTGAACTAAGTGATGCCTGCCTCTCTCAAAATGCAAATAAAGCCATACATTATTTACGGCATGCCCGCACTGAAGATACTGAACCTACACTTATTTTATGGCTACTGGCACAAGACATCCGTCTATTAATTCAACTGATAGAATTAACCAGTCAATCAATACCATTATCGACTGCCTGCAGCCAATTAAAAATCTGGTCACAACGCAGTAAGCTTTATCAGTCTTCCCTGAAGCATTTACACAAAGAATTATTATTACAACTATTGCAATTTTGTAAAAAGACGGATGAATATATCAAATCAAATCAAAGCAATCGAGTCTGGTATGCGTTAGAGCAAATTGCATTGTCACTTTGTTTAGGCAAAAAGGTAGGTGTTCTTGCGTAATCTACTCATTTATGGCGGCACCTTTGATCCCATCCATAATGGTCACATTAATGCTGCTATTAATATTCAGAATTATTTTAATTTTCAACAGTTTATTTTTTTACCCTGTAAAATTCCACTATTAAAAAATAAAGCGATCGCTACCGCAACCCAACGAGTTGAAATGTTGCAGCTCGCCCTTAAAGATTTAAATAAAAACTTTATCATCGATCTGTCAGAAATTAACAGAGCGACCCCATCCTATATGGTAGATACTTTAGGGAATTTCCGGCAAAAGGCGGGTGAAAACACAGCAATAACCCTATTGATGGGGGAAGATACATTCAGAAAAATTCCTCAATGGCATGAATGGAAACGATTGTTAACACTTGCCAATTTTCTTGTCATCAATCGAGCAGGGAGCGACAACTCCCAGCCTCCTGATTTCTTAAATAAATTTTTTAATGCTCATAAGACAAACGATAATAAAGCAATACTTAATAATGCCCATGGCTTTATTTATCGCTATGATGCTGGAAACTTTGATATTTCTTCTACATTGATTCGTAATCAATTAACTGAAAAAGAGTATTTAAAAGATATTGTCCCGTCTTCCGTTTTAAGCTATATCAAGCAAAACCACTTGTATACCCAAGATACATCAAAATACTAAGTTAGGATATGAAAAAATGAATATTGTCCATAATTTGCAGGGTACAGCTGTAAAACCTGCGCAAGCATATCTCGTTGACCCGTAGGCAAGTGCTTAGTAGAGCCGTGAAAACACTATATCTGACACGCTGTGCCATGTAAAAATAAAAAGTCCAGCGGTACGGAATGTCAGTAATCATCTGATTTTTTCTGAATCCAGTAATCAACAAACCCCATTAAGCATCTGATAGCTCAAAATCATCTGTTCCTCCGAAAAGAGGATCCTTTTTCGGGAAAGGAAATTGCTTTACCGGGTTGACCAGTTTTGTCTTTCCCCGAACGCCATCAGAATCAAATACTTTAACCTGCTTTATAAATTCTGGAGTCATGTTGTAAAGCCAATCAACTATTGGATCAAACCGGGCATATAATTTTGAATTATTTGCATAGTCTTGATAAGGTATGGAAGTCATTTTGACAACCACCATCACTAACGCTATGATAAAAACCCCGCGGATGAACCCAAACCCCATCCCCAAAATCCGATCAGTGCCACTTAATCCGGAACGTTTTAATATAAAACCAAGCACTGCATTTATAATACCTCCGGAAATCAATGTGCCGACCAGGATTGCAATGAAAGCGGTTACAGTTCTTGCAGTTTTATCCTGGATATATTTTTGCAGAAAAGGATCGAGCTCCTGTGAGTAACTGTACGCCAACCAGATTGCTAAAACCCATATAGCAAGCGCAATAAGTTCTTTTACAAAACCTCGAATCAGGCCTGTTATTATCGACAAAGCAACAACAGCAATTATAAGTAAATCTACCCAGTGCAGTTGCATGGCTAACTAACCCCTGTTGTAACTACAAAACCTTGAATCTGCATAGCACTTGCTAACTGCTTTTGTAGTACCTTGGCTTGCTCTCTTTGAGTTGCCTGACCAACTATCACTTTATAAACGACGCCCTCTTTGGTAGCTACCTTGTTATAGGTTGCTTTATAGCCTTTGGCATGTAATTTAGCCAATAGGGAATCAGCATTTTGCTTATTCGCAAAGGTAGCCAATTGAACAGCGTAGCGGCCTTCTGCTGGTTTTGAAGGCAGCGGTTTCTTTGCTACTGTCGATGTACTTTTAGCATTTATTTTAGGATCAGGATGGGGTAGAGCAACACTCTTATTAATAACTGTCTTTTTGGCAGCGACTACCAGAGCTGGTTTTGGACTCACAATTTTTTCAGACTCGAGTTTTGCCTTGAGCGCCATTGGTTCTGCAATCTGCTTTATTTCGCTTAACCCACTAAGCGGCTGAGCTTTAGTAAGGGCAGGTATTGTAGACCCGGTAACCATCGTCGGCTCAGGCATTTCTACATGCGCGACTCTAACTGTCTCAAATAGCTTATTCTTCTCAGGTACAACCACTTTAGGAGGTACAGGTTTCGGTGGCAATTTCACAGAAAAACTGACATTGCCGTCGGGTCGTTGATTGGATTTTTTAATAACTGCAGGGGCAAAAATAGCGGCTATAGATAAAATAACAGCAAGTCCTATAAGCCGGTGCTTTACCCGCTCATCCATCACTAGTTTCATTATGTCTCCTTAAGTCTGGCAGGCTTTTGTATAGCGGACATCACATGACCTACCGTAATAAATGAACCGTAAACTATGATTAAATCACCTGCATTGGCCCTATTGCAAGCAGCCTGATATGCTAATACAGGATCACTGTAATAAACAGGAACTATACCATAATTACTGAAAACCATACTAAATTGTTCGGCTGAGGGTGCACGCTTTCCTGTTAGAAGCGCTGGATACCAGTAACCCACTTCCTCTATCAAAGGAGCAACAAGTCCTGAAATATCCTTATCCCTTAAGGCTGAAAATACGGCATGAACTGTACCTTCGCATTGAAGTTTTCTTATATAATCCGCCATGTAATTTACAGCCTGCGGATTATGCGACACATCAAACAAGACCTTAATTTGTTCTTTATGTTGTAACTCCAATCGCCCGGGCAAAAAAAGACTTTTTAAACCATTCGCTATTTGAGCATTACTCAAAGGCAATTTTTCCCTCATACATAAGCATGCCATAATTGCCGCTGCAATACTGTTAGGGTGCAATACAGGTTCAGGTATGGTTATTACCTGGTTTTTAGAGGAAAATTTAAATATTTTATTGTTAATCTGCCAATCGTAGTCTTGGCTATACAAGTACATGGAGCATCCCAAAAGATGACTATGCGCCAAGATACTCTCAGGAATATTTTTATCTGCAAAAATAAAAGGCCTGTCTTGTCTTAAGATACCCGCTTTTTCAAACCCGATAGCTTCTTTATTGTCTCCCAGGAATTCCTGATGGTCGAAATCAACGGTGGTGATAATCGCCAGATCGGCGTCAATAATGTTGGTGGCATCCAATCGACCGCCAAGGCCGACTTCAAGAATAATTAAATCCAGTGGATAATTTTTAAAATGCCATAAAGCAGCCAGGGTAGCCATTTCAAAATAAGTCAGCGGAGTAGACGCCCTTGCCTCTTCAACAACACAAAATGCGTTAACCATCTCCTCATCAGTAATTGGCCTCTGGTTAATTTTAATACGCTCATTAAAAGAAAATAAATGAGGCGAAGTATAGCTGGCTACCTGATAGCCTGCGGCTAAATAAATGGCCTCCAAAGAGGCCACAGCCGATCCTTTTCCATTGGTGCCGGCAACAGATATAACTCTGGCATTCGGGTGCAAGAGCCCTAAGGATGCAGCAACCTGTTTGACACGTGCCAGACCCAGCTGAATCTCTTGCTGATGACGGTTTTCCAGCTCATACAACCACTCAGCAACCGTATAATTTTTATATGGCTTCATTAAATCTATCAGTTATGTCCCGATGCGAAAGCTTGGCTATAAGCTCAGCAATCGTAGGGCGCAGATCTTTACGTTGTACAATCATATCAATATGGCCATGCTCAAGCAGGAATTCACTCCGCTGAAATCCTTCAGGCAAGGTTTGTCGGACTGTTTGTTCAATTACTCTTGGTCCTGCAAAACCAATTAGCGCATTCGGTTCGGCTATAATAACATCACCTAAACTTGCAAAACTGGCAGAAACCCCACCCATGGTAGGGTCTGTCAATACCACGACGAACGGTAGACCAGTATCTGTGAATCTGGCAAGCGCTGCAGATGTTTTAGCCATTTGCATCAAAGAAAAAAGACCTTCCTGCATTCTCGCCCCGCCGCTGGCAGTAAAGCAAATATAGGCTCTTTTTTCCGCTGTTGCGGCATTCACCGCCCGGACAAATTTTTCACCTACTGTAGCTCCCATTGAGCCACCCATGAAATTAAACTCAAACGCACTAACTACTACAGGTTGTCGCTTTAACGTTCCCTTCAATACTACTAAAGCCTCCTTTTCTCCGGTGGCTTTTTGTGCCTGACTTATCCGGTCTTTATATTTTTTTGAATCCTTAAATTTCAGGCGATCTAGTGGTTCAAGGTTATCAGCAATCTCTTCTTGCGCACCCTCATCTAGAAATTGTGCCAACCGTTCTCGTGCAGACAATCGGTGGTGATAGTTACAATTAGGACAAACAGAAAAGTTTTTAGTAAGTTCACTGCGATAAAGCACTGAGCCGCAGCCTGAGCATTTGACCCACAAGCCTTCAGGCACCCCTTTTTTTTGAGAAGTTTCTGTTCTAACTTTGGAAGGTAATAGTTTTTTTAGCCAACTCATACAAGAATTCCACCAATCTTTAGGGTTAATAGTATATCCTGAATTTCAATCAGGAGCTTGTCTAATTATTCATTAGACAATAATTATCAGGGAATAGTCTATAATATATGACCCCTGCTATTAAATCTTCATTTGTCACTAAAGTTTTTTCCTATTTTTCCGATAACTGACGTGGGTTCGATAAATTTATGAAAATAGATTTATCGATTGTAGGTAAAATCCCACATCCAGGGATTCAGGTCGAGGAGATTTTAGTATGGCTCAAGTCATAAATACCAATGTGATGTCGCTTAATGCTCAGCGCAATTTAAATGGCTCACAGAAAACAATGCAATTAGCAATTCAGCGCCTTTCGTCAGGTCTGCGCATTAACAGTGCAAAAGATGACGCGGCAGGTCTTTCAATTTCAGAACGGATGACAGCACAGATTCGCGGTATGAATCAGGCTGCCCGAAATGCAAACGACGGTATCTCTCTATCGCAAGTAGCTGAAGGTGCAATGCAGGAAACAACCAACATTCTGCAGCGTATGCGCGAATTGTCTTTACAAGCAGCCAACTCAACTAATAATGCAGGCGATCGCCAGGCAGTTCAGGAAGAAATTGAACAGTTAAAAAGCGAGCTTGACCGAATTGCTACGAATACCGAGTTTAACGGTCAGCGTATTCTGGACGGTTCTTTTTCCAGCGCCAGTTTCCAGGTTGGTGCGAATGCAAACCAAACCATTAACTTTGCTATCGGCAGTATCAGATCCTCTTCTATAGGAGGAATAGCTCGAGAAGACGGTGCTGCGGTATCTGGAAACGCGGCTGCTGACATTACAATTTCAATTGGTGGAGGTCCCGTAACAACTATTAACTCCAGTGCTGGATTTACCGGAAATGCCCAGCAGGATGCTACTTCTGCCTATGCCAAAGCAGCTGCAATTAATGATGCAGGGATAGCAGGACTCACTGTATTGGCTTCCACAAGCGGCACTCAAACAATCGGTCCTATTGGTGGTACGGCGGCTGATACTTACAACCTGACAATCAATGGCGTGGCAATTTTCACTAACGAAGATGTCGCTACCGCTCTGACAAATACCCAGCTTCGTGATGCTATCAATTCCGCCAGTAGCCAGACAGGTGTCGTTGCCAGTTTAAATGGTGGTGACATGACCCTTTCTGCCAGTGATGGCCGTAACATTGTCGTAGTCGAAAGTGGTACAGGCTTTACAGCAGGTACTGACGGTTTGACTGTGACTGGTGGTGCTTTTGATGGTACATTGCGTGGTTCTCTATCCATTAGTGCTCCTGAATCTATCACTATTGGCGGTACAGTAGCTGATATAGGTTTGTCAGCCTCAATTGCAAGAGACTCAAACGGCATTAACACTCTTGACGTTAGCACTGCCGAAGGTGCTCAGCTGGCAATCTTACGTCTTGACTCGGCACTTAGCTCGGTGAGTTCGAATCGGGCGGCAATGGGTGCTTTGCAAAACCGCTTTGAATCTACTATTTCAAACTTGCAGAACGTGTCAGAAAACCTTTCTGCTGCACGAAGCCGGATTCAAGATGCTGATTTTGCTGCAGAAACAGCAAACCTGACTAAAGGACAAATTTTGCAACAAGCAGGAACAGCTATGCTTGCTCAAGCAAATAGTTTGCCTCAGTCAGTGCTGTCATTACTTAGATAATAATGTATTTACCATGCAGGTAAAGCCTGCATGGTGCATTATTTTATGTCTCTCTGATTAGAGAGACATAATGGAGGTTGCTTTATGAATATTGAATCGTTAAGTCAGTTTGGCTCTATTAATAGTGAGCAAAACAATAATCAGTCTATTGCTGGAAAAATTAATTCCTCACAAGAAATTAAATCTGCACCTCTTACGCTCTCAGATATCAAATATACTATTGATGAAGCTACGGGAATATTGCAAGCTATCGTAGTGGAAAAACTCTCAGATGAAGTTATTCGCAAATTACCACCCGATGAGTATTTGCAGTTATTGTCGTTACTGAACGAAATGGTTAGTGGTTTTATTGATGAGAAGGTTTAGTATATGCAGGAACGAGCAGCTTTAATGGATTGTACAAAATATATTAAAGCAGCGAACGACTTACCTGCGACTTACCTGCCATAAGGCAAGATGGTTAAAAGCGTCAAAAGCGTCAAAAGCGTTAAAAGCCATCCGTGTTAAACAACAAGATAAGGATATTATCGTGGCGTTAACATCAGTTGGATCAGGGTTGGATATCAAAGCTATCGTTGAATCGCTAGTGCAAGCCGATTTATCGCCTGCGCAAAGAAGGCTGGATAAACAGGAAGCGAGCTTTATTACTCAGCTCTCAGCTCTGGGGCAAATCAAAAGCTCTTTGGCTAAATTGCAGACTTCCTTAACAAAGCTTTCAGATCTTGCCCAGTTTTATACCCTTAAAAGCTCAATAAGTGATGACAGCGTTTTTTCAACCACTATCAATGAAAATAATGCTGCGGCAGGCAACTATCAAATAGAAGTACAACAACTTGCAACAAGACAAAACCTGGCGTCTATCGCCTTCTCCAACAGCAGTGATACTATAGGAAGTGGCAGCATTACGATTGATTTTGGAGCCTATAGTGCAGATAACAGCACCTTTACTTTAAATCCCGATAAAGAATCTGTAACTATCAATATTGTATCAGGTTCAGACAACTTGTTAGCAATTAAGGATGCTATTAACCGCAGTGGTGCTGGTATTCAAGCAAATATCGTCCAGGACAGCCAGGGGGCAAGACTCACTTTAACCAGCCCGGAAACAGGTGAAGATCTGGCAATGAGAATTTCTGTTGTAGACGATGACGGTATCAATAATGATGCCTCAGGTTTATCAGTACTTGCTTATGATCCAACCGTCGGCACTATGTCGTTAACCCAGACAGTCGCTGCCCAAAACAGTGAAGTGAAGATCAATGGCCTGTTATTAACACAAAACAGTAATCAACTGAAGGATGCTATTGCCGGAGTTACGATTAATCTTAAAAAGGCACAGCCAGGCAGCCTTGTTGATCTAAAAATAGAAAATGATAAAACCAAGTTGACGGGGTTGGTCAATGACTTTATCAAACAGTATAACGACACAATGGCAACGATTAACGCGTTGTCGGGCTACGATCCAGTAGCCAAAAAAGGCGGTCTTCTACAGTCTGATGCAGGCGTACGGGCTTTAAAATTAAATTTAAGCAAACTGATTGGAGAGCCACTGACAGGCACCAATAACCCATTTCGCACTCTCACTGACATTGGCATCAAAACCAATGAAAATGGCCAATTGGTCATGGATGAAAAGAAATTTAACACAGCACTTGAAAGTAATTACGATGCCATCGGGGTTCTCTTTGCCAAAACAGCAACCACTACCGACAGTAACGTACATATCAAAACAGTTGGCAGTCAGGTAAAAGCTGGCAGTTATGATTTAATACTGGATTCATTCACACCAGGAAGTATACTCTCAGGTACTATCGGTGGAGTACATGCCACCTCAACTGATGGTATTACTTTATCGGGGACAGGAACCTTTCGAGGACTTTCTGTAGAGATATTGGCCGGAAGCACAGGCAACAGAGGTCAGATTCAGGTATCAGATGGACTCGCCACAAAATTTAATAATTTACTTACTAATTATCTTGATGAAAAAAGTGGTGATTTTGCCACTCGAGCCAATCAGTTGAATAAACGATTGGAAACGATTGGTGACGCACGTGAACAATTAACATTCAGAGCCAGCATGCTTGCAAAGCGCTACACAAGGCAATTTGTAGGACTTGATGCTCTCCTGGTTCAGATGCAAAGTGCCAGTGATTTTTTAAGCCAGCAATTAGCTAATTTGCCGAAATTAAATAATAGAGGATAATCATGAAAAATCCCTACCAACAAGCACTGGAACAATATAAAACTGTGGAATTACAAACACGTGTCGAAGCAGCTACCCCTCATGAGTTAATTCATTTGCTACTGCAAGGCGCACGCTCTCAAATTGCTACAGCGCAGGGTAATATACAGCGTAATCAGACTAGAGAGAAAGGCGAACATATTGGGAAGGCCATCAGCATTATCGATGGCCTTAGAAGTAGTCTGGATCATGAAAATGGAGGGGAAATCGCTGAAAATTTAGATAAACTTTATGATTATATTCAACGAATTTTGTTAAAAGCTAATTTAAGTAACGATATCGAGTTATTAACTCAAGCTAATCAGCTTCTTTCCGAAGTTCACCAAGCCTGGCAAAGTATTAAGGAAAATAGCCAGGATGTGCAGTAATGAACTATCAACAAGCCTGAAAAATTTGTAGATAGACGTATTCACATAAGATATACGTTTATTTATGGCGTGCCGTTAAAGCAAGTCTTTTGGAAAAACACCTTCTTTTTGTCTAAAATATAATCAATAGCTTTGGTTTTGTCACTTTTGCGAACAATCTGGTATTTATGGTTCAAATCTCAAGGAGGAAATTAAATAACAAACCAAATTATCTTTATACTTTCTATTCCAAGGAGGAAGCCATGTTAAGATGGGCGCTCATTTTTTTAATCATCGCAATCATTGCCGCTGCTTTTGGTTTTGGTGGAATTGCCTCAACCGCTGCAAGTATTGCACAAATATTATTTTTCATTTTCTTGCTGGTATTTATAGTACTGCTAATTATGGGGTTAATTGGTCGAAGAGGCCCTCCACCTCCAATATAATATTGGATAATGCTCTGTTCCAGCTAAGGAAATTGACTCCCTGCGGCATCACCGCAGGGTTTATAGCCAATATAATTCATAATTAAAATCATCTAAAATCAGCGACTTGTTCCATTTTTGTCCCATGCAAGAATTTTAATTTTTATTTAATATTATCTTAAGCAAAAATGAAATTACTGCTCTTTTGTCGAATCATGATAAACTTCAAGACAATGATTTTTTAAGTCACTAAAATAGAATGCCTTAAAAAAGCTTATGAGGCCAATAAGGAAGAAATTGCCAGTCTTATTACAAAATCCTAGTGAAATATCTCGCTTAAGCAAACTTCAACAGCGAGCCACAGAGCGCCACAAAAAGCTTCTGGGAAACCCCAATAAAGAAAAATTAATTTTTCATCGATTGAATATTGTTATTCAGACAAAACAATACTTATTAGAGCAAAATGAAAATAAAGCCTCTCAAATCCTAAAGAATAACGAAACATTATTTGTTGATAATCAAAACAGCAGCAGCTTCTTAACAAAGATACTTTTAATTTTAGGAATTACAACTCAGCCTCATAAGTTTTTTGCTAGCGTTTCTACAAACAAACCTAATACTGTTAAGGTAGATGAAAGATTAACAAATAGTTGTCTTTAGAATAAACAGGAGACGGCTTGCTATATTTGATTCTGTTAAACAACAATCAAATATAGAAGCATTACAAGTTGCGGAGGAAAAGACCAGGTAAGGGCCTACCGTTATGGAAAACCTATTTCTCTAAGGATGAAGTTCGACAATCCCTTGAAAATTAACCCAACGGTATTTCTCTATTGTGATAGAGTCGAGCATTTTTCTTCAATGAAAGCATAGATATCTCCACAATCGCTGGGTAACAGGGTATCAAAGCCGGAGGGTTGGATAATGGCAATCCAAATTGACATTAGACGCGCAAATTACCATTAAATCACTCATTGTGTTTATAAAGTTTTTTCTCTGTATGCCGCTAAATCAATTACCAGTCATAAAATTAGACTTATTTTATGAAAAAGCTGATAGCAATTATAATAATAATCGCAGTTATGCTGCCAACAGCTTGGGGTTATACTCGATATGGCGAAAGCCTTTGCAGGCTTCCTGATTTCTATTGTATTAAAATCAAATCTGGACAAACCTGGAGCAATTTATTTCCTAATAGCGAAGAAAGAGATATTGTCAGACGTGTTAACCGAATGAATATCCGCCTTCGCACCGGAATGATCATTGCTGTTCCTAAAAATCTGGACCGGATAAGCATCTATGATGTAGCCCCTTTCCCTCGTTATATTGAATCGGATGGAGAAAAGACGATTTATGTCAGCCAGGAGAAGTTGGCTTGGGCTGCTTATGATGAGGATGGTGAATTGCTCTGGTGGGGACCCATCTCATCGGGAACTGATCATTGCACTGGGGTACCAGGGGGTTGTACTACACCTTCAGGATCATACCGAATCATTCGCAAACAAGATATCGATTGCGTCTCTACTGCATTCCCAAGAAGAGCTGATGGTAATCATGGTGGTGCCGAAATGCCCTTTTGTATGCATTTCTTTCGTGGTTATGCCTTGCATGGCAGCACAGAGGTTCCCGGTTATCGTGCAAGCCATGGTTGCATAAGAATGTTTACTGAAGATGCTCGTTGGTTGAATCAAGAGTTTATCGATATACCAGGTGGCGGCATAAGAGGCACAAGAGTTATAATAGGTTCCGCGCAGGAAAGAGCAGATTAGGCAAAGTTTCTTCTACAGGATTTACGAAGCACAGCATAGACCTCGCGGCTCAGGCGAGGTCTATATAGAAGAACAGGAGATAATGACCTCTATTTTTCCAGCGAAGAAAGAAAGGAATCAGTTTCCTTAGGCAATAACTCTATAAAATTGCCTCTTGCAAGTCCTCGAGGCATAGTAATACTGCCATAACGGATACGGATAAGCCTGCTTACTTCTACTCCTTGAGATTGCCATAACCGTCTTACCTCCCGATTACGTCCCTCTGTCAAGATCACATGATACCAGGCATTGCTGCCCTCTCCACCTCTAAATTCAATACGTTTAAATTGCGCTATACCATCTTCGAGTTCGACACCCTTCAACATAGTGCTTATCGCCTCATCGCTGACCTGGCCATGCACTCGAACCGCATATTCTCTTTCCAAACCAAACTTCGGATGCATTAAACGATTGGCAAGTTCACCATTATTAGTAAAAATTAATAATCCTGAGGTATTGATATCCAATCGCCCTACCTGAACCCATCGTCCTTGTTTTAAATAAGGCAGGTTATCAAACACCGTTTTTCCGTGTTTGGGATCATAACGACTTGAGATTTCACCAACAGGTTTATGATATAGCAAAATTCTTGTTTTTATATGAGATTTTAATGGGTTGGTTATCAGGCGCCCTTTTACACTAATTTTGTCTTCAGGTCCTGCAGTATCTCCCAGTTTGGCTACAGTGTTATTTAGATGGATTAAACCTTGTTCTATCCATCTCTCCATCTCTCTTCTGGAACCAAACCCAGCCTGACTCAATATTTTTTGTAATCGTTCTTTCATTCAACACACTCTTTTAAAGGTTGCCTGGCAGTGATTACTACCGAATCACTGATTTCATGCAATGTGGGTAGTTCATCAAGATTTTTTAAATTAAAATAATCCAGAAAATGCTTGGTCGTTATATAAACGGCAGGCTTTCCGGGCACATCCCGATGTCCAGCGATCTTTATCCAATCACGTTCCAGCAAAGTCTTCAACATGGAACTACTAACAGCCACACCACGAATATCTTCAATATCTGCTCGTGTAACTGGTTGTCTATAGGCAATAATCGCTAAAGTTTCTAATAAAGCCCGGGAATATTTAGATGGCTTTTCTGTGTATAAACGACTAATCCACGGGCTATATTTAGATTTTGTCTGTATGCAATAACCACTCGCCAACAATTTTAATTCTATTGCCCTGTCTTCATAATCTTTAGCCAATGCTTGCAACACCGTTTCGAGCTGCACGCGCCCTGGTCTTTCCCATTCTTGAAATACTGACTGAAGTTGCTCGACAGTCAGAGGTTCAGTTGAATGCATTAATAATGCTTCTACTACTCTTTTAATTTCAGTCTCATCCATCACACACAGCCTGTAAATGAATTGATGAAAATGCTTTTGTTTGGGTAATCGTCAATAATGATTGCCTGGCTAATTCCAGGATGGCTAATAAGGTGACAGCCAATCCCATTCTTCCTTCCTCATCTTTAAGCAGGCTGGCAAAAGCGATTGTTTTTTCTTCTTGTAACCGTTTAAGTACAATTGCCATCCGCTCTCTTATAGACAAGGGTTCTCGTGCAATTTGGTGATGAACCAAGTGACTTTGGCGGGTAAGTAAATCTTCCATTACTTCAGTTAGTAACGATAACTCAACATCAGGGAACAATTTTATGCGTTCAAGGTTTTCCGAGGCGATTGAAAACCAGAAAACATCTCGTTCACAACGAGGCAAGTTATCAAGCGATACTGCTGCATTTTTGAATTGTTCATACGCTTGTAGTTTCCTTACCAGTACCAATCGAGGATCTTCTTCAGTTTCTTCTTGTTCCTGATTGACTACCGGTAACAACAAGCGTGATTTAATTTCAGCAAGCATTGCTGCCATTACCAGGTATTCGGCAGCCAATTCCAGGCGGTGCGCTTCCATTAACTGAATATAATTCATATATTGCTGAGTAATAAGTGCAATGGGGATATCCAAAATGTCAATATTTTGTCGGCGAATAAGATAAAGCAGCAAATCCAGAGGACCAGAAAAGGAATCCAGTAAAACCTCCAAAGCATCCGGAGGAATGAACAGATCGGCTGGCGCTTCTGTGAGCGGTTTGCCCGCAACGATCGCCAGTACAGGCAACTCTGGAGGGTTTGTATCCATTAATAATCCAGACCCATTGTCTCCCTCACATCATTTAATGTTTTATTGGCTTCCTCTCTGGCAGCCTCGCTTCCTTCAGCAACAATCCGCTTGACTGAGCCCAAATCTGCTTCATATTCTTTAATCGCAGTCTGGATAGGTTTTAATTCCTGATTAATGGCATCAATGACCGGACGTTTACAATCAATACAGCCTATACCTGCTGTACGACAGCCAGTTTGAACCCATTCCTTTACCGTTTCTGACGAGTACACTTTATGTAATTGCCAGACAGGACATTTCTCCGGTTCTCCCGGGTCGGTGCGCTTAACCCGCGCAGGATCAGTTGGCATAGTCAGAATTTTCTTCTCAACCTGCTCAGGCTCTTCGCGCAAGCCAATTGTGTTACCATAAGACTTTGACATTTTCTGCCCATCAATTCCTGGCATCTTTGATGTCTCAGTAAGCATAGGCTGAGGTTCAGGAAGTATAATTTTCCCTGAACCATCCAGGTAGCCAAGTAACCGCTCCTTATCACCGATAGATAAGTTATGCTGATTAGCTAATAATGCCCTGGCTGTATTCAATGATTCGTGGCAGCCATCCTGTTGAAACTCTCTACGTAACTGGCTATATAACTTGCTATTTTTTTTACCCATTTTTTTGATAGCCTCAAGCACCAATGCTTCAAAGTTGGGTTCACGGCCATAAATATGATTAAAGCGTCTGGCAATTTCTCGTGTTAATTCGATATGAGAAACCTGATCTTCACCAACAGGCACATAATCAGCTTTATAAAGCAGAACATCAGCACTTTGAAGAACAGGATACCCCAAAAAACCATAAGTGGATAAATCCTTATCATGCAGTTTATCTTGCTGATCCTTATAAGTAGGTACACGTTCAAGCCAACCTAAAGGCGTAATCATTGACAACAGGAGATGTAATTCGGCATGTTCTGGAACCCAGGATTGAATAAAAATCTTTGACAGGCTGGGATTGATTCCGCAGGCAAGCCAATCAACAACCATATCCCATAAAATCTTTTCGATAAAACCTGGCTCATCATAACGGGTAGTAAGCCCATGCCAGTCAGCCACAAAGAAAAAGCAATCATATTGGTGCTGTAGTTTAAGCCAATTTTTAAGCACACCATGATAATGCCCCAAATGCAGACGACCACTGGCCCGCATTCCTGATACTACGCGTTTACTTGCACTGAATATAGCTGACATCGAAACTCTTCACCCTTTCTATTATCTGAACGGTTCCGGATCTCCCCTGCCTTCACGAAGAACGACAGGGTAATCCCCAGTTAAATCGACGATAGTAGTTGGCTCATGGCCACAGTTACCCCCATCGATAATTAAATCAATTTGATTGCCCAGTAAATCCTTGATTGCTTCAGTTCCACCTAAAGGTGCCGTTGCTCCAGGCAAGATCAGTGTGGTGCTCATCAGAGGAGCTTCCAGACAATCGAGTAAGGCTAAAGTAATATTATTGTCCGGTACCCTTAAACCCAAGGTTTTACGTTGTGGATGAAGCATTAATCGGGGGACTTCATGGGTGGCATTTAAAATAAAGGTATAAGAGCCAGGAGTAAACGCCTTAAGCAAACGAAAAATTGGATTTGAAACTTTTGCATAAGTGCCCAACTGCGACAAATCTCGACAAACTAATGTCATATTATGATTCTTATCCAATTGACGCAATGAACGAATTCTCTCAAGGGCAGCCTTATTCCCCAACTTACAACCTAATGCATAACCTGAATCGGTGGGATAAACTATTAATCCACCCTCCTGAATTATTGTTACCGCCTGCCTCAAAAGACGCGCCTGTGGATTATCGGGATGAATTGCAAAAAACTGACTCATAAAGACCTCATTAAATGTCCCATTGTTGCCATATTGGTTTACAGTTTATCGGGAATTGTTGCTGTCCTCCAAGAGACAAGCGCGACAAACCATCCCCATGGTAATCTGAACCAGTTGAACCTAACAATTGAAAACGTTGGCAAAGCCCTGCCATCGCCTGAATCTGCAGCTGAGTCATTTCACCAGAAACAACCTCAAGGCCGGTACCACCAACCTCTTTAAACTCTTCAAGTAAAGTATGCAACTTCGTACGTGTTAATCCGTATTTCAAAGGATGTGCCAGCACAGGCTCCCCACTTGCCTTTTTTATCCCCCCAACTGCATCAGCAAGACTAAGCCAGGGTGTTTGCACATACGCAGCCTTGCCTCTACCTAAAAACCGCTTAAATGCTGTTTGTATATCACAAACCAAGCCTTCACTGACTAAAACCTGTGCAAAATGGGGACGACCAACCCGTTCATGCCCTGCAATCTTACAGGCTTTACTATAAGCTTCATCAATCCCACAATATTTCATTTGCTCGGCAATCTGCAGGGCACGCGTAATTCTACTCTCATTTTGACGGCTAATCAGTGCCTGAATGCCGGGATCTTGCGGATTAATATTTAAGCCAACAATATGGATTTCATGCTTTTTCCATAGGACGCTAAACTCAATTCCATTAATAATTCTAATCAATGAATTATCAGCTGCGTCATGGAGTGATTTCAACCCGGCTGTAGTGTCATGATCAGTCAAGGCTAATATTTTAATTTTTGATTCAACAGCCTTATTCAATAAAGCAGCAGGGCTCAGTCTTCCATCCGAAAAATTACTATGGCAGTGTAAATCTATCATGAAAAAAATAATCGAGAATAGTAAAAATAATAAAACATCAAGTGCTCTTTAAGGGTAGTATACTGACTAATAGTCCTAATTGCATGGATTTTGTCAGTTATTTGCACCAGAAATAATTGCAATTATCTTGTTGCTGTGTTTTCCAAGAAGTGCGGTTTTTCCTTGAAAGTGATAGCCTAGATAGAGCGCTAGCGAAATAACACTAACCGTAGTTTTTATCGCACTCTCTAAGAGGAAATCTTGCACCCCGGCTCACTTATGCACTATTCTTAGCATATAACAAATAAGATTTTTTATATAGACATTGAGCAGTAAGTTAAGAAATGAAAGATTACAATACCCTTCCTTAAGTTCGCAGCAACTTGCCAATTTATGCGGTGTTCTGCATGAAAACATTAAACTCCTGGAAGTATTTTTCAATATTACCATTAAAATAGGCCATGATGAGGTACTCCTGTTGGGTTATTCGCCTGCAAATTTGTTGAAGGCAAAACAAATTATCAGGCAACTTCACCAACTTGCAAGTGAACCTGTTCATAGTGAAACTGTTAACTCTTTTTTGAAAAACAAGGAATCTCAAACAATCATGTCGCAATCTATTCGCTTAAGCCGTAAAACAATACTTCCTCGCAACAACAAGCAAGCTGATTATTTAGATGGCATCAACAAGCATGATATAACTTTTGCCGTAGGTCCTGCAGGAACTGGTAAAACTTATCTGGCAGTCTCCAAAGCGATTGAAGCTTTCGAGAAAGGAGAGGTTCAACGTCTTATTTTTGTTAGACCCGCAGTAGAGGCAGGGGAAAAATTAGGATTCCTTCCTGGTGATTTGGTCGAAAAGGTTCTCCCTTACCTTCGCCCCATTTATGATGCCTTATATGAAATGATAGGTTTCAAGGAGACACAAAAACTTATTCAGACTGATGTGATTGAAGTATTGCCATTAGCCTTTATGCGGGGCAGAACATTAAACGAAGCATTTATTATTCTGGATGAAGCCCAAAACACCACTGTCTCTCAAATGAAGATGTTTTTAACCCGTATGGGATTTGGTTCCAAAGCGGTAATTACAGGAGATATTACACAGATTGATTTACCCAAGGGGGTCGAGTCCGGTTTATCCCATGCAGTGAAATTACTTACCGATATTCCTGCGATCAGTATCCATACTTTTTCCAGCCGGGAAGTAGTCAGACACCCTCTGGTTTCGCAAATTATTGATTCATATGAACATGTTCAACAGGATAAAGAATAATGAACTACCATATTGATGTGCAACTGGCATGCAAAGAGCCTCCTCCTGTCAACGAAGATTTATTAACAACCTGGGCTAAACTACCACTTGTTGAGCAGATAAACTCAGCCGAACTCACCTTAAGGCTGGTTGAGAAAGAAGAAATAACGCAATTAAATCATCTCTACAGGAAGAAAAACAAGGCAACGAATGTACTCGCATTTCCGAGCAACCTTCCTGATAATATCGAACTTGAATACCCCTTGCTTGGCGATGTAATCATTTGCCCGGCTGTTTTACAAGCCGAAAGCATTGAACTGGGTAAACCGCTGTTGGAACACTGGGCACTTATTGTCATTCACGGCGTCTTGCATTTATTAGGCTATGATCATATTAGGGAGGAGGATGCAGAAATCATGCAGGCTTTAGAGATTAAACTGCTGGCTGAACTAGGCTTTTCAAATCCATACCACACAGAGGATAGTAATGTTGAGTAAAGAGGATGAGCATAGCTCCTTGTTAATGCGTATCAAACAATTTTTACAGGTAGAACCTCAGAATAAGGAAGAATTGGTTAATTTATTACGTGACGCTCACATTCGCTCGCTTATCGATTCAGAAACGCTAACCATGATGGAAGGCGTTATTCAGTTTTCTCAAATGCGTGTTCGTGACATTATGCTCCCTAAAAAGCAAATGACATCCATCTCACAGGATCTGCAGCTTAAAGACATCATTGACATAGTCACCAGTTCTGGCCATTCCCGTTTTCCTGTAACAGGCGATCATAAAGATGAAGTAATCGGCATTCTACACGCCAAGGATCTGTTACGTTTTCAGACAGAGAAAAATACAGAGTTTGACTTGCATGATATTATCCGGCAGGCGACTTTTGTTCCGGAAAGCAAGCGTCTTGATTTGTTGCTCGGTGAGTTTAGAAGTAATCGAAACCACATGGCAATTGTGGTTGATGAGTACGGAACTGTTAGCGGGTTTGTGACTATTGAAGATATCATTGAGCAAATTATTGGTGATATTGAGGACGAATTTGATATTGACGAGGAAGCCTATATCAAAGCCCACGGCGACGCCTATTATATTGTTAAAGCTCACACCCCTATTGAAGAATTTAATGAACAGCTAAATGCCAGTTTTAGCGATGAGGCTTATGATACAATAGGTGGTATCGTGATGACAAATTTTGGATATTTACCCAAGCGCGGGGAAGTAATTACAATTAATCAGTTTGAATTTAAAGTGCTGAATGCAGATGCAAGACGCATTAAATTGCTGTCATGCTTTGATAAGCGGGTAATAAAAGACAAGTAAATTTGAGGACAATTGAGTCAATGAACAATAATATCTTGATTGTAGATGATGATACCGAACTTACAGAGCTTTTAGTACAGTATCTGGAACCTGAAGGCTTCAATGTGGTATGTGTGCATGATGGTGAAAATGGCGTAAAAAAAGCGCTGAATCAACCCTTTGATGCAATCATTCTGGATGTCATGCTGCCCAAATTGAATGGGTTTGAAGTGCTGAAAGCCATCCGCGAGCATTTGGAAACACCCGTTTTGATGCTGACTGCTCGTGGTGACGACATTGACCGGATCGTCGGGCTTGAAATCGGAGCTGACGACTACCTGCCAAAACCATGCAACCCCCGAGAATTAGTAGCCCGGTTGCGCGCCATTCTCAGAAGAACCCAAAAAATTCCCACCCAACGTCCCATTATAGAACATCATGATATTTTAGTTGACTGTTCCAAGCGAATAGCTACACATCATGGCGAACCGATGGAGCTAACCAATGCAGAATTTAATATCCTTGAGATGCTGATTAAGTCCCCAGGTCAAGCCTTTTCCAAAGAAGAACTAACTGAATATGCGTTAGGCAGGAAATACACAGCCTATGATCGCAGCATTGACGTTCATATTAGTAATCTGCGAAATAAACTTGGGGATAATCAGGAAGGAGAACCTCTGGTAAAAACAGTTCGCGGCTTTGGATACATGTTTAATGCGTAGCCTGTACTGGAAAATCTTTCTGTCTTTCTGGTTAGCAACCATCCTGATTATTATTACAACCGCCTGGGTAACCAGTGAAATTGCTCAAAAATCCTCTATTCCAGCCCGTGAACGAGTTTTTATGGATAGTTATGCCAATGCAGCAGTGGTTACCTTTGAATCAGGCCAACATGCTGCATTGGTCAAATGGCTTAATCAAATAGGCATGTCAAGGAAGATGACCCTGTACTTGCTAAGCAGTACCGGAGAAATTATAGGCAATCAAACATCCCCTGAAATCGTCAGACAAATTTCTGAGAACCTGATTAAAGGGGAGCTTGATGATGGATTGCTTAAATTTGGCGATATTATTGTCAGTCATGAAATCCTGTCAACGTCAGGAAAGGCTTACAGGCTTGTAGCTGTCAGTGAAAAGCCTTTAGCCCATTTTGTAGAAATTCCCTGGGCAGGACTTACCATACGCTTGACTATCGCTATTTTTATCAGTGGCCTTATCTGTTATCTACTATCTGTTTATCTGACCCAACCATTACGTTCTTTAAGAATGGCAGCAAAATCCATTGCCAAAGGAAAGCTAAGTACTCGTGTAGGGCATTTCAAAGGTCATCATCGCGATGAAATAGCAGAGTTAAGCGGGGAGTTTGATCGTATGGCTGAACAGTTAGAAACGATTATTAATTCCAAGGAGCGTCTTTTACAGGACATTTCTCATGAGTTACGTTCTCCCCTTGCCCGTTTACAGATAGCTGTCGAATTAGGAAGGAAAAAAGCCGGTCATCTGGCAGAAGCAGAATTTTCTCGGATCGAGGTAGAAAGTTTACGTTTAAATACCTTAATAGGGGAAATTCTGGAATTCGCAAGACTTGAAAAATCAACTATACAACTCAACAAAACACTTATAGATTTACCTGCTCTACTTAAGCAAATCATCGATGATGCAAATTTTGAATTAAAATCAAATACTCCAGGGATATTTTTACGGGAAGTACAACCATGCCAATTATTCCTTGACGAACGCCTAATCTATCGAGCTATTGAGAATATTATACGCAATGCTGTACGCTACTCTGCACCCAACCCCAAGGTAAATGTCTATTTGCACTTTAATGATAATCATTCGCAAGTCTGGATTGATATTGAAGATAATGGACCAGGCGTTCCTGAGGAGCAACTGCAAAAAATCTTTAACCCGTTTTATCGGGTAGATACTTCAAGAGAGAAAAGAACAGGAGGCTACGGCCTTGGTTTGTCCATCGCTCAGCAAGCTATAAAATTGCATCATGGTGATATCCTGGCCCGAAATCGTGAAGAAGGTGGTTTATTGGTTAGGATCAGCCTCCCTCTTTTATTAAATACTGCGACAAATACTTAAACAATGTTCAAAGCCAGACTAATTTGATCGATTTTCAAGCATTAGGCTAATACAGCGTTTCACTGAATCTGTCCAGTTTGTCATTCCCGCGCAGGCGGGAATCTATCTCTCAGGTGAAGTGAGGAGCTAAATTGGGCTATGGATTCCCGCCTGCGCGGGAATGACAATGTAAGACAGAATCAGCAGACTTAATTTATTCTTGTTTTCCTCTTATTAATTTCATTAAGATAATCAGGAATAACAAGCTGGGAAACTTTGTTTTGAAAAATACCCGCAAAATAGACAAGGCAAGTAGTGTTTTTTTCTTTCTGGGCTTTGTCACATCACAGCTTAGGCATTCATCATTTCTGTTATTGGCAGTCTCAGCGAATATAGCCTCTCTGCTCTTTTATTCTATTGGCTATGTACTTTGGTTGATCGCCTGTCAACTATATCCGGAACACCCGCCCCATAGAGATTATTGGTATGGTTTTGCCCAATTGAAAAATCAACACAGGACAGCAGCTGCTCTTGGTGGAGCTGCACTGGTTTGCTGCCTGCTAGGTTTTGCTTTCCCAATCGCACTGCTCTTTGCGAGCTGGTTATTTTTGCTTAGTAATATTATCTGGTGTATTGGTGAATACCATAAAAAACAAAATCCACCGACTTATGACCATAACTATTCAAGTACGCAACAGGAGGCGTATTTGCGCTATGCCGTCATTAGTACACTGATGAGCTTGGTGCCTGCAATCACCGCATCAATATGCTTATTTTTTCCTCCCGCCACCCTGTTTGCATTATTAATATCAGTTAGCTTGGGATTTTTACTGGGCACCTCAGCCTTATGTTCCTGGATTGACTGCAATCTTAATGAACATAAGCCCGACATGCTGCAGAAACATCCCGAGTTAATAGAAAGTTACGATATCTTATCTCAAACATTAGGTGCAGGACAAAAGCCAGCCTCAGAAGAAAACAACCCATCCTTCCAGCAATCCACCTCTTCATTATGGTCGAATCCTGATAAATGTCCTAATCATGAGCAGTCAGAGAATATTTTGCCCCCTTATATACCCAAGATAAATCAAAATACTAGGGTTTGTTGACAATTGGAGCCAGAGCCTACGTTCCGCGCTTTATGCTTCCAATTGGCCCTAAGTTTTTATTGACAAAGCTCTTATAATGCTGTTTAAGAGCTTTTTTATTTTAATGGAGTAAGAAGTGCTTGGTACAGGAACAACAGAAACGTTTTTTCGGGATGAGTTTTCT
>NZ_CAAAJC010000014.1 GCF_900640175.1 Legionella sp. W10-070 | reverse complement strand
AACAGCATTATAAGAGCTTTGTCAATAAAAACTTAGGGCCAATTGGAAGCATAAAGCGCGGAACGTAGGCTCTGGCTCCAATTGTCAACAAACCCTAGATAATATCATCTGGATAGGAACAATAAATTAAGTTCATTTTTAATGTGACCATCTCCTGGATGCAACGAACATGTCCTGGCCCGTAATCGGTAGGGGTGAGCTATCAACACCCCCTGATCGCTGCGGAAAATTATCCACTGGAATGTCTTCTAATTCAGGCTCTTTTATATTGAATGTTTCCAGTGGCTCATCCCCTTCCTTCAAGGAAGAACATAACTCATAAGATTCTGACCATTGTTGTCTATCCATTTCTTTGAGCACCCTGCTAACCTGTCTGGGTAAAAGATTCCATTTTCCCCAAAATGAAACGTGATTTAAGGGTTCAGTTTTTTGCAGTATTGAACCCAGCAACTTTAATTTCTGTGTTGTTTCTTCTATTTGTTCAAACCTCGAGTATGTCAAAATATGAATAAAAATTGACACCAATACATGGGTTTCTCCCTGTATTAGCTTAAGGTGCTTTAAACCGGCTAATGGTCGGGCAAGACAGAGGGAATGCCTTGCAAACTTAAATAGCTTCAAGTCCTGGGGATTTTTAATAAACGCGCAGGGTAACGACTGAAAAACCGGGTACAGTACCTCAAATAACGTCATATTTTTGATTACCCTTTGTTTTTCCAATAAATCTGTGAACTGCAATGTAAATGAATCGGTTATATTTTTACCTTTTTCACACCTGGTTACCGTTTCCTTTTTTGGAAAGCTGGAAAAATACTGCTGACGCAGATCCTCTATTCTCGTCCCATATACCCCCAAAGATTCAGCCTCGGAGGCAATATACTCAAACCAGTCAGCATGCCCTCGATAACAACAAAAGCACAGTAGTTCTTCTATAGAACCAAATGAAGAGTACATATATTCTTCATTAATGGCTCTACTGTTTGCTGTTTGCTGATAACGAACGGTGAGGTAATTTTTAGCTGCCTGATAGCCATTATCAATTAAAACTGTTTTCTCATTAGAGCCTATATTAAACTGAGTGGCGGAAATATTATTGATTGGAATTAAGACAACCTGATTGCTATGCTGTAACAATTTTAAACGATCTCTCTCCCAACCACTTACCGGATCTTTTACTCCAGTCAGTAACCCATAGATCCAGTTCCAAATAAAATTTTCACGGTATACCCTGTCAGCTAATTTGTCCAATAAGCTTCTTTCTTTGCCATTATCAAACTGGAAAGCAACCATGCTCAAACAATTACCATGTTCCGACTCAAGTAATGTGGAAAGATCGCCCCGGAATGCTTCTGTAGGGAAATTACTTAAAACACCTCCATCATTATGAAGCTCACCATCTAAAAGAGTAGGTTTAAAGACTATAGGAAAACTGGCAGATGTTTTCACTGCTTCACTGACTTCCATATCAGGGGTAGTAGTATAAGAAAAATAGCGCGTTTTTCTTTGTGGTACATTAGTTGCTGTGACAATTAATTTATCACCTAATCCACAATCAGGATAATGGGTCTTAAGAAGATGCAATGACTTAAAACTAATCTTCCCATTCTTAAGTACACTGTTTGTTAAAAATCTTTTCCCTTCCGGGGTCTTATCAATCTTGTATTTTGTGATTATCGCATTTACCTTTTTAGTAATCATATAATCAAGCGCAGCCTTTACTGCACGCGCATCAGAAAGCCCTGATCGATCAATCTCATAATGAATTAAATTCTCTTGTTTGAATTTTTGAAAAAAATCCAGAATTTCCTCCGAGGAACATCCCAGATAGCATAAGACAATCATAATAGCGCCTGCAGAACTGCCTGCATAATTAGCTGGCTTGATTCCTGCTTCTTCAAATGCCTTTAAAGCACCCACATGCGCAAAAATTTTTGCTCCTCCACCACAAAAAACCATACTATCCAACTCTGGACGCTTTTCTATTACTAAAATTTGGCCATCATTCGCCCTCCTGAATACCTGGATGTTTTTTCTCTCCAGGATAGGTTGATACTCTCGATTACCAAGCCTGATGTCCTTCATTTCAAATGACTCTGGTATTTTTAAAAACCAGGATTTAATCCAGGATAACAATTTCAAATACCACGGTTTGACACTAAACAGTCTTTGAGTCTCACGATACTCTTTCATTGCTTTCATTCGTTGACTGTTAGAAGAAACATGGATGGAAAAAGGATGTGGCTTATAGATGATAGAATCAAAGTCATAAGACTCAATATCAGCAACCATCAAACTTTCAACCATTTTATCGGTCAGGAAAACCCGTTTTGCGTTACGAAGGGGGTCTACTTGACCATCCTCTGGATGATGGTATTTAAGTCCTTTATCTTCAACAGAGAATTGATTTAGTCCTATTAACAGACCATGTTCATCCTGACATATTTCCATCCCGGTCAACTGATAATTAAAAGAAAACTCCAGAGGAGCCAAATACCAATGATAAGATTTTTTCTTATAAAACAATAAATTAGTTACTCTTCCCCACCAACTTAACTCCACTTCAGCTGTATAACCTCGATAATTATTGGTAGCAACACCACTTAAAAACGCCATATGAGCATTGCCATCATGGGGCTTTATAAACCAACGAAGAAATTTATCTCGAACCCGCTCACTCATACGGGTAAAGTCAAGGATAATTCGTTCATCATCCAATAAATAATCACCCAGGCTGTATTGGCTATCAGGCGGCATACCATTTATTCGGAACCACCCAAGATGAACGGTAAGAAGAAATTTTTTTAATAAAAGAATATTAGGATAATGAACAATATCTTTGCGTAGTAAGGCACTTAACACATCTTCTCTTGGCATATATTAGTCCTTTGTTTAAGCCAGATCCCAAGACACGTTTCGATCCACTGTATCTTGATCAAGTGTTAAATAATTTAACTAATTTATTACTAACATAAATTAATGAGTAAATAAATACCAGATAGGTTTCATTGAGATGGATTAGATACAGGACAGGCTTGTCAGCTAATTTATTCTATGGACTGCAGGATTTGTTGTACGACTTTCGCAGGCTCCGGGGCACGGGTTATCGGTCGTCCAATTACCAGAAAGTCACTTCCTGATTGACTAGCCTCCAAAGGAGTCATAACACGAGATTGATCATCTTTCTTATCATCTGCCAATCTGATACCTGGGGTAACCGTAAGGAAAGAAGGCTTGCATGAGGATTTAATTAAAGACACTTCAAAAGCAGAACAAACCACTCCATCCAAATTAGCCTGATAGGCCAGCCTGGCGAGCTTTTTCACTTGTACCTCAAGCGGAACATTTAAGCCAACTGCAGGCAGCTCGCTTTCACTCATGCTGGTTAATACTGTGACTGCTGTTAATAAAGGACGTTTCTCACCATAAGGAATTAATGCTTCCCTTGCCGCTTGCATCATCGCCAAACCACCTGATGCATGGACATTAATCATCCAAGCACCAAGTTCTGCACAGGCACGACAAGCTTGAGCCACGGTATTAGGAATATCATGAAATTTCAGATCAAGAAATATCTTAAACCCTTTTTTTATCAGCAGGCGGACAAAATCAGCCCCAAACAGGGTAAACATTTCACTGCCTATTTTCAGGGCACATTGTTCTGGGTCAAGCTTACTAACCAGAGCTAGTGCTTCATTTTGATTAGCAAAGTCAAGGGCTATAATAAGTTTTGTATTCATACTACTAAAGCACTGACTGCTGCATTAGAAGAAATACAGGCTTTTACTGCATTTGTGACTTTCTGTTGTTCTTCCATGCTTAAATAAGGGTGCATTGGCAAACTGACTACATGTTTACTCGCCCTCTCAGCATTGGGAAAACTACCTGTCTTATACCCGAGAGATGTTAACGCTTCTTGTAGATGCATCGCTACAGGGTAATGAACTGCAGTAGGTATCCCCAGGGTTTGCATTTGCTTCTGGAATTCATCCCGATTGGGTACTTCTATTGTATATTGAGCAAAAACACTGGTATTACCTGCAGCGACAACGGGTGTCGTCACTATTCCAGCAAGAAGTTGTTCATAACGCTGTGCCACTCGCTGACGCATGATAATTTCATCAGGGAAAAGTTTCATTTTTTCAATTAGAATCGCTGCCTGTATGGTATCCATACGTCCATTAATACCAATCCTTCGATGGCAATACCTTGCATTTTGTCCATGAATACGAATTTCAAGCATCCTTTCGGCTAAAATATCATCATCTGTGAAACAGGCACCGGAATCCCCATACCCTCCTAACGGTTTGGATGGGAAAAAGCTTGTGCATCCTATTGTTGACAGCGCACAAGAATAAACCCCATTGTATGTGGCTCCAAAGCTCTGAGCACCATCTTCTATAACTGGTAAGCCGTATTGCCTGGCAATCCTGTTAATGGCATCCATGTCAGCACATTGGCCATATAAGCTGACTGGCATAATCGCCTTTGTTTTAGGGGTAATTGCTGCTTCAATCTGATTCGCATCAATATTATAAGTCTGCAGATCAATATCAACAAAAACAGGCTTTGCCTGACAAAGCGCAATAACTTCAGCGGTAGCAAAAAAGCTGAAGGGACTGGTAATAACCTCATCTCCAGGCTCCAGATCCAACGCTAATAAGGCCATTAATAAAGCATCCGTTCCACTTGAGTTGACAATGGCATGCTTGACACCTAAAAATTCCGCCAATTGCTTTTCAAGTTTTCCTACTTCAGGACCCATAATGTATTGACCATGCTCAAGAACAGCATGAATACTGCGTAAAATGTCGGCTTCGATTAATTTATATTGTTTCTTTAGATCAATGAACTGCATAATTTTCTCAAAACTTTAATGGACAAGATTTAGTTTATTGAGCTTCACTAAAAAGACGGGATTACAGATTTTCAAGAGATGACAATGACAGCCCAAAATACCCTGAAAATCTCCACTTACACCCTGCCTGCGTTAATCAAGTTCGGAACTAATCTCCTTCCAACCCATGAACTGGCTTCATTCTACCCCACTGTTTACAACTTGGGCAATGCCAATGCAAATGTTTTCCTCCAAATCCGCAATATCCACATCGGTAAATAGGTTTGTTGTCTAAAAATTTGCTAGTAATATCATATAGCATTTGCAATTTATCACGCACTTTGCCGTGAGCTGTTTCAAGATGCCAAAAAATAAGACGATTTAATCCCCTGATAGAAGGATGGGTGCTTAACTTTTCAGAGACAAAATCTATTGCGGCATCCATTCCTTTTTCGCCACGTAAAAATTCAGCAATTACAAAAATAGTGGAAGCACGAGGATTATCGACCAAGGTTTGTTGGAAGTAGTCCACACACTCATCCATAGCATCTAACTCGCGATAACAGGTCACTAGTGGTTCAATAATTTCACTGAGAAATTCAGGATCTTGCTGGGGAACCCGTTTTAAAGAACGAGCGGCCTGCTTATAACGGCCATTCTTAATATCCAGCGAAGCCTGCATCAGGCTTGCCCGTACAGACATCTTATCAATTAGCAAAGCTTGCTTGATGGCATTTTGAGCTTTATCAAATGAATTTACCTTTAAAGCTTGAGTTGCAATTTCGCAATAATAATGCGCGGCCTGGATATGCATACTTTGACCAGCAGAAAGCTCCAGCTTTTTTATAATATCCAGCGCTTTTTCCCAGGCTTTCTCTTGTTGATAAATGGCCAGTAACCCCTGAAGGCTAGAAGCCTCCCTGCTACCACCAAGCTCTACAACTTCCAGAAAAATTCGTTCTGCCCTGTCAAATACTCCGGCACTCATATAATCCTGACCAAGTGCCATTAACGCTTCTTTCCGTTCTCTTAAACTTAATTGTGGCCTTGCAATCAAATTTTGATGGATTCTTATGGCCCTATCAACCTCACCTCGACGACGAAACAAGCTTCCCAAAGCCAGGTGTGTTTCAACTGTTTCACTATCTACCTCCAACAGCTTGATAAATACATCGACTGCTTTGTCAGGCTGCTCATTTAACAAGTAATTTAAGCCCACAACATATTCGCGAGATAAACGATTACTAAAGTGTGTCTGTTTGCCAGAATGATTACGGCTGGCAACCCACCAACCAGACCAGGCAGCAGCAGGCAATAGCAATGGCCATAAATTAATCATCGAAAGATCTCCGTTACTCGTTTTTCAATCAATTAATAATCAGGGTAACGCTAATCGGATAAATTCTTAACCATCTGATTTTTATCGTCAACTTCACTTAGTGCTGATCTTGCAGAGGAATTGACCTTAAGTTTTTTATTTCTTTTTCCGTCATCTTTAGTTGATTTTTGACTTTCAAATATTCAACTTTGAGTCGCCAATAACGGTAAATAAAAATCAGGAAACCTAGAAGCAAACCTATTCCTAACATGATGGTCATTAGAACGGAAATTGGAATAGATAGTTTGGTAAAATAAAGATTAACTGTTACTGAGTCAGCATTTAACGCAGCAAAACTGACACCTAATAGAATTAATATTAAATAAAATAGCATCATGAAAAGGCGCATTGCATTATTCCCTTGGCTAATAACAGTCACTGCAATATGTCTACTAATACTCACTGATAAAACCTGTAATCTCAGGCTTCTCTTAGCGACTCTCTACAGTAATCGTACTTTATCATGCTGAAAAATTTTAACAACCGAATAATCCTTTATGGATATAAGAAGCGTAGTTTAACTACGCTTCTTATAGGGAAGAAGTTATTCGCCTTCTTTACTTGCCATTTTTTCTTTTAACAGATCACCCAAGGTGGTTGAAGCAACTTCTCCGCTACGCGAATATTTTTTAATGGCTTCAGCCTGTTCCTGAGCATCTTTAGCTTTAATGGAAAGCGCTATCGTGCGATTTTTCTTATCAATATTGATGATCTTAGCTTCGACATCATCACCTTCTTTAAAGAAGTTAGTCGCATCATCAACTCTTTCTTCGGACAATTCATTAGCACGGATAGTTCCAATAACCTCTGGTGCGAGTTCGACCGTCACTGTTTTAGCATCTACGGCAGAAACTTTACCTTTGACAACAGACCCTTTGGCATTTTCTTCTGTGTAAGAAGTAAAGGAATCTCCTTCCAGTTGTTTTAAACCAAGGGAAATTCGCTCACGCTCAGCATCAATCGCCAGAATAACGGCTTCCAACTCCTGACCTTTCTTAAATTGCTTAACTGCTTCTTCTCCTGCAACATTCCAGGAAATATCAGAAAGATGAACCAATCCGTCAATCTCACCTTCCAAACCAATAAAGATTCCAAAATCAGTAATTGAGCGAATTTTTCCGCTAACTTTTTGTCCTTTACTGTGAGTTTGTGAAAATTGATACCAAGGATTACCCACACACTGCTTCATACCAAGCGAAATACGGCGACGTTCTTCATCTATCTCAAGAACCATAACGTCAACGAGATCTCCCATGGAAACAACTTTGCTTGGATGTACGTTCTTATTAGTCCAATCCATTTCAGACATATGAACCAGACCTTCTACCCCTTCCTCAATTTCGACAAAGCAACCGTAATCAGTGATGTTGGTTACTTTACCTTGTAATTTCTTGCTAACAGGATAACGGTCAACCAAATCAACCCAAGGATCATTACCTAATTGTTTCATGCCTAATGAAACACGGTTTCGTTCGCTATCAAAGCTCAACACTTTAACACGGACATCCTGACCGACAGTTAAGAGTTCGCTTGGATGCTTGACGCGCTTCCAGGAAATGTCAGTAATATGCAAGAGACCATCAATACCACCCAGGTCAATAAATGCACCATAATCTGTAAGATTTTTAACAATACCGTTAAGTACTTGTCCTTCATGCAGCGATTCAAGTAACGCTTGTCTATCAGCACTGCTTTCTTCTTCAACAACAGCGCGGCGTGAAACAACAATGTTGTTACGCTTAAGATCCATTTTAATAACTTTGAACTCTAATTCTTTACCTTCCAGATAGGAGGGATCGCGAACAGGTCTGACATCAACCAAAGAACCAGGCAAAAATGCACGGATTGAGCCAATTTCAACAGTGAAACCACCTTTAACTTTTCCAGATATCAAGCCTGTCACAGTTTCGTTATTATCATAAGACTTGGACAGCTTGCGCCATGCTTCCTGACGCTTGGCTTTTTCTCTGGAGAGCAATGTTTCACCATAACCGTCTTCAACTGAATCTAAAGCTACTTCAACCGTGTCACCTAAATTAACTTCCAACTCACCATTCTTATCGTGGAATTCCTCAACAGCAACAATGCCTTCTGATTTTAAACCAGCATTTAAGGTGACGTAGTCATCATCAATACCGATGACTTTAGCGGTAATAATAGCTCCAGGATAAAATTGCGCCCCGGCGATACTTTGCTCAAATAATTCTTTGAAACTTTCAGACATATTAATAAACTCTTTAGTAAACTAATGGAAGAATGAGATCCTCTCACCTTCCCCCCAAAAACCTAACGCTTAAACAAGTGTTCATCGACCAATTTTAATACATTATTGAACACTTGTACAATCGTCAAGCCAGTTGTGTTAATAATAGCCGCATCCTTTGCTGGCTTTAACGGCGCATGCAGCCGAGATGTATCCCGTGCATCACGTTTTTCCAACTCATCAACAACCTCGGCGAGGCTAGCATCAATTCCACTTTCTTTCAACTGTAAATAACGCCGATGTGCTCTTTCTTCAGCAGATGCATGTAAATAAATCTTCAAAAGCGCATCAGGAAATACTACGGTACCCATATCCCGCCCATCAGTTACCAATCCCGGCAGCATTGCAAATGCACGCTGGCGAGCCAATAAGGCCTCTCTGACCTCCGGCAACACAGCAATTTGCGATGCATCCTGTCCGCATTGTTCACTTCTTATTTCCTCAATCACATCTTTACCATCAAGAAGCACCTGCGCTCTTTGCTCCGGATCCGTTTCAAATTTCAAATCCAGTGAATAGGCCAACTCTGATAAAGCATGAACATTGTTAAAATCAATCCTCTTTTTTCTTGCCGCAAGCGCCAAAACCCTATAGATGCAACCACTATCCAACACATGCCAGTGCAGATGATTTGCCAGCATATGACAAATTGTCCCCTTTCCAGTTCCACTTGGCCCATCGAGAGTAATTACCGGCACACCTTTAACTGACTTCATCATGAATTTCCTTGATAGCCAAATTAATTTTATTTGCTGTTTTTACAAAATCTGGAAAAGAAGTTGCAACATTTAGACAATTTTTAATCATTACTGGTTTTTTTGCAACTGCTCCGGCGACAGCAAAGGCCATGGCAATACGATGGTCATTAAAGCTGTTTACTTCTCCTCCCTGCAATGTACCGCCATTAATATATAAACCATCCTCAAAAGCCTGTGCTTCAACGCCTAAATTTTGCAATCCTTCCACCATAGCTCCAATTCTGTCGCTTTCTTTACAACGTAATTCTTTTGCCCCATGCAATAAAGTTTGCCCCTTGGCACAAGCAGCTGCAATAAAAATCACCGGGAATTCATCAATAGCAATAGGAACCAAATCAGAAGGAATATCAATGCCTTCAAGAGGAGCATACCTGACACACAGATCGGCAACTAACTCTTCACCACAAAGCCGTTTGTTATTCAAACCGATGTCTGCACCCATAAGCGTCAGGATTTGTAAGATTCCAGTTCTTGTAGGATTTATACCAACATTTCGAATCATTACCTCCGAGCCTGGAATGAGCGTCGCTGCAACAATGAAAAAGGAAGCAGAGGAAATATCTCCCGGAACAATAATATCTGTACCCTGACATTCACTTTCAGAGTTAATAATAATTGTATTTTCAGCTTTCTGAATTGGATAAGAAAAAGTTGTCAACATTCTTTCTGTGTGATCGCGAGTAATCCCTGGCTCTATAATTTTTGTTTCACCCTGAGCATAAAGTCCCGCCAGTAGCAGGCAGGATTTTACCTGAGCACTGGCTTCAGGCATCTCATAAGCGATCCCATACAAAGGATGTCCACCACGAATATGAATGGGTGGCTTGCCTTCAGTAGTGGTTACTTCAGCACCCATTTGCACCAGGGGTCGACTTACGCGCTCCATAGGTCTTTTTTGCAGGCTCTCATCCCCATTTAGCTTGCTATCAAACGGCTGAGCAGCCAAAAGTCCGGCAAGAAGACGCATTGTCGTGCCAGAATTACCACAATCAATTACGTCTTGAGGTGCCCGCAGGCCATATTTACCGACACCATGAATCACCACTCGTTGAGCAACCGGTCCTTCTATTGCCACTCCCATAGATTGGAATGCTTTGAGGGTGGCCAGGCAGTCCTTCCCTTCCAGAAAACCATTAATGGTAGTAGTGCCTTTGGCAATAGCACCCAAGATTATAGCCCGATGTGAAATAGACTTATCTCCTGGAACAGTAATATCACCCTGCAAAGCATCTACCGGATTGCTTACAAAATGTAACAAATTCATTAATTGTGTTCCTTAGCAAAGTCATGCATGAATTCAATCAGTCTTTCTACACCAGCCAGAGGCATAGCATTATAGATGCTGGCACGTATTCCTCCGACAGTGCGGTGGCCTTTTAGAGCAAATAAGCCACGATCCTTTGCTTTTATTAAAAATAATTCTTCAAGTGATGCCTCTCTTAGATTAAAACAAACATTGACCAGCGATCTTGCCTCTTTTGAGACTTTGCAGTGATATAAGACCGATGAATCAATATATTCATAAAGTTTAGCGGCCTTTTTGCAGTTAACTTTATAAAGAGTCTCCACACCGCCCTGCGCTTCAATCCATTGAAACATTTTTACCGCTAAATAACAGTTAAAACCTGGGGGGGTAGCATAAATCGAGCGTGCTGCACTATGGGTGCGATAATCAAACATGGTAGGAATGGCTTTATTACTAATGGTATCTAAAAAGCTATCCTTCACAAGGATAACGGTTAATCCTGCGTTCGCAATATTTTTTTGAGCACCGGCAAAGATTAAGTCATACTCTGTAATCTCGATGGGTTCACTAAGCAAGCTGGAAGTCATATCCGCTACCAATGGTATATCCTTAATCTTTGGTGCCGAGGTAAAACGGACTCCGTTGATTGTTTCATTGGAGGTAAAATACAAATAGCGGGTATTTTCTTTTATTTGCCAGTCAGCAGTCCGGGGAACGTTAGTGAAGCCATTTTTTTCATCACTGGCTACACAATAAGCATTCTTTAGTTTACAAGCCTCCTGGTAGGCAATTGAAGACCAGATGCCCGTTATCAGATAACCTGCCCGCTGATCTTCTTCAAGAAAATTCATCGGAATCATTGCAAATTGCGTCCGGGCAGCCCCTCCCAAAAAAAGAACCCGATAATCGGAAGGAATGTTTAACAGCTTTCGCATCCCTTGCTCAGCCTCTTCCATTAAATGCCTGAACTCTGGGGTGCGATGACCTGTCTCCAGTATTGACATGCCTGAGTTTTGCCAATTTAAGAGCTCTGCCTGAGTCTCTCTTAAAATATCCTCCGGCAACATGGAAGGGCCTGCACCGAAATTATAGCCCCTATCCATCGTTATTATCTTCATTCACTTCATTGACAGGCAGGTTATCCCCTTCACCCGAATCTATCGTTTCGTCAGAAATATGTTCATCAATGATTTCTTCTATGCGCTGCATGCCGACCACATGTTCACCAGCGCTCACATTGATAAGGCGTACACCCTGCGTATTACGGCCGATCACAGATAGCTCAGAAACCTTAAAGCGAACCAGAGTCCCTTTATCAGTGATTAGCATCGCTTCATCATTATCTTCGACCTGCAAGGCTCTTACTACTTTACCGTTTCGCTCATTCACCTGAATTGAAATAACACCCTGTCCTCCTCGTCCTGAGACGCGATACTCTCCAACATCCGTGCGTTTACCATATCCATTTTCAGTTGCAGTCAAAATGGTTCCATGGGGCTTGGCAACAACCAGCGAAATTACAGATTGCTGCTCTTGCAGACGGACCCCTCGGATACCGCGCGCCGTTCTACCCATAGGTCGAACCAGGCTTTCATCAAAGCGAATAACCTTGCCCGCATCAGTAAATAGCATAATATCCTTACTGCCGTCAGTAATATCAACACCAACCAAACGGTCACCTTCATCCAGATCAATTGCAATAATCCCACTGGAACGAGGACGGCTAAATGCTTCAAGAGAGACTTTTTTAACGGTGCCATGCTTGGTTGCCATGAAAACAAAATAACTCTCAGTATATTCACGTACTGGCAGTAAGGCATTAATTGCTTCGTCAGCAGCCAAAGGAAGAATGTTCACTATTGGTTTACCACGGGAGATTCGACTGGCAAGCGGCAATTGATAAGCCTTTAACCAATACAATTTACCGTAGTTAGAAAAACATAATAACGTATCGTGGGTACTTGCAATCACTAAACGCTCTACAAAATCTTCATCCTTGACGTTGGTGGCCGACTTACCTTTCCCTCCCCGACGCTGAGCCTGGTAGGCAGAAACAGGTTGATATTTGACATAACCTTGATGTGATAAGGTAACAACCACGTCTTCTTCCGTAATTAAATCTTCAATTGTAAGATCTTCCTGAGAAGCTGTAATTTCGGTACGCCGCGCATCACCAAATTGCGATTTAATTTCTAATAATTCGCCATGAATAACCTGCATCAACCGTTCAGGAGAGGCCAGGATGTCCAACAAATCTTTAATTACCTCCAGTAACTGCTTAAACTCATTAAGAATTTTATCTTGCTCCAGAGCGGTTAAGCGATGAAGCCGCAAATCGAGTATTGCCTGTGCTTGCTCGGGTGATAAACGATAACCAGCATCAGTTAACCCAAAATCACTTGGTAAGTCATCAGGACGGCAGGCATCACTGCCAGCGTGCTGCAACATCGATTTCACCATTCCAGGCTGCCATAGTCTTGCCAGCAGGGATTCCTTCGCATCCTGAGGCGTAGGTGATTGCTTGATTAGCTCAATCATCTCATCAATGTTAGCCAGCGCAATCCCCAGTCCTTCTAATAAATGGGCACGATTTCTTGCCTTCTTTAATTCAAAAATCGTACGTCTTGTAACAACCTCACGCCTGTGCTTGATAAAGTATTCAAGAATTTCTTTTAAATTAAGGGTACGTGGCTGGCCATCTACCAGAGCGACCATATTAATGCCAAATACATTCTGCATCTGGGTATGGGCATAAAGGTTATTTAAAACAACTTCAGCAACTTCCCCCCGTTTAAGTTCGATGACAACCCGCATACCCTGTTTATCAGACTCATCCCTTAAACCGGAAATACCTTCAATCCGTTTTTCCCGCACAAGCTCGGCGATTTTTTCAACCAGGCGTGCTTTATTAACCTGATAAGGAAGCTCTGTAATAATAATTGCCTGGCGTCCGTTGTCATCGGTTTCTATTTCTGTACGTGCACGAATATATATCCGTCCACGGCCTGTACGATAAGCCTGAATAATCCCTGCTTTACCGTTAATAATCGCGGCAGTTGGAAAATCAGGGCCTGGTATATAATTCATCAGGTCATCCAGGACCAGTTCGGGATCTTCAATCAAGGCCAGGCAAGCATTAATAACTTCTGTAAGATTATGAGGTGGAATGTTCGTAGCCATCCCAACAGCAATTCCTGAAGAGCCGTTGACTAACAAATTAGGAATTCTTGATGGTAAAACAACAGGAGCAAATTCAGTCTCATCATAGTTAGGACTGAAATCAACCGTGTCTTTTTCCAAATCAGCAAGCAGGGCATGGGCTACTTTAGACATTCTAACTTCGGTATACCGCATGGCAGCAGCAAAATCACCATCAACAGAACCAAAATTCCCCTGACCGTCAATGAGCATATAACGCATGGAAAACGGTTGAGCCATCCGTACGATTGTATCGTAAACCGCCGTATCTCCATGTGGATGGTATTTACCGATTACATCCCCCACAACACGGGCAGATTTTTTGTAAGGTTTATTCCAGTCATTACCCAATTCGCTCATGGCAAAGAGTACACGCCGATGAACGGGCTTTAGTCCATCACGCACATCGGGTAATGCACGACCGACTATCACGCTCATTGCGTAATCGAGGTAAGATTGCTTTAATTCATCTTCAATATTAACGGGTATAACTTCTTTGGCTGAATAAACCATAATCAGGACGTATCCTTATGCATTATTGACAATAAAATTAGCTTGAAATGATACCACACAGAACGGTTCAATAAAATCGCGTGATAACCTATAAACATCAATGCTTATATTTAACTCAGGATGCCGACTGTTCGCACAAATAAGGTATGCGATCCAGGAAATCTGTTATCAATTTATCAATATTTCCCTGGACGTTATCGGTGAAGGTACCATTGGTGCGGTTAGCAACGATCGTGCTGATTGACAAACATCGATGTCCAAATAAACGACCAAGACCCAGTATAGCAGCCGTCTCCATTTCAAGATTGGTTATCTTCAAATCAGCAAACTTGAATTCGGCCAGCTTGTTTAAAAAATCAGGATAACGAAGAGGCAGACGAATATTTCTTCCCTGCGGCCCATAAAAACCGCTACAGGTCGCAGTAATGCCTATAGTGCCCATACCTTCAAAACCATCTATCAAATCCGGGCATGATTCAGCCACAAAAAAAGGAATATCTTCCTCCAACAAATAATTATCAAGCGACGCTCTTAAATCACCAAGGTTTGTAGATAACTCGTAGCTGTAGTAATCAAGTAATGAATCAAATCCTACAGCATAGCGGCTAATCACAATATCTCCCGGCTCACTGTCTCTTCCCAGCCCGCCGGTTGTGCCAAGACGTACTATATTCAGAGATTTTGTTGACTCTCGAATTTCACGCATTTCCAAATCGATATTAGCCAAAGCGTCGATTTCCGTCATAACAATATCGATATTAGGCATGCCGATACCAGTCGATATCACACTCAGGCGATGAGAGCCAATAAACCCGGTATGCGTAACAAATTCTCGATGCTCTCTTTTAAATTCAATTTTATCAAAGTGTTGACTCACCTGACGAACCCGTGCAGGATCGCCTACTGTGATAATAAAATCAGCAATTTCTTCTGAGCGTAAGTTGAGATGATATACTGCTTTACGATGATTTAACGGTAATTCTGCTGGCCTTATCATATTATGTCCTATTAAAATTTTGTTAATTACCCGATAATTATCCATACTGATATGAATTCACTGCCGGATAAAATTGACTGTAAAGAGGCATTTTTATATAGTTCTGCGCACTGACGCAAGCGAGAAAGGCTGTCAAGCCACAAAAAATTTAGGAGACGCGATGACAAATAAAATTGCACAACTTGGTATAGACGGTCATGACACCATTGAGCTTCCAATTTATAGTCCAACGCTTGGCAATGACGTTGTTGATATAAACAAGCTAGCCACGGCCGGCCTCTTTACCTACGATCCAGGCTTTGTAGCTACAGCCTCTTGTGAATCAAAAATTACTTATATTGACGGAGAAAAAGGGATATTGCTTTATAGAGGTTATCCCATTGAACAGTTAGCAGAGAAAAAAGATTTCCTGGATATTAGTTATCTTTTGCTAAATGGTGAACTACCTGATGAACAGGAAAAGCAGGCTTTTGTTGGTTTAATTAATAACCATACCATGGTGCATCAGCAGATGTATAATTTTTTGAACGGCTTTCGCCGGGATGCGCATCCAATGGCCATTATGGTAGGTATTGTTGGTGCTCTCTCTGCTTTTTATCATGATTCAATGGATTTAAATAATCAGCATGATCGCTATATTTCCGCCATACGTCTGATTGCAAAAATGCCTACCTTGGCAGCAATGAGTTATAAATACTCAATCGGTCAACCTTATATGTATCCACAAAATAAAATGTCCTATGCAGAGAATTTTTTGCATATGATGTTTGCCGTACCGTCGGATGATATTATACCTGATCCTGTTATTGTTGATGCAATGGACAAGATTTTTATCCTGCATGCTGATCATGAACAAAATGCCTCAACTTCAACTGTAAGACTTGCTGGTTCAACCGGTGCAAATCCTTTTGCCTGTATTTCAGCTGGTATAGGCGCTTTATGGGGACCTGCTCATGGGGGGGCTAATGAAGCCTGTCTTAACATGCTGAAAGAAATTGGTGATGTCAAACATATTAATCACTATATTAAACGTGCCAAAGATAAAGATGATCCGTTCCGCTTGATGGGATTTGGGCATCGGGTTTATAAAAGCTATGATCCTCGTGCAAAAGTCATGCGTAAAACCTGTTATGAAGTACTTAATGCCGTTGGTGCCCATGATGCCCCTTTATTCAAATTAGCATTGGAACTTGAGCGGATTGCATTGGAAGATGACTATTTTATTGAGAAAAAACTTTACCCCAATGTAGATTTTTATTCAGGAATTACATTAAGTGCTATAGGTATTCCTACTAATATGTACACTGTTATTTTCGCCCTGGCGAGAACTGTCGGCTGGATGTCGCATTGGATGGAAATGGTAGCCAACAAGACTAAAATTGGCAGGCCACGTCAGCTTTATACTGGTGAGAAACAAAGAGACGTTATTTAAACAGTAGTAGCTGGCTGTATCTATTGTCGTAATTATTACCATAAAAAGCCCGCGTAAATATCGCGGGCACTCAAAATAAAGTAACAGGAACCATGTCGTCCTTGATTAGTTTTTTTGACAGTCATTTTCATATTATTGATCCTCGTTTTCCACTCCTGCCTAACGATAATTACTTACCCTCCCCATTTACATGCAGTGATTATTTTAAGCACTTAAGAAGCTTTAATTTACTCGGGGGTGCTGTAGTATCCGGGTCTTTTCAAGGCTTTGATCAACAGTATCTTCTTGCAAGCTTGCAAGAACTAGGCTCTCATTTTGTAGGTGTTACCCAATTACCGCTTTCTGTCACTGATGATGACATCTTAAAACTAAATGCCGCCGGTGTTCGTGCAGTCCGGTTCAACCTTCGCCGAGGAGGATCGGAAGGTGTTAGCAATTTAAAAAACTTTGCACAACGAATTTATGACATTGCGAAATGGCATGTTGAACTGTATGTTGATTCATCAGAATTAACAGACTTGGCAACGGTTTTACTAAAATTACCTGCCGTAAGTATTGACCATCTTGGTTTGGCAAAAGAAGGACTCCCCACTCTGCTTTCTTTGGTAGAACATGGTGTCAAGGTCAAAGCCTCTGGTTTTGGCCGAATTAACTTCAACCCGGCAAAAGCATTAAAAGAAATTGCAGCAGCAAATCCTGATGCCTTAATTTTCGGTACCGACCTACCCTCCACAAGAGCACCACGGCCATTTCATACTCAAGACTTGAAACTTATTATCGATACATTAGATGAAAAGCTAGTCCAAAAAATTCTTTACCAAAACGCATTAACTTTCTATCAACCAAAAACCACTCCCACCCTGCCAACCTGATGGATTACTCTCTAATCGTTTGGAGAAACTTCCTCAGACAATCCAGGCTCATCGCTAATCATACAGGTATCCCCATAATCAATAGCACCCATAGCGATTCCATAGTAATTTTCGCTATGTGGCTGTAACGACAGGCGTGAATAATTGGGATTGTACAGAACACAGTTATTGGGAGTTTGTTTTTCCAAATACAAGCGTGTCACCAGTTTTTGTCTCTTCCTGGGAGTCAGACAATGTCGCGTAAGATTTCTTAAAAACTGGCGACACGCTTGTTAATAATGATGAAGGTACATTAAAAAAAACAGGCTCTTTTGATTTAGATAAAAATCCATAATTACTTAGGCTCTCAGAATATGCTTTTTCAGCATCCTTAATTTTTTCTTTTATCAATGGGTTCAGTCTGCCAAAAAACCAATCTGTTTCATCACTAGATTTTTCTTCCTCTGCTCTTTTCAGTGTATCAATTGCTGCCTTGTAATTTTCATTTTTTAAATAATAAGCGCCGACAAAAAAACAATAGGCCAAGCGGTAGGCTGGGACACTGGTTTTACTCAGTATCTCTTGCAGTTCCTTTAGGGTATTTTTTGCTTTCTCCATATTCTTGGAGTAATTTGCGTATAACCAGAATCGACTTATTTTTGCATTAAAGAGCAAATCAATACATTCTTGTTTCTCTGTTTCTGACGTATCAACTTTATTTATTAAATTTAAACTAAGTGCTTCGCTAGCCTGATAATTTTTTTCACTTAGTTCAAAATTTTCAGTAGGTTTATAATTTCTGTGTTGATAAGCTTTTGCAATTAGATATTGCGCATTAATTTTTCCATTTTGAAAAGTAGTAGAATTTAGTTGATAGTCAATTTCAGCCAGAATCCGATCGCAAACATCGAAATTCCGCATACAACTATGGTAATCAAACAGTTTTACTCTTAATGTAAGTAACGACTGTGGTGGATGATCGTTCTGGGTTGCCAGATATTTTTCTATTACAGGAAGAAGTTGATTTTTTTGTATATGACCAACCATATTTATACAATTTTGAGAGAGATTTGTTTCGATAAATTTATCTAAGGGAATTAATTCTTTCATAATAGTCCATATTATTAAGTAACGATAACTCTTTTGTCGTTTTGAAAACCACTTTCTGCTTGAGTGAGGTAAATAGCACGCCTATTTAACGAACTCAAGCAGAAATTTGAGCAAGTCAGCCTGAATGTGCAGTCGGTAAAAGATAAGTACAGAGAGCCTAACGTTTGGGTTGAACTGCCTCTTGTTGAACCTGTTTAATTTGTTGTTGAAGATTGCTTTGAATTTGTTTCATTTGTTCTTGTGTTTGGGCATTTACTTTTTGTATCTGAGCTTGCAGTTCAGATTGCATCTGCTTCATTTGCGTTTGAAGCTGTGAGCTTAGCTTGTCAATTTGTTGCTGCTGTTGGGTTTGTAATTGCTTTAATTGGGCTTGTAACTGACTGTTTAATTGCTGAATCTGCTGTGAAGGAGAACCAGTTAACTCTGCAGCAGTTGCATTCAGACTTTGAGAAAACGGTATCAGGGTAACTGAAGAAAAGAGAACCATAGCCATTTTTTTCATTATTCTACTCCATTGAATAAACATAGAACCCCTACTTTAACGAATTTAATACTGAATGGAAACAAGGTTCTTGAAAATAAAAAATTAATGCGAACAGTTATTCATTAAAGTTATGATTTGAGAAGTAAAGCTTGTACGCAAATAAAATCCTCGGGGTAAGGTTAATATTTTATTTCCTTCATAATCAAAACCATAACAAAGCGATCTTGCATTCGCTGCTTTTGGCCTGACTTGCAGGTACTGGCCTATTTGAGCACTTATTTCCTCCAGGTGTCCAGTACCAATCATCGAAGTTAATTCTTGCCAATCACTTGAAAGAATAGCCTCCTGAGTCGCATCAGGAGACCATAAAAGTCCGCGTCCTATACGTCGATGTTCATAAGGAATTGCTTTATCCCCTTCTATTGGCAACCATAAAACACGTTTCAATTTTGCATAACACTGAGAAGTCAACCACTGTTGATGGTGCACAGTTAATAAAGGAATACTGGTTATGAAGGTTGATTCTGCGGGTTTACCTTCGTTATTAAGAGGTAATGTTTTAAGCTCTATTCCTAAATGGAGGAAATCAGGTGCGGATTTTGTACCTGCAGTAGCACCTAAAGCTAATTCAATAGCAAGTCCTGCCCATCCCTTACGCTTCGGTGGAGCAGTAGGAATAGGAATTTGTAATAGTGATGCCAGTTGCCTGAAGCTTAAACCCTCTATTAGATGGCAGCGCTCGAGAAGCTCTTCCTCATTGCTCAATGTTTTGTTTAGGGAAGAAAGATGCATGTTCACCCTCTTTTAATTCAATACTAATAGGTGGTATGGGAGGCTTGATCCCTGCTGCTTTAAACTGGGCTGTAATCGCAAATAAAACATTGGATCGTACTTCAAAGCGAGTATGTAATTGTACGTTAATGAAATAACGTACTTCAAACTCAATCAAAGCGTCATCAATTTGTTTTAAAAATACCTGTGGGGGTGGTTCATTGACAATTTCAGGAATAACCGCAAGAACGTCCAAAATCAGCTGCTGAACCATTACAGGATCATCTGATCGGTTTACCTTAACAGGGATAACCGTTCGTACAATGCTATCCTGGTGGGTCCAATTGGTAAAAGGTTTGTTAAATGTCTCAGCATTGGGGATAAGCACTTCCATGTTATCCCACGAAGATACTCGCATTGAGCGGATACCAATATGAGCCACCTTGCCTTCATGATTACCAATGGTTATCAAGTCACCTTCTCTCACAGGACGCTCAATGAGCAGCATTAAACCACCGACTATATTGGAAGCAAAATCACGAAGTCCAAACCCCATGCCAACAGCAAGCCCCCCCACTACCATTGACATACCGCTAAAATCGAGCCCCAACACTCGCAAAGTAATAAAGCCACCAATCAGAATCACAGCATATTGGGTAAATACCGACAAGCTGTTACGAATACCCGCATCTTTGGCATCACGATAGAGCCAACGATAACAAAATTCACGAGTCCACTTTGCGGCCCAGGCAAATACTGAAAGCAGAATGAGGAATTCAAGAATACTGATGGGGGTAATATGAATCCCAGATAAGTTAACCAAAGGGTATTTACCAAATGTGATCATATTGGTAATAACAGCAGAATCAGAATGCCAGTCAAATAATTGGCATAAAATAAACAGACTTAAAATGAGTAACGTGATGCGTAGAATTTTATCGAGTGGCTTTAAAAAGATTTCAATCCACAACCAGCCATTGCGCATGGAAGAAATCATCCATTCGGATAAAAGCTCCAGAGCATCAACAAGCAGGCCGCGCGTAAGCACATACCCTGTAATAATAAACAAGATATATACCTCATAACGACTCATTGACCAGGCTAAATTAATATAGCCAATTAACCCAATCATTGCCGTCGTAAACAAGGTTAGAGGAATCAATATCACCAATAGCATGATTGCATTGCGAATGTACCTTTTTTTTGTTTTTAGTACAGGATGCAGTAAATGAGTAATAACTTCCCTGCTCTTCCAGCCAACTAAAGAGACAGCCAACAGGAACATCATAAATAAACGGTTAAAAATATCTTGTAAAATCATTGACAAAGGCAATAAATGACTGATTACCATTAATGCAGTTGTCCATCCTCCGGCGAGTAATAGCCATTTCAGCCGATAATACAAGCGCACATCAGTACCTGACGAATCAGTTATTCTTTCCAGTAAGACAAGGCGGGCGATTAGAATTAATGTCCGAAAAACAAGCCATACAAAAACCAAATTCAGGAATAATTGATAATTAGAGAACAAAATGTGGTTTAAGTATAATAAGGTTATTATTACCGCCGTTGTTGTCAAGTGTGGAACATTTCGGCTTAACAAAATAAGTGCACCATCATATAAGTGCCCTGACAACCTGGAGCGTTCCTTATCATGGGTTAGGCGCTTAAGTGCCTTATGCAGTCCATAAGCGCCAAGAATGATTAGCCCGATTAACCCCCACATTAATGTGGCAGGCCACCTGTCTTGCCATAAATAGTTGTCTTTAATTTTCAGACTCAGTGATTTTAAATAACTATAAAATTGTGCCGGGATATGAACCAGTTGTTCAATAATAGTTTGCCAGCTATCCCAATGATAGTCTGACAAGCTTTGCCTTACAGATAACTGTTTTTTTAATTCTTCCTGATGGTTCTCAAGATCTTCCTGCAAAGTTTGTTGCTGGATCGTAATGCCTTCTATTCTTGAGTTTACTATACGTAGAAGTGTGGCAAATTGTTGTTTTAAATTAGTGTCAGATAAATGAGCCCGCTCTTCAGTCAGTATTTGAACCATTTTTTTTAAAGACTGCTCTATGTCTGAAAGTTGGGTGATCGCTTCCTTGTAAGTGTCAGTAATTTTTTGCAAAGTCCTTATATCGGGCGTTTTTAATAACAAATAATCTGCTTTTACTAACTTTTTTTGCAAGTGCGTTTCGGCTATTTTATATTGAGTCAGGTTGATTACCTGGTTATTTAATAATAATTTTGCTTCCGCAATGAAACTTGAATTAAAGCCGGCATCTGTCTTTATTTCCTGTTGCAGTTTAATACTGTTCTCAAAAAGGCGACCAAGCGAATCATTCAACTTTTCCTCCTGGTCGCGTAATTTGTCCAAATGTTCCTGCATTTGCTCTTTTGACTGCCACAAATCCAATTGTTGTTTCTGGAAAGCTAACTCTTCCTGATAGTGGTTAGCCAGGGTCAAATTTTCTATAATCAATTCAATTGTTTTTTTGTTGACATTATTAAGTGTATTGATTTTTTCAATTTGTTCTTGATGGTTTCCCTGTGCTTGCTGTGATAAGGGCGTTTGCTGCAGGCGTTTCAGACGCTGTATAAAATCCTGTTGGAGTTGCTTTTGGTTAGCAAGAAAACTTTCAAGACTCGTAATCCTTGCATGATTGAGCATCATCAGGGAGCCATTTTCCTGTTGTTGCTTAAGGTAGGCAGCATGATTTTCTGGGGGGGAAAGCAATTTTATTTCGTTAATGGCAAGGGTTAGCTTAATTTTCTCCTGGGCAAGGTATTCTATTAGTTTGCTTGCACTCGTTTCGTTTTTGGCAAACACTGCACCTGGCATTAACCAGCCTGCTATTAGACAAAAAACCAAAAACAACCAGCATGGGAGTTTTAACTTCATGCTGGTCCTATAGTACTTATCTTTATTTCGAGACAGTAGGTGCAAGGCGAATTCCTAACTCATTAAGCTGTGCATCACCTGTTGATGAGGGTGCACTGGTTAAAAGGCAAGATGCTGACTGGGTTTTGGGGAAAGCAATAACATCACGTATCGAACTCGAATTGGTTAACAACATTGCCAACCGGTCAATCCCTAACGCAATACCGCCATGTGGGGGACAACCATATTCCAAAGCATCAAGCAAGAAACCGAATTTATCTTTTGCTTCCTGTTCTTTTATCCCTAGCAAATCAAACACAGCTTGTTGCAATTGTGGTTGGTGAATCCGAATTGAACCACCGCCAATTTCATAGCCATTAATGACAATATCATAAGCTCTGGCTAATGTTCTGGTTGGATTTTGCCTAAGCGACTCTATCGATAACTCCTGTGGCGATGTAAATGGGTGATGTACCGGCTGTAATTCATTTGTTTTAACATCGACTTCAAACATAGGCCAATCAACAACCCACAATAGCCGCCAGCCTGGCTCAATCAGGTTATTGTCATGACCTAATTTTACCCGTAAGGCTCCCATCGATTCATTAACGATTTGTGCCTGATCTGCCCCGAAGAAAATAACATCACCGGTTTGAGCGTTTACGCGATCAAGAATTGCAAGGAGGCTTTCTTCAGAGAAGAACTTTACAATGGGCGACTGTAGCCCTTGAACTCCCTGCGCTATATCATTTACCTTGATATAGGCTAATCCTTTGGCCCCATAAATACCAACAAATTGAGCATAGTCATCAAGTGCTTTACGGCTTAAACCGATACCATTCGGTAACTTTAAAGCAGCCACCCTTCCCTCTGGACTATTAGCCGCAGCCGCAAATACATTAAAATCACAATTTTTCACCAAATCTGCTACGTCAACCAATTCCAAAGGAATTCTTAAATCTGGTTTATCGCTACCAAAACGGCGGATTGCTTCAGCGTAAGTCAATCGAGGCAATTTCTCAGGTAACTCTACTTGTAAAATCTCCTTGAAAACTTTCTGGAGCATGCCTTCAATAAGCTGTTGCACGGCTTCCTCATTAATGAATGCCATTTCAATATCAAGCTGAGTAAACTCAGGTTGTCTGTCGGCTCGCAAATCTTCATCACGAAAACAACGTACGATCTGGTAGTACTTATCAAAACCTGACATCATCAATAACTGCTTGAACAATTGTGGTGATTGGGGCAGTGCGTAAAATTGGCCTGGATGTACTCTCGATGGTACCAGGTAATCTCGTGCGCCTTCTGGTGTTGCTTTGGTAAGCATAGGCGTTTCAATGTCCAGAAAATCCTGAGCATTTAAATATTCCCTTATACAACGAGTCAGATGATGGCGAAGAGTCAGGTTATGCTGCATTTCGTTACGCCTTAGATCCAGGTAGCGATAGCGGTAACGTAGATCGTCACTGGTAGTTTGATGATCGTCAGGTAAAAATGGAGGGGTTTGAGACTGGTTTAATATTTCAAGTTCCATACCAAGAATTTCAATGCGGCCAGTAGCCATTTTTTCATTGACCATACCTTGAGGACGATGGCGGACGGTTCCTTTTATTAGTATTACATATTCATGACGTAATTTTTCCGCAATGGCGAATACTTCTTTTAATTCTGGCTCATATACCACCTGAACCAGTCCAGACTGATCGCGTATATCAAGAAAAATAACCCCTCCATGATCCCGGCGATTATGAACCCAGCCGCAAATATTAACGGATTGCCCAATCATTGTTTCATTTACACTAGTGCAATAATGTGATCTCATAAAACCGCCTGTTTATATCATTAAATTTTTAATTTCCGGAGAGGTTTCTGCTGAGGGTGGCATAACCCCTAAAGAGATGATGAATTTTAGCGCTTCATCTACTGTCATTGATATTTCAATAGCATCTTTTTTAGGTATCATTACCAAAAAACCGGAGGTAGGATTAGGTGTCGTTGGTATGAAAAGCGATAGCATTTCTTCCCCGGTATGTTTTGAGATGCGGGCATTATTAGTTCCTGTCTGGAAAGCAATGCTAAAGATTCCTTTGCGGGGATACTCTATCAGCAGCACTTTGCGAAAGGCTTGACTGTTAGTAGCGAATAATGCATGAATAACTTGTTTGGCCGCATTATAAACGGATCGCACCAAAGGAATTTTAGCAAGGATTCTCTCGCCAAAACTAACCAGGCGTTGCCCCAGATAATTAGTCGCTATAATCCCGGTTACCAAAATAATCACGAGCGAAAGAATGACACCTAATCCCGGGATATGCATACCTACCAAACGGTCAGGTTGATAAGCATCCGGGAGTAAGGCCATTGTTTTATCGAGTAGTTCAATAAGGAAACGTATTACGATAAAAGTAACAACTATAGGTAACCAAACAACTAACCCGGCAAGTAAATAGCGGCGAAATATTTTTGACTTCAATCTTTATCACCTTTTGTTTCGGTTTTAACGGGCGATGAATCAGCTGCTTTTTTATCGCCTGCTTTTATTTCTGTAGTATCTGTTTTCTTTTGGGTGTCTTTATTTTTAAAATCCGTTGCATACCACCCTGTCCCTTTTAATTGGAACCCTGCCGCCGAAACCAGACGTACGGCTTTGTCTTCAAAGCACTGCGGGCATTGTTTAGCAGGGGTATCGCTAATTTTTTGCATCAAATCAAAATGGTGATGGCAACTTTTACACTCATATTCATAAATTGGCATCAGTTATCTCCAAAAACTCATCTGTTATAAGCCATTCAGGTAATGTTGAATTATAGCTAACAAGCTAATCTTGAACAATAAAAGCTTTAACTTAACAACTAACAGAATTAAATGGATAACAGAACCATTGTATAATACCATTCAAAAATGTACAATATTGTAACAACAAAAGGAGATATCCTATGTTCCAATGGTTTGCAAGTCACCGAAAAAAAGAGGATACGGAGAAAGTAAGTCCAAATGAAACTAAGGAAAAATTCACTACTCAAACCAATATGCTGCGGCAGCATGGCTTGATAGAACCAGGACTTTGTAATCAGTTAACCAATGCTTTTATAGCGAGTGATATTGCCAAAGAAGCTCCGAATACATTGATTAATGATGGGCGATTGTTTTATCAGCGAGCAATTGAGCAAGCCGGAATTCAAAGAAAAATGCTTGATGAAGGAAATCCAAACTTCCGTTATCCTGCTTTTGAAAGTACAAAAACTGCCTATTCCATAGAAAAGGCTTCTCGTTCCCAGGTAACTGACCCTGATAACATTAGCAAATTATGTGGGAATTCAAAATACACAATGTTCTCAGTGCCTACCGAACATCATACGTCTCATATGGTTGGTCTTATCAAGGAAGGCGATACTTGCCGTTTTTTTGATGCCGACTTCCCTGGCGGTCTTGTCACGGAAGATTGTAAGAAGGTTCATTCCTTTATGGCAAAAATAATAGCGCGCACTTATCCAGAGAAAGAAAATATGGATGCCAGTATCGCTAAAAGTAGATGACCCTTATCTCTGATTAATTTTTCCCTGTAAACGCCATATTTCGCACAAATGAACTATATTCATAATGGATAAATAATAGGAGATGACATGGCTGTTTCATCCAGGGTAATAAAGGCAATGCAACGAATGGCTGTAGCCAGTGGATTGGTTGGCGGAGCCTATGCATCATACGAAACATTTCGCCAGCCTTATCAGCCTAGAATATGGGATTACATGCAAGCGACCTGGGCGGTGGGTCGAGGAGTTACTACACCTCAGCCTCCTCCTGAAAAATGGCAAGATGAAAACAGAGAAATGCTTGATGCCATAGAACCACCTCCTGAAGTCAGGGGTGTTAATCGAGCATTGAACGAATATGGGGTTGGTTTAAATCCGACAGAGCTTGCTCTTTTTGTGATGCAGGCTGAGCATGGTAAGTATAGGCAGAGTCGTTTTTCCCCGGGGTTTGATTTGGCATCCGAAACTTTAATCGCCAAATCGTTCGGACGTGAGAAAAGTGAGATTATGGAGCAAGGAAAAATTGCTGCTGAGGTTGGATTAGATGAGGAGGCCATGGAGCCTATCAGAAAACAGGCTGCAGCAGCCGGGGTAGGACACTGGGCACATACCCTATATGGTGCTGTTAAAGCAACTTTCAGTTATGGCGCTATAAGCGAAGATACCTTGGGTGCTGGTAGTTATAACTCTATGGCTATTGATGAAAGTATGGATGAGATTGAACACCGAACTCAGGAAATACGTGAAAGAATAGCAGCAACTAAAGATATTAAGGGAGCACTGCAAGGGATGAAAGCTCAAACCCCTTCTCAAGAAGAGGAACAGCGGCATATATCTGCTCCAGAGCGATGATCGGTTCAAATACAGTTGGCCGGTAACTGACGTGGTTTCCCTTGCACCTGACTATAAGGGATCTGTAGTAGTTCAAACCTGATCTGACAGTTGCCGGTTTTTCAGAAGGTCAAATTTAGTTTATAAATTTTTCCATCCAGATTTGTTTGCTATCCATCAAAGTTTGTATTGGAGTACATCCGTAGCAAAGACTCTATTGATTATAAAATTTCAAACGAATACAATCAAAAGAATTTTTATTTAAGTGTTGGAATTCAAATGCGTTTGCTCTTGGCTATATTCTTACCCTTTACTGTATTTTTTACAATTAGACGCCCATTAGCAGGTATCATATGCTTGATACTGCAAATAACACTTATTGGATGGATACCCGCTGCGTTATGGGCTGTATACTCCCTTTCTCAATATAATACTGATAAAAAAATACGTGAGTTTAAAAAATAGCGTAATCTATTATCGGCTCACATTGATCTCTCGGAGCGGAATGGTATTTTAATGGACAATCTCTTAGGAGACTATAGTGAAAAGGATTTTCATGACACAAACGCTACGATTATTATTCATACTGGTGAGCACTATTGTAAGTACAGTCACACTTGCTTGTACAGGACTACAACTAAAGGCAAAAGACGGCTCTGTTGTTAATGGGCGTACTGTTGAATTCGCCTCACCAATACCATTGAATGGGTTAATTATTCCTAGAAATTATGCATTCAGCGGCACATTACCTGATGGTACAAAAGGATTAGCTTATAAGGCTCAATATGCTGTTGTTGGTGCAAATGCTTTTGGTGAAGCCGCGATTGTAGACGGTATAAATGAAAAGGGTTTGGTATCTGCCGCATTTTATTTCCCAGGTTATGCCACTTATACAGAAGTGACCCCTCAAAATAAAAATATAGCTTTGTCACCTACAGAGTTTCCCAACTGGATTTTGACTCAATTTGCAACCGTTGATGAAGTTAAACAAAATATTAATTCGGCTATTATTGTGCCTACTTCTCCTGCTGGATGGGGTATCACTCCTCCTTTTCATTATGTGGTTTATGATAAAACGGGTAAAAGCATTGTGATTGAACCAATCAATGGCAAACTGGTTGTCAATGACAATCCAATTGGTGTGATTACCAATTCACCAACATTTGACTGGCATTTAACAAACTTATCCAACTATCTCAATCTCTCTCCAATGAATGCACCCAGCAAAATTATTGATGGATACAAGCTAAATTCATTTGGTCAAGGTTCAGGCCTACATGGATTACCTGGTGATTTTTCTCCTCCATCACGCTTCGTAAGAGCAGCTATATTTTCATCGGCAGCCACACCAGTCAGTACCGCAACCCCAACCATATATGAAGCCTTTCATTTGCTCAATCAATTTGACATACCACCCGGTGCGGTAGGCTCTAAAACCAATGGCAAAGCTACCGTTGATAGAACACTTGCAACAACAGTAAAAGATCCGCAAGGTCTTAATTACTATTTCAAAACCTATGATGATCAAAATATCAAAATGATATCCCTTAGTGCTTTTGATTTAAATAGTAAAGAACTTAAATCTATCCCAATGACAGGCATGCAACCCGTCAAAGACATTTCTGCCAATGCACAAAATGGCTTATTAACACTTGATGCAAACCATAGATAGCCCCTATGCTTTCGTAAAAAGCAGTTGGCAACTACAGCTAAATTTCAGTTTGCTTTCCTGAAACAATTTAGAAGTCACCATGAGATTATCTGAAGTAAAAATTGAGCTGAATCAGCTCAATTTTTACTTCAGATAAAAGATAAGCAGAACTTAGCAATTCTCTCTAACAAGCTTTAAAACTTTCACTGGGTGTTTGATACGAAAATCATCTGCATGCAATTTATAAGTATCCCGATTCCAATCAGCATCAAGAAGATAAATATGCCAGTTTTCATTTTTGGGAAGTTCACCTGATACCAATTGCTTTTTTAACGCACGACAGGCTTGCTTAACGGTACATAATGCTTCTCCACCACCATAACTACCATCTTTCTCCAGGAATGATTTGGGAATCATTGGCGGAACATTTACAGCAGCAATTGGGCCTAATTTTGTAATAGTCATATGTTTTGAAAAAGCTTCATCATATGCTCCGAGGGTATAAACATGCTTACAATTACCAGCGATACTATTAAAAGAAACTATTAAATTTAAAATAAAGAGAAAAAAATTAAATTTTTCCATTTGGACCTGCTTTAACTTGTTTTGAATTGAATAATATTTGATTGTTTATGCAAGAGCAACCTCAGTAAAAATGCCTATCATAATAAAAAATCCGCATCAAGTTATTACTGTTGCCATTCTAGGGGGTCATTTTGGAATTGAATACTACTTAGTGGTAAATCATTTTCTTCAGGTAGGTAGAAACATCCCTGTTTTTTAGATGCTGATATTATTTAGTCGGGTTAGCTCCAACGATATAACCATTATCTGCGACAGTAATTGCAATTGCCCCCTGCTCTCCATTATAAACTGGACGTCCAGTTCCCTTTCCCTGGTATCTTCGAATCTCATTTTTCCTTAGTGTATTAAAGAGTGTTTGAGGTATTTTTGACACCATAATTCCCTGTCCTTTTTTAAAGTCATCTGCATGCTTCAGAACATGTTTATATCCAGATTTTCCAGCGCTATCTCCTCGCTCGAGGAAAATTATTTTTTCGTTTATTTTTTCAATCATCAAAACGTTATTTGGATTATATTTTATTCGCTTTTTTTCCTTTCCTGCATTGAGGTTAAAGTTGTCAATTTCTTTCATCAGGTTTTGCTTGGCTTGAATATTTTCAGTCATTTTTTCTGCATTTTTAGCTAATTCTGCTTTGTCTATTTTCATTTCATTTCCTCATTGTTTTGATTATCTTTAACGAGGAAAAGTCTATATTGTTTGATGTAAATTGATAATTACCCTAAAATCGAATTAATAATTCATTGTATTGAACAATCAGGTTTGGCATCTCATGAGTTTCTTAAATGAAATGGAAGTTTTTTATTATGTGGCTACTGAAAACAGTTTTTCTAAAGCAGCCAAAAAACTAAATCTTTCAAAAAGCTATGTCAGCATGCAGATTACTAATCTTGAACAAACACTGGGCGCAAAATTATTACACAGGACAACAAGGCGACTTAACCTCACTGAGGCAGGATCAGAATTTTATCTGTCCTGCGCCAAGATAATACGTGAAAAAAATATTGCCAGATCGGTTGTTGAAAGTATGAAACAAGCACCTGTCGGGCGTTTATCGATTACCGCTTCCCCTTCAATGTGTACCCGATGTTTAGCCCCTGTATTACCTCTTTTCATGGAAAAATACCCTGAGGTATCTATCGAATTGGAGGCAACACCACGTATTGTGGATTTAATACAGGAGAATATTGATATTGCAATTAGAATTACAGCAGACCCGGATGAAAGATTAATTGCAAGAAAAATTGGTGAATTTAAATTTATTGTCTGCGCCTCGCCAAAATACTTGAGTACTTACGGGATTCCAGCAACACCAGAAGAGTTAATCGATAAAAATTGCCTATTTTATTCAGCCGATCCAGGTCATCTGACCTGGAGCCTTAGCTTGAATGGATTAGAAAAGAAATTTAACGTTACCGGAAATTTATTCTGCAATAATGACGTTGTAATTTATGAGGCATTATTGGCAGGAAAAGGAATTGCAATGTTGCCAGATTATATCGTTCGCAAAGGCATTCAGCAGGGACAGTTAACAGTGCTTTTTGAGGCATATAAAACAACAAGCATGCCAATCTATGCAGTTTACCCTGGGCTAAAGTACAGCTCCCCTAAAATTGCGGCATTTATTACTTTTCTGAAAGAGACGCTAAGTACTCCTTATTGAGATGGCAACCAATGCCAGACAGATTAAAATCCAGCGCTCCTTGATGTGGGATTGTAGCAAGCAAAGGCATGTGTAACTTTTGCTTTAGGGTAGCGATATTGTCAGCCAGGGCGAGCATATTCGGATCCAGGCAATTAGCTATCCACCCTGCGCAAGGAATGTGGTTTATCTGAAGCACCACATCAGTAAGTAACGCATGGTTTATACAGCCAAGCCGCATGCCAACCACTAAAATAACTGGTATTTGAGTAAGTTGTAAAAAATCCAACCAGGTTTCCTGCTCATTTAATGGAACTAATAAACCCCCTGCTCCTTCAATAAGCAGGTAATCAAGATTGTCGAACTCTTCCTTTTGGCAAAAGGCGGCAATTTCTTTGATTGATAACTTATAACCTGTTTCCTTTGCCGCAAGATGTGGTGAAACAGGAGAAGGAAATTGCCAACCATTAATTGAATAACGCGAATGAACATTATATTTTTGCAAATGAATTAAATCCTCATTCTGCCATTGTCCATCTCTTTCAAAACAACCGCTTGCTACCGGTTTTATAGCAAGAGCATCATTATCATGACTAATCAGAAATTCAAGTAACTGACATGTTACATAAGTTTTCCCGCAATCAGTATCAGTACCCGTAATAAAGAAACGTCTCATTCCAATACCTGCTTTAATTGGTTAATAAACTCATCCTGATGCGACAGAAAAGGCATATGGGCGGCCTTTTTAAATAGGATGTAATGGAAATCCGGATATGTTTTTTGCATCGCAGGCATTGTCAGGCGTGGTGTAATCGCATCCAGGTTACCAAACATATAGCAAGTGGGTTTGTTAAAGCCAGCCAATGATTGACGAAGATCCCAATTGGCAAGGATTTCCAATCCAGCCTGCAAACTGTCTACTTCAGGTATCGATTCATCAGGGTATATATAATCCTGATTATTGGATTGCAGCCGAATAAACTGTGAAAGAGTTTGTCTGGGATTCCCGGTTAAGTTATTAAGAAAATTGTTAAATATGATTTTATCAACCCCTGGCCAATTGTCCTCACGAATGAATCGCGGGGAGGAAGCAATATTGACCAGATGACTTACGCGCTCTGATGCCTCAAGTGCCAGTCGAGTAGCAAACAACCCGCCCATTGACCAACCAATACTGGCAAAACAATCCGGTAATTGTTGTAGCAAATTTTGCTTAAAATCCGTCCAGTTCATTAAAGAACTTGCTCCAAAACCTGGCAAATCAACCAGAAACAAAGAATAGCAGGAGTCCATCTGGTTAGCTAAAGGCAGCCATATTTTATGGTCAAAACCCCATCCATGAAATAAAACTAAAGCAGGTCCCCGTCCTCTTATTTCAATATTCAGTTTCATAAATCACGCTTAATGCTGAAAGCAGTTTATCAATATCTTCTGGTTCATGATGGCAGTTTAAAATTATTCTTAATCCGGTATTTTTTTTGCTAACAGTCGGTTCACGTATGGCTTGGCAAAAAATTCCCTGATTTCTTAATTTTTTTGTATAATCAAGCGCCTTGTGTGGACAACCTAGTTTAAGTTGCTGGATAGGAGTCGTTGAGTTTTGCCATTTTAACGGAGAATTTTCAATTGCTTTCCGAAAATAGTCAATTAATTGAAAAAGTTTCCTTCGCCTGTCGTCAGATTCTCTGATAATAGTGAGCGTTTCCAATACCCCGTAACTCATTGCAGGACTTATTGCCGTTGAATAGATATACGACCTTGCTGATTGAAGCAAGGCATCAATCCAGACTTTTTGACCAGCGACGACAGCTCCCTGGGAGGCAAAGGATTTACCAAAAGGTATAATCCTTAACGGTACTTCCTCTTGTGTTAGCTCATCACAAACCACAGCACCTAACCCCTGCTCCCCACAGATACCAAAAGCATGCGCCTCATCAACAACAAGGGCTGCCTCAAATTGTTTTGCTACCTGGCTTATTTGAGCCAGAGGCGCCATCTGGCCACTCATACTGAAAATACCCTCCGTCAAAACAACTGGATTAAGGATGTTTTTTGCTAATTTACTGGATAAACTATCAGCCTCATTGTGCATAAAACGGGTATACCGGGCATCAGCCAGTTTAATGCCGTCATATAATGAAGCATGTAGCGCTTTATCTATAAGCAAATGCCCCCCTGCACCAGCCAACAGGGAAACCACGCCCAGATTTGCCGCATATCCCGAGCTGAATAACAGTGCATCATCAACTTGCAACGCCTTTGAAAACGCTTCTTCCAATTTTTTATGAACTGGGTGATAACCACAAACAACCATGGAACCACTACTACCTGATGGGTATTTCTCAAAACCGGTCTGGTAGGCTTTACCAACTCGCTTATCCTGTTTTAATGACAGGTAATCATTAGAACTGAAATTTAATAGTTCAGCATCCCAACTGACTACGCTCCGCTGTCGATATAATCCTTGTTGTAGAAGTCGATGTGAATAATCAACAATTAATTGGTTTATCATGCTTCGGCAAAGGTGCTCAACCCTAGTTTTTCAAATAGCTGTTTATCTTTATCTTGTTGCGGATTAGCTTCCGTTAGTAATTTATCACCAATAAAAATAGAGTTAGCACCTGCAAAATAGCAAAGCGCCTGCAGCTCATCACTCATGGCTGTTCTTCCGGCGGTCAATCGAATCGCGCTGACAGGCATCAGGATTCGAGCAGTGGCAATGGTTCGCACTAATTCGATGCCTTCAACAGGTTGGGCCTTTGCCAATGGGGTGCCTTCTACCGGAATCAATCGATTAATAGGAACGCTTTCAGGAGGCGTTTCCATATTTGCCAGAGTCAGTAAAAATTCAATCCGATCCTCGCGTGTTTCACCTAGCCCCAAAATGCCACCACAGCAAACATTGATTCCTGCCTGACGAACATTTTCTATTGTCTCCAAACGATCACTAAATTGTCTCGTTGTGACAACTTTATCGTAGTAGGAAGGTGAGGTATCTATATTATGGTTATAGTAATCCAACCCAGCCTCTTTTAATGTACTGGCTTGTTCAAGACTAAGCATGCCTAGAGTCATGCAGGTTTCCAGCCCCATTGCTTTCACACCAGCAATCATTTCTTTTAACTGGGGCATCACTTTTTCGGGAGGACAGCGCCAGGCAGCTCCCATACAAAAACGTTTGGCACCATTCTCCTTCGCCTCTTTGGCCTTTGCCAGAACCTCCTCTGTCGCCATTAATTTCTCTTTCTCAACATGGGTCTTATGATGACCGCTTTGTGAGCAATATCCGCAATCTTCAGGGCAAGCACCCGTTTTGATACTTAATAATTTAGCAGGCTGCAACGTATTGGCTGGATGATTTTCCCTGTGGGTTTTATGTGCTGTATAGAGCAAATTATTAAATGGTTGTTCATAAATTTTAGTAACCTCATTTAAACTCCAGCGACTATTACTCATTTAAATCTCCTTCGGTAAGACTACCATGTAATATGCTGTACATGATAAAGTTAGCCAATCCATTGTCAACCAAAAAGTTTAATTATGGTTAACGTCAAACAATTGATAAACCAGGACCTGAAACATATTTGGCATCCTTGTTCTCAAATGAAAGATTTTGAAACTTGCCCGCCTTTGGTTGTAACGCATGCAAAAGGAAGTTATTTATACACCCATCAAGGCCCGGTTATTGATGCTATATCAAGCTGGTGGTGTAAATCATTAGGTCATGGGCATCCTGCTGTTATTTCAGCAATTAAACATCAGTTGGATAGCTTCGAGCACATAATTGCTGCCAATACGACTCATCCCTTGTTAGTAGCATTGGGAGAAAAACTTGCTGAAATTAGCAATAATCAGCATGTTTTTTTCGCAAGTGACGGTTCCAGTGCAGTTGAAATTGCCATGAAAATGGCCTTGCATGCCTCACAACTAAAAGGAAAAGAACACTGCCGAGAGTTCATTGCGCTGGAAAATAGTTATCATGGCGAAACACTGGGTACTTTAAGTGTCAGTGATCTAGGGTTGTATAAAAAACCTTATTCCGACCTGGGAGTAAAATGCCACTTTCTTCATCCACTGCCCTATGTGGAAGATGATAAAGGATCATTGTGGACTTCTGCTGACAATTACTGGCCAACTATCCTCGAGCAACTTGAACAAGTAAAGGAAAATGCTTGCGCCGTTATTGTAGAGCCTATTATTCAAGGGGCTGGAGGAATGCAATGCTACAGCGCTGATTTTTTAAAAAAATTAGCTGACTGGGCAAAGCGCAATGATATTTATTTTATCGCTGATGAGATTATGACTGGCATAGGGAGAACAGGAAAATGGCTTGCTTGCCATCATGCGGGGGTAACTGCAGATTTAATATGCCTATCCAAAGGCTTAACTTCAGGTGCCCTGCCATTAAGCTGTGTATTGGTTAATAACTCTATCTATCAAATTTTCTATGGTGATTACGAGAAAGGCAACTCTTTTTTGCACTCTCATACTTACGCTGGCAATGCGCTGGCTTTAAGTGCAGCGCTTGCTACCCTAAAAATCATTGATGAGGAAGGAATCAATGAGCAAGCGCAAAATCTTGGCCGATTTATGCAGCAACAGCTTCAGGAAATTGCCTCGATTACAGGTAAATTAAGTCAAGTTAGATCAATAGGCGCAATGGTGGCCGCTGATTTGGTTGAATCTGGAAACAATCGGATTGGTTATCAGCTGTATCAGGAGGCTCTTAATCGAGGGGCGCTGTTAAGACCTTTAGGGAACACACTCTATTGGATGCCGCCATTGAATACTGACAAACAAACTATTGAGAAATTGACAGAAATAACCCTAAACTCTATAGAGGCTATTTACTCATAAAATATGAAAAACACAGCCAACAATGCTGCAACAGCCCAACAGATATTGAATATTATCTGGATGTTACTTACTGTTTTATTTCTGATTATTGCAATGTACTATCAATGGCAGCATTACCGTACCCAAAAACAGCAACAGATACAATTAGCTGTCGATAAAGTTAAAGTCAGAGTCGATGATTTAATTGAAGGCATATTGCATTCCGTTTACTCTCTGCCTCTGTATGGTAGAGAGTTTAAGAGCTGTCAACATGAATTGTTACCGCAACTCAAAAATATCACTTTCAATAATCCTTTTATTTCTGGAATAGTTATTGCTGATGAAAATAACACGATTATCTGTTCAACCCTGGATCAAAAAAATAGGCTCCCTTCGCTGGCTTCAAAAACCCCCGCGCTCCTTGGACCCTTCAAAATAGATAATGTTGGAGAAAACGCTTTTTTATTACAGCAAAAATTAGGACAGTACTACCTTGGAATTTATATTATCCATGAAGTAATTGAGAGTCTGCTTGAATCGGATATTCCTGCGATAAATTTCCTGGGGTTTTATAATACAGAGCAAGGAGAGTTTGTACTAAAAACAGGCACCAATCCTTTATTAGACTCCCCTTCTTATAGCTCTCCTCAGATAGCCCAGTCTCAACTGCAAAATTTGAACCATTTCGTCATTATGGCAGCAACTGATCCGGGACAATATAAGCAGGGGCTGCTATACCCTCTACTGATGATAGCTTTATTTGTCATGTTGGTTTCTTTTCTGATTTATTTTCAACTGCGCAACCTTCTAAACAAACGCTTTTCTTTAAATTATGCTTTAAATTCAGCAATAAAAAACAAGAATTTCCATCCAGCCTATCAACCAATCATGAACATTAGTGAAAATAACTATTGTGGTGCGGAAGTATTATTGCGATGGCAGACAGATAACTATGAAATAATGCCTGATGTATTTATTGATGAGGCAGAACAATCCAGGTTGATAATACCAATTACTCTGCAGATTATTAAAAAAGCTTTTCAGGAATGTCAGGATCTTCTTAAGAACCGACCTGACTTTCATTTAGCATTTAATATGTCCGCAAGTCATTTTCGCGATACTCACTTTTTTCTTGAATTTTATAAATTATGCAAGGATTATAAGATTCTCCCAAGTCAAATCATGATAGAACTAACCGAAAGAGAATTGTTAGATCAAAACGAAACGCAGCTTGTTACCAGAATGCATGATTTAAGAGAACAAGGCTATTCACTGGCAGTAGATGATTTTGGGACAGGACATGCAAGCATTACCTACTTACAGCATTTTCCTTTTAACTATCTGAAGATTGACAAAATATTTGTACATGCTATTGGAACCGGGGCTATTACTGAGAGTCTGAATAAGGCTATTATACAGATGGCCAGTTTTTTAAATCTTGAAGTAATTGCTGAAGGAATAGAAACTAAAGAGCAATTGAGTTTTTTACAGCAATATCAGGTAAAATTTATGCAAGGTTGGTATTTTGGAAGAGCAGTACCCTATAAACAATTAATCAGGATAATCAATGGGGTTGGAAATGAATAAGAAATGGGCGCCTATTCTTTTAAGTTATTCTCTTTTTTTGCCGCAAGCAACCGCTGCTACAATAGCAGACACTAACTATTGGAAATGCACAGCTCATGATGCTGAGCATAAAGAATGGACTGGTCATAGCAGTTATCAGCTGACTTCAATTAATCGCGCTTATGAAGCTTGCAAGAGGCAAAGCCGGGTTCCTGAAAGCTGTCAAACCTCTAAAGAAAGCTGTGAACAGATTGTAGACGGCATGACCACCAGCCCGATGTGGCGATGTGTTGCACTAGATGAGTCTGCCGCCCCTTGGGCGAGCAATATTTACAGAAATGCCAGTGATGCGGCTGTGGCAGCCAAGGCTTACTGTCAGGCTAACAGTATCCTGCCAGAAACTTGCTATGTTTACCTGTTTACCTGCAGAAACTTAAATGTTCGGAATTTATATTAATGTATTGTGTAGGGTTAACAGGATCGATTGCTAGTGGAAAATCCACCATTGCTTCATTTTTTAAGGGGCATGGAATTACCGTAATAAGTGCTGATGAAATAGCTCGAGAACTCACTTCCCCCCAACAACCTGCTTACTATAAGATAAAAAATCACTTTGGCAATACTGTAATTACTTCCTCAGACAAGCTGAATCGTTCCGCTCTTCGCCAAATAATTTTCAATAACCCCGGTGAGCGACTATGGTTAGAACAACTTCTGCATCCGATGATAAGACAACGTATTCTTGATAAAGTGAAACAAAGCCAAACGCCCTATACAGTAGTTGAAATTCCCCTGTTAAATAACCGCCAGGACTACCCTTATCTGGCACGGGTATTATTAATTACAGCCGAACGCGAGCAGAAAATCAGACGCGTTATGGAAAGAGATAAGATACCCAGGGAGCAAGCCATAGCGATATTGGCAACCCAGTATGAGGACATAAAGCGACAACATTTTGCTGATGATATTATTACTAATAATGGTTCTCTGGCAGAGCTAATTGAAAAAATTGAAAAATTACACAAACAATATCTACGATTAGCGAGGAAAAATAATGATAGTTAATTTTGTCAACTTAAGATTATAGCCATAAATAAAGTACCCCTCTGTTAGTATAAGATTTTGATTTGAATTGTAATTTTATGATAGACTGAGATAAAAGGCCGCTAAGGAAAGCAACTTAAATATGTACCAAAATACCATTACGTTTCAGTTGGCTACTCATTATTTACCTAAGATTGCCTTAAGGCTGGAATCCCTGTGCCAGACAATTAAGCAAGCCTGTGAGGAAAGTCATCCGGTTATTCACTACTCTGCTTTAAAAAATACTATTGAAATTATTAAGTTAATTGAAAAACCAGAATTAAAAAGTCGTTTTCTTAAAGAATTAATGCGCATAGAACATGCACTAACCAAGAGTAATACAAAAATTTCGGCGAAGTTATATGAAGAACTGCATGCACAAATTCAAACTTTAACCCAAACAGTAGGTCGTTTTGGTGGAGCGATTCATCATTCCTCTTTTTTGCAATCCGTAAGATTGTCTTCAGCTCCACAACATGCCGAATGTGAGATGTATTCACCACAACTTCTGCTATGGCTGGAGTCAGGGACAGAGCTTCGTAAGCGTGATCTTAACAATTGGCTGGATAATCTGGACACTTTATACTCTACTGTAGCTCTATATTTATCTTTATTACGTGATACAGCTCAATTTAATCAGATTGATATGCCAAATGGTTTTTATCAGCGTTCTTTACCGCCCAAAAACATCTGTCATCTTATCTTACTCAGAATTGATAAGTCGTTTGGAGTAGCACCACGAATGCAGTTAGGGCATTATGGTCTCAGTCTTCGACTATGCGAAATCAGTACAATGCGTGAGGTACGTGAAACCAACGCAAAACTGGATCTGGCGATCTGCCAGTTGTAGGCTACAGCTTATCACTAGTACGCTAATGATACAGGACTAATATACTGTTCGATCATTCCTGATTTTTCGTTAGGGATTACCCTGCAGCTCATAATATATAAGATATTCCCTTCAGGACCACCCCAAACACAATCAAATGGCAAGGCTTGAGTATTAACAACTGCCTGGATTTCACCGCCTTGCGCGACACAAACCACTTGTTTCCGAGCCGGGGAAGCAAACCAGAGGCGCCCTTGATTATCCAAACACATGCCATCTGGTGTATGACGGCTTAAATCTCGCGGAGCCCCTTGCTCATCAAATTCAACTTTAAATCCTATATTATCCAGAGAAGCCCAATCCTGGCGGTTAGTCAAATTGCCATACTGATCAAGATTAAAAGAAAGGATGTTAGCAGCAAAGGTTTCTGCTACCAATAATTGCTTTTGGCGATTGATAACGATGCCATTAGGGTAACCAATATCATTTGCAGCAATTTCAGGTAAACTGCCTGATTTAATACTGATTATTGCTGATTTGATTGGAGTGACGCCTGGAGCCGGATAAAACCCGGAATTACTAATGTAAACGGTATCTTCGCTGCTCACAGTCATATCATGACAGTAACCCGGCCGAGCAATATTCTCTAAATCACAAAAAATCTTAAAGTCGTCATTGTGTAGTGCCAGTAACTTACGTTCAAACAAAGAAGTGACTAATAACGTATTATCTGAAAGCCAGGCAAGACCTGCAGGCTTTCCTGTCAGATTCCAACTTTGAATAACTGTCCCATCAAAGCGCAGGCGATAAATTGAGTGCCCCCAAATATCACAAAACCATAAGGAGGAATCATGCCAGCGCGCAGATTCAGGAAAAGAAAAGCCGCCAAGCAGTGTTTCTGATGTATAGATTTCCATTCCTCACCTAATGTCTATTAATTAATTAACTATATAGCAATAAGCCTATTTCTATTTGTATAACTTAATTTAATTAGGGCGTGTTTACAATTCATTCCCACAGCCTACGTGCCGCGACTTGTTCGCGGCATCCAGGCGATCTAAATCAACGGCAAATTTCTTCAACAGTAGACAAAGTAGCATTATTTAGCAGGAGGAGTTTGCTGTCTACTAATTAGCTCTTGTATCTCTAAACGATAAGCCTTTTGTTATTTCAGAAATACTATTTTTTCCCTTCAATTCACTTTTATAAAGACTGTACTTGATAGAGTCAGTCTTGGTTTTATTTATCCAATATATCAGCATGAAGTAAGTTAGCTTGTATACGATATGTTTTCAGCTTCAAAAGCCCTCTTTACGACCTCGCGCTCACCTAAGAATAACCTATATTGATTACCAATAATCTTACTCGCAACATAATTAAAAACGTTGTTAATGCAATTTAAGAGTGAGTCAAGGAAATTTCCAGAAGGTAAGTAGTCTCTGGCACATTTGTTCAGTTTAACTCTTTTTTCATTAAGCGAGTTATCTGAAAGTAGAATAGGAATAGTGGCAAGACGAAAACTCATTAGATTTCGTTTAATGCTATCATCTACGTCTTCACTATTCGATTTTCTGATAATAAAGTCATCAATCGTAGAAATAATTGTAGCCATCTTATCAAGTTCACAAAGAGGATTATTGTTAGCTTTGATCAATAATTGCAAGACATCTTCATAACTCAATTGACTTCCTTCCTGATTTTTTAATGATGGCCGCTTATTCTTCAAATAATTGTCGAAATTCCCTGAACCAGCTAAACATTGAGTAACTAATTGAGCCATATGATCATTGTAAGGAAATATCGCTTGTAAAAATTGAACATTCTGTTTCACTTTCTCGAGAAGTAATAGCTGTTTCATATTCTCGTTATTTTCTGCAAGCAGTAATAACCAGGGTTGAGGCATCTCAGGTGATTTGTGGTTCATCGTAAAGAGTGCTTTGGCTAATTGCTGATCCAAAGGAATAACATGTTTGTCTGCCAACTGCTTAAATTGTATGTCCGAAAGTACCTGGGTTGTTAATTTTTTGATTTCAGCACCAACGTAACGAAGATCTTGGCGAGATCGTTCTTTGCTATTACCCTCAGACATCTCCCGTATACGTTCTCTGAGTACGGATTGGTCCTCGACCCGGCCCTTTAGAGATTCTTTTTTATCTAAGTTATTATTTTCAAAATGAATTATCAATCTACATTTTTCTTCGCTAGCATTTAATACCCCAAGAATTTCTTTTGTAAATTCGATCTTATGCTTCTTTAAAATTTCTAATGCATGAATAAGAGAAGGGTTTTTGAGGAAATCATTAAAGCCAATTCCATTTTTAGCGAGTAAGTCCAGAAAGTCTAATCGTTTAATAACTTCTGCTGCATCCTCATGAACCCTGTACTTACTAGCTAATAAGTTAATTTTATTTAAGCCTTCAGGACTTAATTTAGATAAAAAATAGTAATCGAACCGTTTTAAAAGTTTATTGTCATATCGCCACATTGTTTCCAGTAGCGTTATTGCATACTTATCTTTATAACAATTAATAATATCTATTAACTCTTGATTGTTTTTTTGTAGATTAATCTGTGCTTCCTTGTGAGTCTTGATTATATTTCTCAACGAAGCTATATGCTGATCAACAAGTTTTGTTTGATTTTTGACAGTCTCAAGAATAAGTTCCAAGGAGCAGAGCGCGCATTCCTTGTAATTTGGAGGAGCTAATTGAATGGTAATTAATTCTTCTAATAATTTATTTTCTTCGGTGGTGAATTTAAATTTTTTACCCTCGGCATGCTCATTACCAGCATTAATCTCACTAACAAATTTCTCACGCTTTTTATCAATGGCGCTTATCGCCTCACTAATTTCTTTGCTGATTTTATTGCGAATAATTCCCTCTTGATTACTCAACTCTTCCGTAATTTCTTCTAGCCTCATGAGCTTGGTTTGCAGAAAGGTCAATCGTGTATCCGGTTCATTCGTATCAAGAGCCGTTAAGAATTCTTCGTTAAAATTAATTTTTATTCTCTTAATAATCCCGGTATCAATTTTATGATCTTCTGATTTCTTCGTTATTTCATGATATAGCTTATCAAAAATCGCCAATTGCTTGCTGATTTTGATTTTGCTTTCTTCAATATTATCAATAATCTTCAGTTGCTGTTCTGCCAGTCTGATTATCTTTTCAGTAATTTCCTTAAACGCCTTTAATCTGGTTTGCCAAAATTTAAGCTTTATTTCCAGGTCACCTTCCTCAGGTTTTATTGAGTGTTCCAAATCAAGGGCATATTTTATAGCCTCAACTGCTTTCTTATTTAATCCATGACTGGTTAACGCTTTAGTGATTTTTATATAGACAGCATCAAATTCTATTAACTGCTCATGAATTCCTTGTTTTTCTGTCAAAATCTGTTGCTCAAGCTCTTTTTGGACTCTGTTTTTTTTCTTTATTTCTTCACTGAATGGTTGGAGCTTATTAGTTAAACTCTCTATCTTTTCATTTAAAGACCCGAGATCGTTCTGACATTGCTTACGGGCAAGTCTGACGCTATCTATAAAAGAAATCTCTTTATTAATTTCCAGATATTGGTTTTGGTTTATCCTCTTTACTGATAATCCAATTTCGTTAATGCCTTGAGTAATATTAAATTCCCTGGCGGTTGACAAGAGTTCTAATACCCTCGCTGTTAATATTTTCTTTTCCTCAAGGCTTTTTTCGTACTGCTTGTATTCACATTTTAAAACAGCATAAAATTCATCCAGCTTATCTTTGTCCTTTTTTAAACTCTGATAAAATCTTCTAAGGTTAAATATCTCTTCAGCATAAACCCCTATTTTTTCCTCATCCTTACATTGATTTATTTTTTGCTCCACTCTGGGGAGCCTTCCCATTAGATTTTGGGTTTGCTCATTAATATTCTCTACAAGCTTAATTAAGTAAGGATCTTTTAATAAGGATGGTTCATAGGTGCTGGTTAAATCTTTCAGAATACTATCTCTAAGTTCTTCATACTCATTTTTTCGCTTTTGAATAGCTTCCAGAACAGAGAGTTGCTCATCAGTAACCCCTGACTTCTTAAGCTTATCATTGGCTTTACTAATTACTCGCGAATATTCCTTTAATAATTGGTCATATTGTTTGAATTGAATATGAATCGCTATTAATCGGTCAAATTCCTTTCTATCAGCCTCTAAAGTATTAATTTCTCCTATACTCAGTTGCTTTTCAGGTAATTTTTCAATTCTTTGCTGAAGATTAATAATGGATAGTTTGATTTGTTTGATTCTGTCGTCTTGAGGAAATAACTTAGCATTTTGGGCAGTTGCATATTTTTTTTCACAATCATCTGCTGCTTGCAGAAGCTTAGAGACCTTTTCTTGTAGCTGAACTCTAGTGATTGTCATAAATGCTGATGATCCCGTTACTCGGATACTAATAATTGATTTTTATACAGTTATTGATTTTTTTTGTATTAATATACCCGAGAAATATTAAGTGATTATTAATAACTCAACTAATATAAAAAATTTTTGAAATTTATCGTGAATAGTTAATATTCGCAAGGGTTATTTGAATAAATAGTATCTTATTTATTCTTAATAAGCTCAGTCTGCTGATTTTCTTGGCTTCATTTTGTTAGTGTTAAAAAATCGAAAAGAAAACCCCACGCATTGTCTTTTAATAAAACACTAAGGATTAATAGATTACAATTGAAAGTATAGGAGTTAACCAATTCGTTTATTGCCAGGTGCAGTATGATTAAAAAAGATATTCAAAATCGTCTGGATGAACTCAAGCGTATTATTCAAGCTTATGAAACCTACGTAGATAGCTCCATGACGACAGAATCAAATGATACAGGCGTAATTGATAAGTTTTTAAACGATATAGAAACAGCAGAAAAAAAACTACAAAGTATTGAAGATAAAAAGCTAAGCCAATTAAATAATGAGATTGCTTTCCTCACTAAATCTGTGCAGGGCAGAATATTGGATTCAATGATTTATACACTTTCTCCATTGCCTGACGTTGCTCCCCCCAAACTTAGAACCGAGCTGGAAAAATCCAAAAAACAATTTGCAAAACCAAGTCTAATCTTTTCTGAAAAGAAAATGATAGCTTTCATGATTGAGTATCGAAAGTTTCATAATGAGGAATACGGCCAGTTCCCGCCAGCAAAAATAATAGCCGAAATCCCTAAGAAACCCCACAGAAAAGCAAAAAGACGGGTTGTTGAGATTCAACCCCCTACTAACATGCGAGAACAATTAATACAGCAGATAGATGAAAAAAAAGAACAGCTTAATCAGTTAATTAAAATTCAACAACAACGGAAGGAAATGCTAAGCGAACGCTTAAAATCAGATAGCCTTATTAATCAGCAATTATTAAAAATTGAGAATATCAGCACCCTCTTAAACGAGATGATTGATTATCGAAAAATATTATCTGAAACCTACTTTAAAGAGATATCAACCACTAATAACCTGGAAAAATATAAGGAAATGATCACAATCAGGCTAGAGAATGGAAAATTATTAGCTGCACAAGATGAAAAAATTAGTCATTTTATTACAGAAATAAATAATGCAACTAATTTGATCACAGACCGAATTGCAGAGATAGAACAAATAGCACAGATAGCAACCAACAAAGCTTATGAGTCTGCGCTAGTAAAGATAAAGAAGGAATTAAGCGATAGTGAGGCAAAATACAATCAACTGAAATCATCAATTGAAGAAAGCATCGCATCATACAAGGCTGCTCCCTTTGTCAAAGAACAAGTAAGCGAATTATTGAATACTCATCAAGAACTCAAAAAACAATTCGATGAACTTGTGAAGGTCAGGGATGCAAAAGAAACCGAACTTACATCAGCTAGCTCCTATCTTGCAATTCCTTTAGAAAAAGATAGAGACAGTGAGCGAATAAAAAATAACAATCAAGCAAACACTGCTCTAGGGAATTTGAAGGAAGAGATAGCCGATAATGTCTTGGAGCTTAACAAAGCCATTGAAATTGCAGAAAAAAAAAGAAAGGAGAGAGCCGAAGCAGTAGCTTTTTTATTGCGCTCTGAATTAAAGGACGTTGCCGATGACGTAAAAAAAGTCAAGAATAGCTCTGTTTATAATGATATTGATTTAATAAAGAATTTTAATTTAAAGCCTGAGTTACTTAGCAGTGTAAATGAAATAATTAGACTATTTGAATCAAAAGATCCTCAGCGTACGCTCGCATTAATTGAACAAGAAAAGAAAATTGGTCTTAAAAGTATACAACAAGCTATCGAACCTCTAAAAGAAGCTATTAAAGATAGAAATAATGAACTTTGGGATAAAAAAGAAAAATTAATCCAAAGAGTGGAGGCGCTAGAAAAAAACACTGATTTATCGAGTGTAACGCAGTTTTCTGTAAATGATATACAAACTGGTTTAAAAAAATTACCCCTTCACCCTTCCTATTCAAGCGAAATCATAGATCTGGAGAGTCATGAAAGATTAATTTCTCTGGAAAAGCAAGTAATAGAGCGAGAAGAACTTGCTAACAAATATCTCGCTGAGATAAAAAAACGAAAAAACAGTAAGGAAGCTCTGGCAATTCAATCGATGATAAATACTCTTGATACAGAAATTACAAGAATAAAATCTCATGGGTCTCAAGATACAAGGGTTAACCTTCTTACAACCATTCAATCAGGTTTGGAACATAATTTATCGGCTTACTTATCTCTAAACAAAGAGTTGAATAAGGACGCGACAAATGAACTAATTAAGGGATCGTTAAATACCTTGCAAAACAACCTCACCTCAGAGAAACTCCAGCAGTTATCCAATGAGGTGATTAACCCCTTTAAAAAATTTATCCGTAGTATACTGGAACCACTTCATTCACTAATCAAAGATTTCAGAGGGGAAGTTTATCGTCCTCACTTTTTTGCTAACCGTACAGAAAACCAAATAGGAAAAGCTGCGGAAAGCTTACGCTCCCAATTGACGCAGATTCAGGGAGAAATTGTAAAAATAGAACCCCGAGCACCCGATGAACCAAAGTCAGCGACTTTGGGCAGTTAGGTGTTTTAATAACGGTGGCCTCTCTTTTTATAGCTGATTTAAAGCTGGTATATACCCCACTTACTCGAGTTAGACGAAAAATGGGGGAAATAGCATGATTTCGATGGAATAATATTCACCCTCATCGATTTTACCCAAGATAAACAGTGAAGAAGATAGAGAAATATTGAATGCATCGGAACAAGCCTTTACCGTTTCTTCAAATAACTCTCGCTGGTCATTAAACCACATATAGTCAGCAGTAAACAGGCACCGGCAATGGCGAAAAGCCCCATATAATAAGCCAGAGGCAAAAGAGTTATCATTATCGATGCCAGTAACCAGGCAAACCCTATAATGCCATTTTGAATACCTAATGCCAGTCCTGGATTATCCTTATTTTCCTCAAAGACTTTAACCATGATTAATGGGATAATAAAACTGAGGCTAATTACGATTGCAAAATTGATGAATAAGAAAAAATGCAATTGCATGTCTGTAACCGATAATAACATTAGAAAGAATCCCCCCAAGAGCAAGGCACTATATATAATAGTTCGATAACTAAAGGTGCGATTTATAAGCGGGTGAAAAAAGACAAGGCTTAGCATATAACTTAAAACCAATATCGAAAAAGTCAATCCTACAGCCATAGGGCTAAATGACCAATGGACAATCAATAGTGGAGGCAGGGAAATAATATAGATATAGAAACTTAATTGAATCAGAAAATATATAAAATATAAAAAAAATGGATAAGACCTCACTCGATTTTTATTAGCTCCAACTTTGTCTGGAAAAGATATCATTGGAGCGGTTGAACTGTTAACAATAAAAATCATATTGATTAAACTAATGACTAACAGTAGCGCAAAAATCAATGCATAATAAGCAAAACCCATACTTGCGAGTTGAGATGCGATTAAACCGCTGAGTAAAGGACCTGATAAAAGCCCCAATGCATTGGCCGTTTCACTTTTCCGAAAAACATTGTTCATGTCGGAATGTTTATCGGCCAATAAAGATAAGGCAATGGCTCGTCTACCAGACATTACCCCATCCAGAAATCGACCGACGACCAATAAGGAAAACATGGACAGAAGGAAACTCATAGAGCATATGTTATGAGCGATTATCGTACCCAAAATAGCAATTAATAAGGCTTTTTTTTTATTGATCTTATCTGATAAGAAGCCTAAAAGAGGGTTTCCTATAATAGCACCTAAGGGATAAATACCCACAATTAAAGCATACATGTTCATTTTATAATCCAGAGACATGAATTTAAAAAAACCTGATTCGGAAAAAATAATCGGTCCAATTAATGGATTAATAATGCTGGAACTTAAGGAAATCGAAAAAATAACGATCAGTAAACTATTCATCATCAAGATTATTCTGAATGCTTTGAATCAATTCAACTGTACTGCCTTCAAAAAGCATTAAGCAAAGTTTGATTGATTCTTTTATGTGTGCCTGATATTGTTTCAAATTAAAGGGTGATTTAATCAACGAATCCAAGCAAAAAGCAAGCCAATAAACTGATTTGATAAGTACAATATCAAGGGAATTTGATAAAGTTGACGGGTCAGCCAGCGGATAATTTTTTAAAAAACACTGGGTTCGCTGCATATCGATCTGAATAGTATTTTCTTCATTTAAGACCGTGCACCAAGCGATTAAACTGTCTAAATGATCTGCTTCTTTATTGAATAGGCCGACCGTTTCCCAGTCGACCAAATAAAATTGCATCGCCCTCCCCCACATAACATTTTTAGGTTTTAAGTCATTATGACAGAGAGTATTCGCATCAAGTCTTTCCAGACTTTCCAGAAGCGTGTTTTTTTTATCAGAAATATAGTGGGCTACTCGATGAAGATCAGGAAAAATATATCTTTTATGAGTGAACAGATGAATTAATTTCCAAAGTTTATGATGTAACACATATCTGCCAATGTTCTTAAACAGTTCAAATTTTTCAACAGCAAGTTCTCTATCATATGTAAACTCAAAATGATGAATAAGATTCAGTGTTTGTGCGGCTTTAGTGATATGTGATAAACCTAACTTCTTTGCATCAATGGTTACCGCATTGAGCCAGGGAGTTACCGTTATCAGATAGGGTTTTATTCTGACAACACAATTATTATCAATAGCCAATGCACTTATAATATCCATTTTCTCTTTTAGCTGTCTGACAATATGCTCACTGAAATTTAAATGTTTTATTAACCCGTCATGATTAATTTTAAACCTTTTGGCATATTCTTTCTCATTAATAAGTTTCAAAAAATAGGCGTTCACTCCATCAGATAATTTATAAACTTGATTGACATCGCCACCAGAAATTTTACTCACATTCTGAGAGCTTAGAGTTAACCCCAGTACCCGATTAATTTCATCGATGTGCTGAACGGAAAGCTGATTTATTAATGTAAACATTTTTTTTCATCATTTTAGCACTATTAAAAGCATAGTCGAAAAAAATTGAGGGGGTAAAGGTTATGTCGCAAATTTCTTCCAATCTAAACAAACAGGCCAGTATCATCTGACCAACATTAAAATATTAACCTGCTTAAATGCCGCCACTTGAAATTGAGCATCATTAGCCATTTCTGCTAAAAAATTCATCTTATCCTGGCGGATAATTTTTTGCATGGATGGCATTAACCTATGCAAATTGGGCGTTCATCATTTCCTATTTACAACCTATTTCGATGGGAGATTAGATTTGATCCTCAAATGATGAGTGGGAACACAGTTTGAGGAGAATTGGCTATTACTAATTTCCCTCACCCGGCAGTAAACTGCTTTTTCTCAAAATTCTTCTCCTATGTTTTTCTGTTATTCTGGTAAAATATTCCGATAATAAAAAGCGAGGTATCGTTTGCCATATAAAAACTACGGAGCCTTATACGCTGCCCTCTCGGGTTTATTTTTTGGCCTAATTGGCTATTTTGGTGTAAGCGTCATGAATGCCGGTATTTCTGTTTATACCATGCTATTCTGGCGTTTTTTTATCTCTGGTCTATTCATGGTTTTCCTACTCCTGCCCCGATTTAGAGGCAGTCAACCATACTTTTCATCTAAAGAAACAATTAAGGTAGTATTCGATGGCGCTGCTTTTTATGGCACTTGCTCTATCCTTTATTTCATCGCTACAAAATACATCGGTTCAGGATTAGCCATGGTTATATTTTTTACCTACCCTGCTATAGTCATGTTAATCAATTTTATTTTTTACAAACAAAAAGTTAACAACTATTATTATCTGGCACTGGTTATCATCTTTATTGGCATGGCAGGACTAGTCAACGGCAGTGAATTTCATTTTAACTTTATGGGAATTGGTTTGAGTTTGCTAGCCTCTCTTTTGTATGCACTCTATATAATAAGCAGTAAAAATAGTCCAGTTCCTGCCCTGCTATCTACTTTGCTGGTATCTATTGGTGCCATGTTAATATGCTTATTTGCTGCGCTGGCAGAGCATTCTTTTCTTGTGCCACTAGACTACCATGTTTGGTTTAATATCCTGGGGATTGGTATTATTTGTACCGCTTTGCCTATTGTCTTATTATTAAACGGCTTAAAACATATCAGTGCTGTACAAGCTTCTATTTTGTCAGTTCTGGAACCTGTTTTTGTTGTTATTTTCGGTATTCTCCTTTTAGGAGAAAAAATTAATTTCATTCAGGCAGCCGGAGTAGCTACTCTTCTAACCGGTGCATTGCTTGCTTTGTTAACCCAAAAACAACAGTAAATACTGAAAACCACAAGGCAAATCATACTTGGCTACAATATAAACACCCTGAACGAAGGATCTCCAGCAGATAATACCTGATCTTTGAGGAGAAAGGCTGTTTTTAAATTTTAAACGACTCTGTATTCTGTCATCCCTGCGAAGGCAGGGATCCATCGATCAAAAAAGTTCGTCACTCAAATTAATACACTGAGGGTGCGATTAAAACTGCGGTTGGTGTTATTAATAGTAGCCTGGATGGAGCGCTAGCGAAATCCGGGATCGGAGCTTGATAATAAACCTATACCCCTGGATTTCGCTGACGCTCCATCCAGGTTACGACTCGACTTTCAAGGAAAAACCGCAATTAAAATCGCAGCCATGCACTGAAGATTGTTTCACCCCATTAAGTTAATTTTCCCTATGTTCGTAGATTTGCTGGTAAAGCCACCTTATTCAAGAATAGAAGCATGATATTGTTTTCATCGTTTTGTTGCAAAGTTGGCAGGATAGAATATCCTGAAGCTTAGGATGTGCATTGCACATGGATCCCTGCCTTCGCAGGGATGACAGATTTTTTATCATATCCCTAAAAAGACACTTGACAAAAAATTATTGCCATGGATAATTAACTTTTTTTGAACAGAGAGACTTTATATTTTACAATGTAGAATACAATTGCAATGCAAGAATGAAAAATTTAAAAGAAATTTCTAAAATTCAGAATGATAACGATAAAATAGAGGCACTAACTCAATTTATTAACGATGAGCAGGAACTTTTGAATTCCATGCGCCCCCCAAGATCTAGATCTCTGCCTCTGGATTCAGCAAGCAAAATGATAGATAAGCTAAATAATCCGCACCCAGTTAATCAAAATAATGTAGCAAGACACTTATTCTAAAATTTTTTAAATGAAGCAAATGGCCATGAACGGGTTCCTCCGCTGAGAATAAGGAGAACAGCTCATGGCCGAACTTGGATTCCTATAAGTCCTAAGCGAAAGTCCCCTGCATAAGAGCAATAATTTTGCTGTTTGCTTCCGGAAACTCATAGTCACTCAGCTTATCTAAAGTCACCCACCGTAAATCCAGTTGACCTTCCTGGCAGCTTGCATCTCCGCAATAGCGATTAATGCTGAACACCAGCAGATTGACAGATTTCATTCCGTAACTGTGGCTGATATCCCCTAAAAAACGGTAATCTAGTATGTCAATACCAACTTCTTCCTTGATTTCTCGAATGAGGGCAGTTTCAGGGAGCTCATTTGCTTCGAGCTTTCCCCCTGGAAATTCCCACATGCCTCCATGTGGGGCATCAAGTGGGCGCCGGGTAATTAACACTTCTCCTGCGTCATTAAAAATTACCCCGACAGCTACCTTCACACCAAGCTTCCGTGGCAAGCCTTGTATTTTTTACCCGAGCCACAAGGGCAGGGATCATTGCGCCCTACCTTCTTTTCAGTACGTCTGAACGTTGTATCTCTGCTCTCCTGTTCAGCATCGGTAGCATTGCCTAGCGCCTCTTCATGAATAAATTGCATTTTATAAGCCTGATCCGCACGGCGCTGCTCTTCAACCGCATTAACATCTTCTTCAGTTTGAACTTCAACTGAAGAAAGCAAGCGAATAATGTCGTATTTTAAGTTATCAAGCATCATAGAGAATAAAGTAAACGCTTCGCGCTTATATTCCTGCTTAGGATCTTTCTGAGCATAACCCCGCAGATGAATCCCCTGTCGCAAATGATCCATGGATGCCAAATGTTCTCGCCATTGATTATCCAAAGTTTGCAAAATGACAGATTTTTCAAAACTGGAGAGAACTTCTCTACCGGTTATTTTTTCTTTTTCTTTATATCGCTCGACACAAAGCCTAAGGATTTTTTCGCGAATTTGCTCCGGTTGCAGGCTGTGGTCAGCTTCAACCCAGCTTTGCACATCAGCCTTAACTTTGAAATCATCCTGCAGGGTTTGTGAAAGCCCTGGCAAATTCCATTGGTCTTCCAGGCTCTGAGGTGGAATAAAATTATCGACCAAGGTGTGAATCACGTCTTCTCTCATCGCTTCCACTGCTTCCTGTGGATCATCAACTGCCATGATTGCTGCACGTTGTTTATAAATCACCTTACGCTGCTCATTCGCTACATTATCATAATCAAGCAGCTGCTTCCTTACATCAAAGTGATAGCCTTCCAGTTTGCGTTGAGCATTTTCTATTGCTTTGGTAACTAAATTATGCTCGATAGGCTCGCCGGGTTTCATCCCCAATCGACGCATCATCGATGCCACACGTTCGGAGGCAAAAATTCGCATTAAATTATCATCTAATGATAAATAAAAACGGCTGCTTCCTACATCGCCCTGACGACCTGAACGGCCTCGTAACTGGTTATCAATTCGACGCGATTCATGGCGCTCTGAACCAATAATCCTCAAGCCACCAGCCTGAAGTACTTCTTCATGGCGTTTTTGCCAATCCGCCTTCACTGCTTGACGCTCTATATCCGTTGCATCTTCTGGCAGTTGAGCCAGTTCTGCAGATAAACTCCCTCCTAATACAATATCAGTTCCCCGTCCGGCCATATTGGTAGCAATAGTCACTGCAGCGGGACGACCTGCTTCCGCGATAATCTGCGCTTCCTTTTCATGGAATTTAGCATTCAAAACCTGATGCTTAATGCCTGCTTTTTTCAGTAAATGACTTAATAACTCAGACGACTCAATGGATGCGGTACCAACCAAAACAGGTTGTTTACGAGCTACACACTCCCTTACATCTTCAATAATTGCTTGATATTTATCCTGTTGACTGAGATAAACCAAATCGGGTTGATCTTGACGGCGCATGGGCTTATTGGTTGGCATAACCACAACTTCAAGGTTATAAATTTGCTGGAATTCATAGGCTTCTGTATCAGCGGTTCCTGTCATCCCGGACAATTTATTATATAGCCTGAAGTAATTCTGGAAGGTAATCGACGCCAGTGTCTGATTTTCCTGTTGAATAGCTACTTTTTCTTTTGCTTCTACTGCCTGATGCAATCCTTCTGACCAGCGTCTTCCTGGCATCGTACGGCCGGTATGTTCATCTACAATAACCACCTGATTATCTTTTACAATGTAATCCACATCACGATGGAACATAGCATGGGCTTTTAAAGCGGCGTTGACATGATGCATTAATATAATATTACTGGCGTGATACAGGCTTTCTCCCGGATCCAGCAAATTTTTCTGCACCAGAAGCTCTTCAACATGTTGATGTCCTGATTCAGTAAGGTGTGCCTGTTTTTGTTTCTCATCAATAGTATAGTCGCCGCCATCCCCCTCTTCTTCCTGTTTCTTTAGATGGGGAATTAACTCATTAACTTTGATATATAATTCAGAACTGCCTTCCGCAGCGCCCGATATAATTAACGGAGTACGGGCTTCATCAATTAAAATGGAGTCCACCTCGTCTACAATTGCAAAATTCAAATCACCCTGCACTTTATCTTCCAGGCTAAACGCCATATTGTCACGTAAATAATCAAAACCAAATTCATTGTTGGTTCCATAAACAATATCCGCTTTGTAGGCGGCCTGTTTTTCAGGATGAGGCATGTCAGGGTAAATAACCCCCACTGTCAGACCTAAAAATTCATAGATAGGTTTCATCCATTGGCTATCCCGTTTAGCAAGATAATCATTAACAGTAACAATGTGAACACCACGGCCAGTAAGTGCATTCAGATAGGCAGGAAGGGTTGCTACCAGCGTTTTACCTTCACCGGTACGCATTTCAGCAATGTTTCCCTCATGCAAGACAACGCCGCCAATCAACTGTACATCAAAGTGTCTTAAACCTAATGTACGGAAAGCTACTTCGCGTACTGTTGCAAAAGCTTCCGCCAACAGCTCATCGAGGCTTTCACCTTCAGCCAAACGCGATTTAAAATGCCTGGTCTTATCAGCCAACTCTTTATCAGTGAGTGCCTGCATTTGGGATTCAAAGGCATTGATGGCTTGCACTGTTTTATCCATACGCCGCAAGGTACGTTCATTGCGGCTACCAAACATTTTTTTCATCAGGGTATTTAGCATTGCCTTGATAATCCTCTAGACAGTCGAAGCTTTAAAACTGCTTAATTTACTAGAAATTTCCTAAAAATGCCACGTAAAACCATACACAGCATCGATAAACCAACGGATAGCTGGAAAAAATCTGGCAAAGTAAGTTTCAAAAAAGAACTTAAAGCTCTGAAATTAATTTTTTATACAATAATAATAGTACGATAAACCTTTATAACATGCCCAATTATAGGTCTTTTTATGAACTAAGTCTCTGGAACGATCAATATCGCAGGTAATTTCAAACACGTAGTTTTGACTGTAATGATAACCAGATAAACAAAGATAAGCATTTGCTGTTGGAAGCATGCCTAGCATCAAGAAAACCAAACCTGAAATCCTTTTCAATTTATTATCTCCTTATATCCTGCTTTATTCTATAACAGGTTTAAAAATAAAATAAACAGCACCGAGCAAACATAAGCCAGCCCATAAAAAGTTAAGCGTGACTTTTTGCCCCATATAATACACAGCAAATGGTAAAAAAACACCAAGGGTAATGACTTCCTGAAGAATTTTAAGCTGCGCCAGACTCAAATGAGCCTCACTAAAACCGATACGATTAGCAGGCACCTGTAAAAGATACTCGAAAAAAGCAATCGACCAACTGATGATAATGACGAAAAGGAGCGGTTTGCTGGAGAATTCCTTAAGGTGCGCATACCATGCATAAAGCATAAAGGTATTAGAGCCGATTAGAAGTAGAATGCTGGTTAAGATGCTTCTCATGTAATTCACTAAAGGTTATTGGCAGATAAGATGTTTTCTCTGTTTATTCATTTAATATCAATAAATTTTGTTCCATTTCTTCCAAACTGATTACAGCATCATCCAGTCTGTCTGCCTGTTTGTTCTGCTGTATTTGAATTAAGCGCTCCTTCCAGCGTTTTGAGCCAGGTAGCCCGTGAGCCAAATTCAAAACAGGTTTAAGTAATACACTTAAAGGAACACCCTGCTCAAACTGCAATTGGATATAGCCTATATATTTCTTCAAAATCCTATGGCGAGGAGTAATTGGAATTTCAGGGAAAAAATACTTATGTATCAGGCTTATAGCATAAGGATTTTGACAGGCGAGCCGTCCAAGCATAACGCCATCGACATACTGCATATGTTGATTGATATCCTCGATAGAGTTGATATTACCATTAATAATAACTGGAATAGTTGGCAGCTCCTCCTTGATTCGATAAACATAATCGTAATGCAGGGGGGGAATTGTCCGATTTTGCTTGGGGTTTAATCCATGAAGCCATGCCTTGCGTGCATGGACAATTAGCTTATCACATCCAGCATCAATTAACCGATGAATAAACGCTGAGAAAAATTGATAGCTATCCTGATCATCTATTCCAATTCGTGTTTTTGCAGTCACCGGAATTGAAGCTGTTTTTTTCATTGCGGCAATGCACTCAGCTACTTTTGCAGGCTCAGCCATTAGACAAGCACCAAATCGCCCCGCTTGCACTTTATCACTGGGGCAACCCAGATTTAAATTAACCTCATCAAAGCCCTTCTCTTGCGCTAATTGAGCGCAATTTACTAATCTTTCTTTCTCTGCACCACCAATCTGCAGGGCTAAAGGATGCTCAACTGGGGAGAAAAATAAAGCCCGAGAGGGGTTATTCTCTATCGCACCGGTCGTTTGCATATCAGTATACAAAAGCGCATGCGGCGCGATAAGACGCATCAGTACACGAAAATGAGTATAAGTCCAATCAATCATTGGGGCGATGGACAGTGGGGAAATTAATGCTGCAGATGACAAATTATAAAACTTCCAAAATTCCAGGGTATTCACTCGGGGTTAATTATACACCTGCAACGCATCAATAACCAACTGCAGTTTTGTTTTACCCTGATAAATATTGATATCCAGTTTATAAACAGCATGAACCTGTCTTGCACGATAATTTGGCCATTGCTGTTGATTAATATTAAACGCAATAGCATCAAATATGCCGCCATCAGGATGAGCCAACGATAGCTTCAAATGGTTCTGTCCTACCAAACGTTGATCAATTAATTCAAAAATATTATCAAAGCAAGGTTCTGGGAATTGTTGCCCCCAAGGGCCTGCCTGCTGCAACAACGTTGCTGTTTCCAATGTGAGTTCTTTTGATTGCAAAGAGCCATCCGTCCAGATTTCGCCTTCAAGTTGGGAAACATCAATCTGTCTGGCGACTTCATTGATAAAAGCTTGCCGGAAACTGGCAAACGCTTCAGGGGCGATACTTAAACCAGCTGCCATGGCATGGCCGCCAAATTTGGTAATTAACCCTGGATTGTCTTTATCAACTGCCGCCAGGGCATCCCGTATATTCAAGCCAGTTATTGAACGGGCAGAACCTTTTAACTCGCTGTCACTAACAGCTGCAAAAGCAATAACCGGTCGATGATAACGCTCTTTTAGCCGACCGGCGAGAATGCCAATTACCCCCTGATGCCATGAGGGATCAACCAGGCATAAAGCAGCAGGCAATTGGTGACTGTTTTCCATTTTTTTAGTCAATTGTTCAATCGCCAACATCGCCTGGTCTTTCATTTCTGCTTCGATAACACGCCGCTCCTGATTGAGTTCATCCAAATGGACAGCAAATTTACGTGCTTTCTCTAGATCATCACTTAGCAGGCACTCTATACCAAGCGACATATCATCCAACCTTCCTGCGGCATTTAATCTTGGTCCTACCGCAAAACCCAGATCATTTTCGCGTAAACGCAGGCAATTACGTCCGGATACCTCAATTAAAGCACTAATCCCTGGGCGACAAAGCCCTTGACGAATCCGTGCCAGCCCTTGATTTACCATAATACGATTATTTTGATCCAAAGCAACGACATCGGCTACTGTCCCAAGCGCAACCAAATCAAGAAATTGAGCCATATTCGGTGGTGTTAAACCCTGAGATTCAAACCAGTCGGTATTCATCAGATGTCGTCTCAGCGCAAGCATGACATAGAAGATAACGCCAACGCCGGCAATTGATTTACTAGGGAATAAATCTCCAGCCTGATTGGGGTTAACGATGGCACAGGCTTCAGGCAATATCTCACCAGGTAAATGATGATCCGTAATCAAGACATCAATACCTGCTGTATTTGCAGCATCAACGCCATCTACACTGGCAATTCCATTATCTACGGTAATAATTAAATGAGGCTGCCATTTTTTGGCAATGTCTACGATAGCTGGCGTTAGGCCATAACCAAAGTCAAAACGATTAGGAACTAAAAACTCCACCGACGAAGCGCCCATTAAACGTAAAGCGGAAACTGCCAATGCGGTAGATGTGGCACCATCCGCATCAAAATCACCAACAATCAAAATCCGCTGTTTATCTCTTAAGGCTTGCTCTAACCGGATACAAGCGGTATCAATATCCATTAATGAACCAAAAGGCAAGAGTGCCTGCAGGCTTTTATCCAATTGCGTCTGCGCATCAATACCACGTGCAGCATAGATGCGTTGAAGGATAGGCGGATAATCTAATAATTCAGAGAGTGAAGTAGGTATTTCTCGTTGTTTAATCCGCACGACCTGTTATCTCCATAATCTTGACCACCAATTGATGGCCGGTTTTAAATAAGCGAGATTATTCCAGTACCATTCGACTGCATATTGCTGTGTTTTTTCCTGAAGATTGGCAAGGTCTGCATGCTCGGAATGCTTGATACAAATTAAGCTGTCCTTCCTAAAAACAGAACTGGCAGCCAGACGCTCAACATCAATAAGCACTTTAAGGAAAATCTCATCATCGGTGATTATTTTTTTTGTTGGCAGCTTAAAATGCCCCTCTCCCCAAAACCATAAACCGTTAATAGTTTTCTGCTGAAAACGATTGCTATTCAGGGGATGTGAATTTAAGTACATCTGCAATTCTGTGACCAGTCGTTGCCAAAAGAGTGTTTTATCCAAAGCATTAAGAACGGGCATGGTAGATTGATGTAACATGGCATAGACTGAACGGCTGGAAATCGTTGGCTGATTATCCACTTTTAATAGCCAGGTATACGGATCATGGTAAAGGCAATCCAAACCATAAGGCTTGAGAAATTGAGCTACTTCAGAAAACCATAAACGGGATTCTTTTTCAGTTAGATCAAGTGTCTCATCAACCGCTACAATCATGGCATCATTATGAGTGGCTTCCCAATGAACAGGAGAGGCAATCAACCATTGTCCTTCCAATTGATAATAAAGACGGAATAAATCAGCAAGGGGAGGATTTGATTCATCAAACCCCAGACAAAACAGTGTATTACTATAAAAATCACCCCGACTGACGAGTGGCTCACTATTAGCAGGTCTATTTATTGTCTTGTTTATAACTACCTGCATGACTAAACTGCCTGCAAATAGCCATCTCGTTTAAATAATGTTTTTAAATTACGCAAAGCCTGCCTTATTCGTTGATGATTTTCAATTAAACCAAAACGAACATAACCATCTCCTTGTTGACCAAATCCAATCCCTGGAGATACTGCAACAGAAGCCTCTTGAAGCAAATATTTAGAGAATTCCAGTGACCCCATATGTTTATAAGTAGCAGGGATTGGAGCCCATACAAACATCGTGGCTTTTGGCTTTTCTACATACCAACCCAGCTCTTGCAAACCATCACAGAGAATATTACGCCGTTGTTCATATAAGGCTTTAATTTCGTCAACACAGGCATCAGAACCTTCAAGAGCAGCAATAGCCGCCACCTGAATTGGCGTGAAAGTACCATAATCCAGATAAGATTTGATTCGGGTCAATGCCCCCACCAACTCCTCATTACCGCAGGCAAATCCAACCCTCCAGCCCGGCATGTTATAGGATTTGGAGAGCGAGTACGTTTCAATTGCTATGTCAGTTGCTCCGGGGACTTGTAATATCGAGGGCGCTTTATAATTGTCGAAAACGATATCTGCATAAGCCAAATCGTGAATAATCCAGATACAATGACGCTTGGCCAAATCGACCACCCTTTCAAAAAATTCATACTCTACACAATGCGTGCTGGGGTTGGCAGGGAAATTAATAACCAGCGCCTTGGGTCTTGGCCAGGTTTGCTCAATAGCAGTTTCGACCGCTTGCAGAAATTGGTTTTCATCGATCAAAGGAATTTGCTTTACATTGGCACCCGCAATAATAAACCCATAAGTATGAATCGGATAGGCAGGATCAGGAACAAGCACTGTGTCACCGGGACCGCTGATAGCCAAGGCAAGATGTGCCAAGCCTTCTTTCGATCCGATGGTTGCAAGAATTTGTTTTTCACTGTCGAGGATTACATCATAATTTCGCTTATACCAGTTAGCCATCGCACGACGCAAACGGGGGATCCCTTTCGACATGGAATAACGATGGGTATCAGGACGTTGGACTGTTTCAACCAGTTTATCAACTATATGTTGAGGGGTAGGCTGATCGGGGTTCCCCATCCCAAAGTCAATAATATCCTCGCCTCGCGCTCGCGCCTCAGATTTGAGCTGAGCTAATGTATTGAATACATAAGGCGGCAAGCGCTTGATACGTGGAAATTGACTCATGTTTTTCCCCCTGTGGTATACTGAAGAAACGAGTATAAATTATTACCCTGTTAAACACCATGCATATTAATCTGGAAGCGAGTGACCGACATACTATTCAGGCTTATAATGAAAACGAAGTCAAAATTAATTCGCTCGTCTATCAAAATAGTTTGATTGTCAGTAATCAGGAAATTATTACTGACTGGCCAGTCAGCACCATTCATGATCTTAATCATGAATCACTACTTTTCTTGTTGAAATATCAGCCCAGGATTATCTTGCTCGGTCATAAAACCCGGGAGTATTTTGCTCCTATGCCTGTTGTACAATCGCTCGCCAGGCAACAAATAGCCCTTGAAGTGATGTCCATTGGAGCAGCCTGCCGGACGTTTAATGTTCTCTTAAGTGAACAACGTGAGGTTGTTTTGGGGATCATCCTGTAAATAATTAATCATCCCTCGTCAAGATTGAATTTTCGGGTTGGCATCTGGATTACGTTCAGATTTACGGCTACGTGCCGCGGCTTGTCCCGCGGCATCCAGTAGATGGTCAAATTAAAAACTGCGCTATATAATTCATTGATTAATGAGAGCGAACTCATAATATAATGGTTCTAACATCAGGTATAAACAGGCAAATTAATGGCCATATTCAAATCACTCGTTCAAGAGCCTAGAAGATTTGATAAATTAAAGCTGGATGCCGCGGACAAGCCGTGGCACGTCGGGCTTTAAGGCTGTCAAGCAAAACTTAAGGCTAATTGAAAGCAAGCCGCGGCACGTAGCCGGAAGGTGAATTATCAACAGACTCTAATATTGATTTCCCTGGCATCAGACAGGCCATGATCATCAACAACCCTCACAATGAATTTTCCTGATTTTGCTGTCCATAACAACGGTCTGTCAGGAGGAGTTTTGGCTAAGAAGCTGTCATTAATAAACCAATAGAGCGTCGTTACATCAGCATCGGCTACTGCCATTAATGGAATTCTTGTTTTTTGAGGCGCATCAACAGGGATAATATAACTTAACTCACTTTGAGGAGAGGTAATCTGCGGCGTTAAAGCGCCATTGCCAATTGCTGTGCAGCCCTTTTCATAGGGAGGTGGAACACGCCGTTGGATACCAGCCTTTTTAAAAATTCCAAGCAAATCAGTTGTCCAGAATTCATACACTTCAAAACGGGTATTGTTATCAAAATGACAAGTCCGCAGACCAGTATTTTTATTAATGGCTATTTCGCGATATATAGTATCGCTTTTGATAGGTGATTTACCTGGAATAAACCAGGTCATTTCTCTATCCTGACAGTAACGTGTTGGTAGCATTCCTGAGCTTTTGCAAACCTCAACCTGCCGTAAATTAAGGGATTCTGAAGGCGGAGTAATAACTGGCAACGCTCCCTTCGCCTGCTTGATAGCACCAATTAATTCAAAAAACAAAGGAGCAGCTATATCTTTGCCGACAAAAGCCCGATTTGCTTTATTATTAAAATTACCAATCCATACCGCTAAAACGTAGGGACCAAAAGAACCTATAGACCAGGCATCCCGATAACCGGAGGAAGTTCCTGTTTTCCATGCCACGTAAAATGGTTGAACTCCTCGGTCAAGAAAATCAATGTCGGGTCGTGATGTATGTTTAAGACAATCCAACACCAGAAAACTTGCCTCGGGGCTTAATAAACGTCTTCCTTCTTCAAAAGGTGCATCTTTACGCAGACGTAATGGATGCCACATCCCTCCATTAACCAGCATGGCGTATAAAGTTGTTAACTCTTGCATGCTAAGCTCAGCCCCACCTAGTGCCAATGCTAATCCATAATAAGACTCTGGCTTCAGATGACTAATCTGGGCTTTTTCAAGTAATTGGTATAAATTGGGCTCTGTCAGCTGGTTAGCAAGATCGATAGCAGGAATATTACGGCTCAGAATTAAGGCATCTTTTGCTTTGACAGGTCCCATAAAATCATAATCAAAATTTTCAGGGTTATAACTGCCAAAACGATGAGGCACATCTTTTAAAACAGTACCTGGATGAATCAATCCCTGATCAAATGCCAAACCATAAATAAAAGGCTTTAAGGTAGAACCAGGTGAACGTTTTGCCTCAGTTCCATTGATTTGTCCTTCAATCTCCTGATTGAAAAAATGAGCCGATCCGATAAGGCTCTTTACACTCATATCACGGGTATCAACTAAAAGAACGGCTGCATTATTAACCCCTCTATCCCTTTTTCGAGCAATATAATTTCTCGTCACTCGAGAAAGTACATCCTGCAGGCGAATATCTATTGTAGTCGTTATATTTCGGGATTTGGATGACTGTTCCTCCAATACTGAATTGACCAAATGTGGAGCAGCAAAGGGCAGGTCACGAGAGGTACGCATTTGTAAAGGTAAATTGATTGCTGCTTCTTTATTTTTATCCTCCGGATGCTCTTTTAACCACCGTACAAACAATCTGCTCCTTATTTTTTTGAGGTCATCATTGCCCGGAATACGTTTGGCAGGATTTTGAGGAATCACACTTAAAAGAAGGGCTTCTGGCAAGTTAATCTTCCCTGCCTGTTTATTAAAATAGGTTAAGCTCGCAGCACCAACTCCTTCAATATTACTTCCATATGGCGCAAAATTTAAATAAGCTTCTAAAATTTGTTTTTTACTGTAGTGCATTTCCAACTGCAAAGCGTAAATGATTTGCCAGATTTTCCCGGATAATGTTTTGGAATTGATCCTGTAGCGAATGCGTGCCACCTGCATGGTGATCGTTGAAGCCCCTATCCGTCGTGATTTTTTGACATAAGTTTGCCAACCAGCCTTAACTATTGCCAAAGGGTTAACGCCGTAATGTTTATAAAAATATTGATCTTCCTGTAATAAAGTCGCTGAAATCAATTGCGGTGATATTTGAGATAATGGGGTAAACAAACGGTATTTTTCATCATCGCTGAGCGTCAATCTTAACAGGTGAGCATTCTCATCATACACAGCAGTTGAAAAACTAATACCGCTTAGTAACGGCGGCTTTGGAAGAAGAAATAACAACAGCCATCCACTGGCAAAAAAAAGAACCAGAATGGCAACAAGTCGCTTTAAAAGTTTTCTCATGATCGCTAATATAGAGCCTTTATGGCAGGCTTATAGAAAGTTACTCTATGACCACATCCGATCCATGTCAAGGCTAACCCGGATAAAATATGAGCAAAAAACCAATTTACTCCACCATTAGCGCTTTTTTTATCCTGCTATTTGGACGCCTTAACTGGACAAGTCCCCCTTGGACAGTCTGGGTTCGTCGTCAAGCTATTACCAGACCAGGAATGTTTTGGTCAAGTATTGCCGGTTTTCTATTGTTCTCTACTGCCATTGGATATAGCTATTACTGGTATAAAAACCTCCCTAAACCTCAACTGATAACAGCCCTTATTAGCGCACCCAAACCGAGCCTTGTTGAAGACGATAAACTGAAGCCCGAGCCCCTTATTATTAATTTTGGAATTAGCCAGCCTCAAGCGAATCCTGAAAATAACTTTACACCTAAATCAGTTGCACCCTTAAACCAAATTGGTCAGGAGGTTCATAAAGGAGTAACAATCACCCCTTCTATAGAAGGTAAATGGGTATGGGACAATGATAGCCGCTTAATCTTCACTCCAGCAACAGATTGGCCTGCGGGACAATCTTATAATATTCATTTTGAGAAAAATTTTTTTGTATCTGATGCAATAATGGAGGGTCATACTTACTCTTTTTCAACCCAACCTTTTGAAGCAAAAATTACTGAATTTAAATTTTATCAGGATCCGGTTAATGCAAAACACCGAGAAGCGATTGCAACTATCAGCTTTAATTTTCCTGTGGATCCCGGCAGTCTTGAAAACAAAACGTCTTTGTCATTGCAAAGCATTGAAGCCAAGACAGGCGTTAAAGCACAGCCTTTTAAATTTAATCTGACTTATGATCAAAATAAGCGTATAGCCTACCTTCATTCTGAACCACTTTCCTTATTAGAAGTGCCTCGTTACCTGGTTATAACACTAAATGAAGGCATCAAAGCATCAACAGGCCCCGGTAAAACAAGCACTAAAATAACAAAAAATCTCTTTATCCCTGACATTGCAAATTACTTTAAAGTTACTACAGCTACCGCTTCAATTGTCCGTAATGAACAGGATAGACCAGAACAAGTGTTAGCCTTGGAAACCACGCTTGGCGTTACAGAGGCGCAGCTTAAGAAATCGCTTCATGTTTATTTATTGCCACAAAATTATCCGGCAACCACCTATGAGAGTGAAAAAAAGAATTACGATTGGCAAAACCCTGGAGAGGTTACAGCAAATATATTAACACTTGCGACCCCTCTTCCATTACAAGCAATTCCGGCTGACCGTAATTATGCGACGTTGCATAGTTATAAATTTACGGCGCAGACCCCGCGTTATATTTACCTGAAACTAGATAAAGGAATGCGTGGATTTGGGGACTTTATTTTAAGTAATGATTATGCCGCAATTATAAAAGTGCCGGAATATCCTAAAGAAATCAGTTTTATTCATAAAGGGGCATTGCTCGCTTTAAGCGGTGAAAAAAAATTATCGGTTCTTGTACAGGGATTGGCTGCGGTAAAGTTTGATTTCGCTCGCATTTTACCCGCAAATATAAATCACTTAGTCACTCAGACTCAAGGAGATTTCAATAATCCTTACTTTATAAACCAGAGTTTCAACGAGCAGAATATCAGCCAGATATTCTCTGAAGTACAGCAATTTGCTGCTTCTGACTTTACCAGGCCGCAGTATACCGCACTTGATTTTGCTAAATATTTATCTGCTGCAACCAATACCGGAGGACCACAAGGTTTATTTTTACTACAGGCCAGAGGCTGGGATATCGAGAATAATCTTCCTTTAGAGGATATTAAAGCAAATCGATTAATTTTAATCACTGATTTAGGCATGATTGTTAAGGATAATCGTAACGGCAGTCATGATGTATTTGTGCAATCAATCACCAAGGGCACTCCAGTACCCCATGTTAAGGTAACTGTCCTGGGAAAAAATGGCCTCCCACTCTTAACTTACGCCACAGACGAACAAGGGCATGCCAGTTTTCCTTCATTAAGTGACTTTGTCGACGAGCGTGAGCCTGTTGTTTACCTGGCAAATCTTAATGATGATGTATCCTTTATTCCTTACAATAATTTTAACCGGCAGTTAAACTACTCCCGCTATGATGTGGGGGGTCTATACACAAATCCAGAGCAGTATAGTTTAAGTGCTTATCTTTTTTCTGATAGAGGACTCTATCGCCCTGGTGACTTGGTACATCTTGGTGCGATTATCAAGCAAGCCTACCTCCAGCCCCAGACTCCAGGGTTAATGGTTGAAGCAACAGTGACTGATCCTCGCGGGACCACTATTGAAGATCATAAATTCACTCTGGATGCTACAGGTTATCTGAGTTTTGATTTTCAAACCAATCCCGATTCACCAACCGGCCAATATTTTGTTAACCTGTACCTTGTCAAAGATAAACACCCTGAGAGTTTCTTAGGCTCAACCTCCATACGCGTTGCTGAGTTTCAGCCCGATCGAATGCGGATTAAATCAAATTTTTCTCAAGGACCTGCAGAAGGTTGGATTTCACCAGCTAACCTTCATGCAAATATTCAATTGTGGAATTTATATGGCGCACCTGCTGCCAATCGACGAGTGGGTGGAAAAATTCTGCTTGCGCCCCAACGTGTCGAATTTAATAAATATCCTGATTATATTTTTGCTGACCCGCTGACTTCCTCCGACAAGCCAGCCAAGGTGTTTAGTGATACCCTGGCTGATGTCAAAACTAATGAACAAGGAGAAGCCACCTTCGATTTAAATCTTGAGCGTTTCGATAAAGCAACCTATCGTCTCACTTTCTTTGCTGAAGGTTTTGAAGCAGAAAGCGGACGCAGTGTAATGACTCAATCAACTGCATTGGTCAGTCCTCTACCCTATTTTATAGGTTACAAGCCAAACGGTGATTTAAACTATGTAAAACAAAATAGCCAGCGAAATGTGAATTTTATCGCGGTTAACCCACAACTAAACCAACAAACAGTAGCGGATTTAAGATTACAGCTACTTTCTTTACACCCCATAACGACATTGGTTAAAAAACCAAATGGCACCTATGAATATCAATCGGTAATTCAAACAACAGTAATTAATACTCAACCCTTTAATGTTAACGAGCAAGGAACTGATTTTGCATTACCTACTCAGCAAATTGGTGATTTCTCAGTTAAAATTTTAGATCAAAACAATACGGAGTTAAGCCAGTTTAAATTTAGTATTGTGGGGGATAGTCAACAGCCTCTCGCCCACAATGCTGAGTTGAATATAAAATTAAACAAGATTGAATATCATGCTGGCGATGATATCGAGTTGCAAATTACAGCCCCCTATACTGGCTCAGGATTAATCACCATCGAACGTGACAAACTCTATTCAGTCCAATGGTTTAAAACCAGTGCTACCAGTTCCACACAGCGAATTCATATTCCTGAAGATTTTCAAGGCAATGGTTATGTCAACGTGACATTTGTTCGTGACTGGAGTTCACCGGACATTTTCATCAGCCCGCTAAGCTACAGCATCGCTGCGTTTAAAGTGGATGATGAGAAGCATAACATTAATATCAATTTAAACACCGCCAGTTTAGCCCATCCCGGAGAACCCTTCTCCATTGAATACAGTAGCGATAAACCAGGAAAAATCATTATCTTTGCAGTCGATGAAGGAATATTGCAAGTCGCTAATTATGCAGCCCCTGATCCACTTGCTTTTTTCTTCCAGAAAAAAGCCCTGGAGGTGTTAACACAACAAACTGTTGATCAGATTTTGCCGCAGTTTATCAGAGAAAGAGAGCTTTCCGCTGTGGGTGGAGACGGAGGGGAAGCCTTATTGTCGAAACATCTTAATCCCTTTAAACGAAAAACTGATTTACCAGTAGCTTATTGGTCTGGTATTGTTGATACCGACTCAACTCCGCGCCAGTTAGTTTATAATATTCCCGATTATTTTAATGGGACATTAAAAGTGATGGCTGTTGCCGTAGCTGATAATGCGGTAGGGTCGAGGGATAAAAAATCCGAGATTCGCGGTAATTTTGTAATCAATCCCAATGTTCCTACCTTCATTGCGCCTGGTGATATATTTGAAATATCAGCCAGTATTGCTAATAACGTAACTGGCTCTGGTACTGATGCAAAAATCGCTGTTCAGCTTAATGTGACACCTGATCTGGAGATCATTGGATCTGCCAATGAATCGTTAACTATCAGTGAAGGACAGGAGAAGACTGTCCGGTTTAAATTAAAAGCCAACGCTTCTTTAGGATCAGCCAAGGTTACAATCATTGCGAATACTGAAGAAAAATCCAGTACCATGGACACAACGCTTAGTATTCGCCCTGCAACAACTTATATAACATCAATCACTAGCGGCAGTAGTAACGCCAGTAAAACATTGCCTATCGAACGTAGATTGTATCCTGACTATCGGAAAGTAGATGCTTCTATCTCCTCAAGTCCGCTTATTTTGCTGCCCGGTTTACAGCGATATCTTGAGAATTTTCCTTATGGCTGTACTGAGCAGCTAACCAGCAAAGCATTGCCATTATTAGCCATGAGCAGACAACCCTGGTTTGCCAATGAACAACCGCAAATTAATGAAAAAATTCTAACGACTATTAGACTCATCGGACAGCGCCAAATGTCAAACGGTAGCTTTAGTTATTGGCCAGGGACTGGTGATAGCTATAGTAATAATTTCGCTTCTGTTTATGCCATGCAATTTTTAACAGAGGCAAAAATGCAAGGTTATAATGTACCTGGCGAAATGTTTAGTCTGGGACTTGGTTACCTTCGAGACTTGTCTGCGCAAAACCCGACTTCATTAGAAGCTGCTCGAATCCAGGCCTATGCTATTTATATTCTGACGCGAAACGAAATTGTTACTACCAATTATCTGACTAACCTACAATTATATTTAGAAAATCACTTTCCAAAATCCTGGCAACAAGACATTGCAGGCGCCTATATTGCCGCAACTTATCAACTATTAAAAAGTGACAGGGTTGCCAATCAATTAATCAGGCAATATAAAATACGCAGCAAAGATCAAGTTTCGATGAATTTTTATGATAACAATAGTGCCAATGCGCAATATTTATATTTAATTGCACGCCATTTTCCTGATTATTTGCCAACCGTTGGTCCTTCGCTAGTAATGCAATTAATATCGGCCATCAATACTGAGCAAATGAATACCATTTTTTCCGGTTACATTAGCTTGGCGCTGGGTGCCTATGGAGAGGTAACACCGATGGATAAAGCAAAAGGTTTCTCAATCAGTGAGCTACTTGCTGATAACAGTCAAAAATTACTGGCAACGTTCGATAACGCTTACGGAAAAGTAAGTATTGATGAGGAGGCCAGACAAATCACTTACGATAATCTCAATAAGCAAACGTATTTTTATCAATTAATTGAGGCAGGCTTTGATAAAGAACTGCCTGAAAAAGAAATAAAACAAGGTTTGACAATCTATCGTGAGTATCGTGATAGTCAAGGCAATAAGATTAAGGCTATCCCTCTTGGCAGTGAAGTTGAAGTTCATATTCAGGTACGGTCGTTGGACGATCTTTACCTTGATAATGTGGCTATTGTTGATTTATTACCTGGCGGATTTGAAGTAGTACAGGATTCAGTGAGTGCTGAGAGTATCGATTACGTGGATATACGGGAAGATCGCATTGTATTTTTTACCAGCATTGAACCAAGGGTCAGACAACTTCATTATCGGATAAAAGCAACTAATATCGGAGAATATACGGTGCCGCCAATTTTTGCTGAGTCCATGTACAATCCTGACTTGAAAGCAAGTAGTACAGCAGGTGTAATTGAAGTTACCTCCGTATTGACTCAATAGATATTAGATTCTGTGCACTTATCTACTATCTTGGCCAAAAAGCCTCGATTTTCTGCGCTCCGATGCTCACATACTTCTATGTATGCTCCGCTTCGATGCTCGCCAATCAAGGCTTTTTAATTCAAGCTAGCGATAAGTGCACAGAACCTAGAACTACAGTTGTAATTTAAGGAGTGAAGCCCAATTTGTTAAATTACGACTATAGCAGGGTAAACGCATCTACTCTTTGAACATAAATTTGCTTCATCTTGCCTACTTGCCGTGCTTTATGCACGGTATCCATATGATTTGTACCAAAGCAAGCACATAGATTATATGCATAAAGATTGGAGCGCAGACATTTTGGTTATATATCTTTCTTTTAGATGCGTTTACCCTGCGACTGTAGTATCTACACGATATGGATTAGTATTAAAGGTTACTGGGAATCGTCTTTTGTTCACCAGTCAAGTCTTCTAGATTAAGTTTTTTAGTCGGATATCCTTAAACCCAATTTACTTCAAGAATGCTTGGACTTAGGCATCTTCGGGGAAAATAAGGATATGAGTGCAAATGGATCACTTCACTTTTAAATAACCCTAAAAATAATTGTAATAGTCTTTTTAAGGTGTGCTTACAATTCATTCCCACGGCCTACGTGCTGCGACTTGTTCGCGGTATCCAGAAAATGATCGAATTAAAGATGAACTCGACAAACCCACCTATCCAATTGATTTATAAGAAAAATCGTAATTCAATGATTCTAACATCAAAATAAAAACGAGTTTGCTATGGCTAGACTGATGCTCAATGACAAGCTTTGGTCAAAGCTAAAGCAATATCTTCAAGATGGGGCTTTTTCATGTGTTCCGACATAATATACCTCAACAATTTTTATTTGTTTATCGACAACTTCCCAACAATAGACGTAAGTTGGCTAGCGGCTTTGTTTGTTATTTTTATTGTCCAGCTCATGAAAAAATATATGTCAATTAATGATAGTTATTGACTTAAGTAGAAAGGGACAAATCCAACTTCCACAATGACTTTAGAAAACTCTAAATACAATTCGTTCACTCTGAATTCATATTTTCTTAAGGAAATTTGTGTATATTTTAATCACAAGCAGTTAATATAAAGTCACCAATGAACATCAAAGATATTAAAGAGATTATTGATAACTATCATAAAAGAAAAGGTAAGGTAAGAAAATTAGCTGGCTTTTTTACTAAAAACAGTAGCGGATTTGATGCATCAAAAGGAATTATACAGTTAACAGCGATCTATAATTACTTACAGAAAAACATTAAAGATGGAGATTTAACTTCGGACCATAAAGAGATATTAAAGAAATGTATCCTTTTACGTCTGGAAAGAATGCGAAACTCCTTTAGAGATATGAATACTAAAGATAAATTAACGGACGAATGTTATATTCTTTTGGCAAAAAAATTAGGCATGAACATTGACCTGCTACTCACCCCTGTAAGGGTGGACACTAAAAGCTATACTGAAAAACCTCTCGAAAAGCTTTGCTTTCGCGGTGATAGCAGAAAACCTGACGTTATATTTTCCGAGGGGCTTAAACCTCGCTCCAATGGTAAAAATCGTGTCACCTCACCTTTTGTCTCCGATGAAAAAAATGTTATCTGCGCATCCGATAACTTTAAATCGGCAGCTTTCTTTCCTTTCAAAAAAATTAAAAATACTTATATTTATCTTGTTTATATGGAAAATGGATTTGATGTCTTCGATCATGGGGTTAAGACACTCACAAAACAGGAGATAATTGGAGCAGTGAGACTAGGATGGGTTAAAGAAATCATTACCGATAAAACCATTCTCCCCCAAAATATACTGGCTGCAGTCGAAATTGAGCGGGTACAAGGGAATTCTTTTTTAAACAATGCTTATTATTGGCGTACATTTAAAGCAAGGAAGATTCACTTTAATGCTGATGCTAATTCCAAATTAGTGGGCATGCCATCCTTCAAAGCAACCATCGATGAACTTAACAAAATTATATCTTCGGATGAAGAGATACCTATTCCAGTACCTCTGGATGAGCAAAAGGAGTGTGAGCGCTATATAAATGAATATACTGAGAACCAAAAAACCATGATGAGCTGTTCGAGTTAGCAGGCATACTTGTTGGTAATGGCAAATTCAGTGAGTTTTATAAAGCAGAGAGAAAATATACAAATCAATCGATTAAATCACACTGCCCTTTTCCATCAGAGTTCCAGCGAGCTCTGATGGTGAAAGTGGTCATACAGGCAGCATCCTTGCATATTTTTTCAGCAGGCTCAATCTGGCAGGCCTCAGCCCATCCGCCATTATAAAAACTGACAAGTATGGCTCTTGCTCCTCCAGGTAAAGAGGCTACTCCTTGCTGCCTTTCAGCCACAGCCGCAACAACCCAGCTCGATTGTGAACCATCAAGATTATAACTTAGAATTAATTTTTTAATATTTCCCAAATTACCGGCAGTAAATTTTACCCTTAACGTTCTTGGTAATGCCCGCCCTTTAGGTTGATTATTATTCAGAAAGATATCAATGCTTGCTGGCGTGAGATAATCTTCTCCTGAGTGTTTTCCCTGATATTGAAAAGGATTAAAAAAGAATTTATTAATCAATAACCAGGAGGTCGAACTGGTTGCCGATAAGGTGTTCGCATTCCACAAAGAGGCAAGCGCCAAACGCCGGCTTGAATAAAGGTATGCCTGTCCATTCTCCGGAGGTAATACCACAAAAAATTCTTTAGGCGTTGCGCCAAAAAATGGCGTATTGAGATATTCATCATTACGTAAACGACTGATATTGCTCTGCATACTGCCCAAATCAGCTTCTAACTCGGTAGTATCAACTTCTCTTTGGGAATAATAATCAATTAACATATGCAATGTATTAATTGCACTGGCGGTATTATCGGTTGAGATAACATGTTCAGGTTGGAAATTGGCATTATTGTTCAATGTATAACCTACCCCCCATAAATGATCATTTTCAAAATACCCTCCTTGCCTGCGAACAACTCGCCAAATATTAAGGGCAGTGCCTTCTCCATACCAGTTATCAACTGTCTCTGCGCCTAAAGCTGCGATACCCCATAGATTCACCTTTACAGACATTGCACTTAATTCATCAGAAATATCGGGATCCCAGTCATTTTGAGACGAAGGCATATCAGCGATGCCGCGGGTATAAAATACACTTTTTGATGTAGAGAAAGCCCCATTATAAAGAAAACTCAGCAAACCAAGCGTTTCATAACCATTCACAGTCATGCCGCCATTTAACATAATATGGATGGTATTTAACGCTTCAATCACTATCGGGCTTTGTTCAACACGCTCAAGTATATTTTTCAAAATTTGCAGCCCAGCCAGCATGGAAAAATTATCTTCCAAGGAAATTTCTCCTACAGGAAGCAATCCTTGACTACCTAATGTGCCGCCGGGGGCATAATAAAATGCACCAATTCCAGTTTGCATCGCAGAGAATGCATGAAGGCTATTTATAGCATTGATAAGTGGCAATGAGTTTGCTGTGATCCTTCCTTCTGTCAATAGATATTCAGCTTGAAGAGGGCCGATAAGCTGAGCCCAGGCGTTTTCCCCAGTTAATGGTTGCCAGTCAGGCCAGGTAGTCACATATTTAAAAAAATCCGCAGGATGATTTTCAGGATCATTCTGTGCTAAATGATAAGGATCATAATCCCAACTGATGAAATTCTGATACCTGCCTCGAAAAAAGGGATCTTTATTGTAATAATCAGTTGCAATAGAGCGAAAAACGAATGCCTTCCGCGGATTATTAACCGGTTGTTGATAACCATAACTGAATAAAGTACTTGTTGCCCTATTGGCTGGATTTAAGATCGACTGCAGTTGATTTGCTATTAATCCCTGGGCAGTGCCCAAGCTCAAATAATCATTCCTGGCTGCCAGCGCCAGCGCAATTTGCCAGGTAGATGCCTGATAAATATCCATACCATACTTCAAATTAGTACGTTCAATTTGGGCCTGTGCTTGAAACCATTCCTGCACACTCCCTTGTTGGGGTGGAAGGCCGCGACCTAAGATAACATAGGGACTGGCTAAGAATGAGTAAGGACTTACATATAAGCTATCAATGACAGAACAGGTATCATCAGCAGCACAAATATAATCACCAAAATAGCGGGCAACATCCTCACTATCACCTACATAATAACTTAAAGGGATTAACTGAGAACCCTTACCTGGTGTCAGTAACTTATCTGAAATGAGAAAACGAACAAGTTCTTTAATCTCCCTATCTGTATTATTATTCGCCGCCATGATAAGATTGCTATCTAATAATAAAGTAATTGCAATCAGCAGCACCCTTTTTTTCATTAACCGGTCCTTGTCAACATCGGTATCTATTAGCATATTCTATTTTTTGAAAATATGCCTTTTTCTTACCAATATCCAGGGTTTGTTGACAATTGGAGCCAGAGCCTACGTTCCGCGCTTTATGCGCGGTATCTACTCTCAAACCTTGTCAAGAGGATGGTCAGTTTCGTGTGGTTTGCGTAGATCCCGCGCATAAAGCGCGGGAAGTGGGCAGTTTAAGTTGAAATGTCAACAGACTCTAACAATTTTCAGAAACCGAGTACTAGACCTGACGTCTTGCTTCTAATACGTTAGGGACTTGCTCTATTTTGCTTAATAATCGTGACAGGCTGTTCAAGCCGTCGATTTCAACAGTCAATTTAATAAAAGCGGTATTATCCTGTTTATTACATTGGGTTTGAAGTGCGTAAACATGCGCCCTTTCATTGGCAAGTAAGGAGGTAACGTCCCTTAAAAGACCTGAGCGGTCAAACGCTTTAATAAGTATATCTACTGCATAATGCTCTTTGGTGGAATTTCCCCAGCTGACTTGTAAAAAACGTTGTCGCTGCTTCTCGCCTGCATGAATGATATTAGGACAGTCTTGCTTGTGGACAGAGACTCCCCTGCCTACCGTAATATACCCCACTACTTCATCACCGGGCACGGGTTGGCAGCAACGTGCCATATGGGTCAGAAGATTTCCTACCCCCTCAATACGTAAATCGCTCCCTGTGATTTCTGGCTTGACCAAAGGCTTTACAATATTTTGAATGGTAGCAGACTCTGCCTCAGCGGGAGACAACTTATTAAGCAGTTGGCCTAACTTAATATCACCCCGCCCAAGGGCCGCATATAAATCATCCAGGCGTTTAAAATTAAAAGTAGCAAGTACCTCGCTCAGACGCTCGGTTTTAATACCAAGGTTCTTTAACTCTTTATCAAGAATATCAAAGCCATCATTCCTGTTTTTATCATAATCCTGCATTTTGAACCAATGCAAAACCTTCGCTTTAGCACGAGATGTTTTTAAATAACTCAGGTGAGGATTAATCCAGTCTCTTGAGGGACGCTCGTTCTTGCCAGTTAACACTTCAACTTTATCACCCGTTTTTAATTGATAGGTTAAAGGAACAATAGAGCCATTAACCTTGGCTCCACGGCAACGATGGCCTACCTGACTGTGAACATGATAAGCAAAATCCAAAGGAGTAACCCCCTGAGGCAAGTCCAGCACATCACCATCTGGTGTGAAAACATATACCCGATCCTCGAGAAATTCAGTTTCTATCGCTTCAGAAACACCACTGGAGGTCGCCATTTCCCGATGCCAGGCCAATACATCCCGCAACCATTCAATTTTGCGCTCATGACTTTCTTTATGGGTTAAACCACCTTCTTTGTATTTCCAATGAGCGGCAACCCCCATTTCAGCAAGATCATGCATTTGAAAAGTCCGAATCTGAACCTCGAAAACGCGCCCTTCAGGCCCCTCCACCGCAGAATGCAATGATTGGTAACCATTGGCCTTAGGGTTAGTAATATAATCATCAAACTCAGCAGGAATCTGCTTCCAGAGAGAATGAACCATACTCAACACTTCGTAGCATTGCTCCTGGGTTTCTACCAGGATTCTTACTGCTGTCGCATCATAGATCTCTTCAAGGGATACATTTTTACGTGTCATTTTGCGATAGATGCTATGAATATGCTTCGACCGTCCATAAACAGCAAAATGGTGAATACCTGCCGCCTTGATTCGATTATTTAGCTCCTCGACAATAAAATCCACATAGCGATCACGTTCAAGACGCTTAGCTTTTAACCCCTTGGCTATCGCTTTATAATCGTCTGGATGCAAGTAGCGAAATGCCAGATCCTCCATCTCCCATTTAATTGCACCAATCCCCAAACGGTTTGCCAAAGGGGCATAAATTTCCATCGCTTCTGTAGCAATTTGTTGCCGTATAGCTTCTGGAAGCTGAGATGCAGTACGTAACACACAGAGTCGCTCTGCCAATTTAATGAGTACAACGCGTACATCATCAACCATCGCTAACAGCATTTTACGGATGTTATCAATCTGATGTTTATTCTGAGGATATTTGTTAAGTGCCTGCAAATTGTGCATGGCACTCATTTTTTCAATACCCCTGACCAGTTTGGCAATAGAGTTGCCTAATTGTTCTTCTACATCATCTAATGATAATTCAGCATAGTGAACGCTTTCAAAGACTATTGCAGCAGCCAAAGTTTCCTGGTCAACCTCCAGGTCAGCTAACACATCAGCCATTGACAATCCTTGCTGCAAACAGGAAACACCTGTTTCTGTGGCATGCTCCTGCCCTGCCAGCTGGCTTAAATTACAGGCATGACGAATTAGTCCCAGATCCTGAAAATAGCCTTTGCTTCCTAACTGATGTAACCACTGCTCGACATCAATGGTACCATCAGCAGCCCAGGGAGTATTTTCTTTAACTTTGACCATTGTTGTTTATCCTTTTTTAAATAAAGCAATGGATTCAACATGAGCAGTATGTGGGAACATATCCATAACACCAGCAGCTATTAATTTATACCCCTTGTGGTTTACCAGAATATCACTATCCCTTGCCAAAGTAGCCGGATTGCATGAAACGTAAACAATTAGCCTGGGATCATATCTATCGATGTGTTTTACTATTTCCAATGCCCCAGAGCGTGGTGGGTCAAGGAGCATCTTGGTAAAACTGTAAGGGGTCAACTTAGAATGTACTTCTTCAATTTTTTCAAGATTGGCGCAAAAAAATTCCACATTAGTCAGAGCATTTGCCTTAGCATTCATATAGGCTCTCTCTACCATTGCTTCACTACCCTCTATGCCAACTACCTTGGCGCAATATTTGGCGAGGGGTAATGAAAAATTACCTAAACCACAAAACAAATCCAGCACTACATCGTCGGATGTCAACTCCATCAAATCAAGAGCAAGGGCAACCATACGTTGATTTAAACCTGCATTGACTTGTGTAAAATCTGTCGGATGAAACTGAAATGCCAGGTTCTCCCTTGGTAAAGTATAGGTTAAAAATTCAGATGCCTCTTCGGGGTAGAACAGTTCGACACTCTGAACACCACCAGGTTGGAGAAATAAGCGAAAATTAGTCTGTTTGCCGAATTCACGAAGTTTCTCTTTATCTGCATCACTCAGGGCACTTAGGTTGCGAAAAATTAACGCCACATCCTGATCGCCAGCAGCCACCTCAATTTGCGCAATGATATCAGGATTATCGAATGAATCGATAAGTGCACGCAAATTGGATATCTGCTCATCAATCTGTTTATTTATAATTGAACATTGATTAATTTCTGCAATAAAACGACCGTTATTCTTCTCTCTGAATCCAACCAGACTGCTTTTTTTCTTCTCCACAAACCTTACACTGAGCCTTGCTTTATTACGGTAATGCCAACTATCACTTGTAAGTGGTGCCAGGATTGTTTGGGGTTCACAATGACCAACCCGTTTTAGCAGATCTAATAACAGCAACTGTTTCTCATGAATCTGTGAGTGAGCCTCTAAATGCTGCAATGAGCATCCGCCACACAGCGTATAATGCGGGCAATGTGGCTCGACACGCGATGTGGAGGGGGAAAGTACAGAAAGAATTCTCCCTTCATCAAAATCACTTTTTATTCGTGTGTATTGAAAAGAAACTTCCTCATTGGGCAATGCACCCTGGATAAAGGTCGTTTTCCCATTAATCCGAGCTATACCGCGACCATCATGACTGAACTTTTCTATCACTGCAAATTGCGCTTCAGCAGGTACCCTTTGACGTCTTTTAGCCATTAATACTTCTCTTATTTCATGGCGTGTCTTTGCAAATGCGATTAATTGGCACCAAAATAGTTATGAATTCGTTCAATAAAACCGGCTATTCGCTTTTGGCGCTCAGCTGCCCACATTTTCGCTTCAATGAATGAAAACACGCCCTAGGTTCTGTGCACTTATCGCTAGTTTGAATCAAAAAGCCTTGATTGGCGAGCACCGAAGCGGAGCATACATAGAAGTATGTGAGCATCGGAGCACAGAAAATCAAGGCTTTTTGGCCAAGATAGTAGATAAGTGCACAGAACCTAATTCAAACCTGGATTAATTATACAGTTATTATGATATTAGGCAGTATCTATTTTTTATGGGCATATTCAGTTCATCCTTACAGCCAGCCTCCCGCGACTTATTCGGACCCAGGAGAGGTTAAGCTTAACTCCCCTCTTCCTAATCTATAAATTGGTTTACAAGCGTAGGCGGCCTTGCCAGCTAATTGAATTTTTAGGCGGCAGGCGCTGCAGCAGTCAAATCTAAGAGTGCTTCATCTACTTCTTTCACTTGCTTAAATAGCCTGGTTTCACCGAAGAAAGTAGCATAACCTGTCGAAATCTTGGACACAGCAAGTTTGATGCCCAAGGCAATCCCAACCGTGCAGAGACCAATGGCAAGATTGAGAATAAAAGATTTCCATGTTTTATCCTCGCTCATTACATCATCCTGACTATGCAGTTCTGTCATGAAATCACTATGAAATGCCTTAAATGCCTCTTTATCAGAGAAATTGTCTGCTTGGCTTGAATCGATGACAAACTTATCCGCCCTGGCACATAAACAGTCTGCCAAGTCTTGTGCGATTTTTCCTTCATCACCATCATGGGCTTTTAATTTCTCAATTCTTGCGTATAAATTTTTCATTGCCGAAACAAATTGAGGCCTATCGTTAAGCGTTTCCAAAACTGCTAATGCTTCATCATGTAAATCTTGATCATGAATTACTTTTTCTTCCGTAATATAAGTTGCTTTGTCCTGCGGGATTTGGGCATCTAATGCCTTAATTGCCACTACTAGCCTGTTAAGAATTGGCCGGAGATGCAATCCACAAAACTGTGTTTTATTAGCAGTTATTAATTCCAATATCGGCTGACTATTACCTGTATTAATGTAGGTTGCCAATTCGTTTTGTAACCGAGTAATAAATTGCGCTCGTTTAATCAAATCACTTCGACTGATACTGTCCTTAACCGGGTATTTTTTCTTGCGCTGTTCAAGATAACGGTCAAGTGCTGATTCAAATTTTTCTGCCAACTCTTTTCTGGCATCAAATCGCTCCTTTTGGCCTTGCTGGATCTCGTTTAATGATTTAATACGATTCCGTAAATCATTTTCCAAACTTTCAATAGACTGATTTGTCTCATCGGGTAAAACCCTTAGCTTATCTAAAGGAAGCGCTTGCAAATAAGCTGATCCATTGTTATAAGCTACACTGCATTGCACCAGATTATCTTGACTCTCGTCATACTTTGAAGGCAGTAATTTTAATTGCTTATCCAGATCTCTTTTATATCTCTCTAATAACTTATCTTGATGCGCCTTTTGGGTTACCCTTAAACTTGTTTCATTATCGGAAGTGACATCAATTTCTGATTCGGCAAGCTCTTTTAATCTGTTTCGCAAACGATTAACATTTTGGAAAGCAGGGGCAATTGCCCCGCTTATGTTTGTGTAATCATCCAATCGCATATTTAAATTATCTAATTCTATTGAGTCTACATCCTCAATAACAGCATCGAATCGATTTTTAAAATCTGTTTTAATGAGGTTTGACATCCTCTGACCAATTGCTGCTTGTTGCGAAATAATCGACTCAAGGGTTTCTGCATAAGTTGAAGCAGGTAATTTGACCATTAACTCCTTTAGTTCAGATAAATTATCGAGCAACCCTTCGTATTTTTCCTCTGCTGTACTGATTTCTAAAGAGTCAAGCGTACCACTTAACTCCTTATTTGCTTCAAGCAATGCGTTAATCGCTTCAAGAACCTGGATATTAATCGCTAAATTTCTGGCTGTTTGGTTTAGTTCTGCAATTTTTTCCTCTTTTTCCTTGATCTGAGGTGCTAACTCTTCACATTCTTCAGCCAATTTTTGACGCTTATTTTTTTCGTATTTAATATCCAAATTGATTACTTTTAATTTGCCTAAAAACTCCTGAATTTCAATTAATTTTGGCCTTGCAATCAGATAAGCATACCCTCTTATTTTTTCTTCAAGGTCAAGTTTCAAAACTTCAGTGCGAATTGTAAGCTTTTGTCTCTCTTCTTGAAATAAAATCAAACTATTTAATTTTTTCCAGTCAGCTAATATTTCTTCCTGATCCACTAATCTTAATAAAATTTCTAAACCTTTTTCCTTTTCGGTTAACTCTAGTCCTTTAATAGTCTTTAAATCGTGTAACGCTTTAAGTTCATCCATTGATTTAAAAGGAAAGTTAATCTTCTTATCTCCCCTTTTATCCATTTCATTTAAAGCAGTTTGTATGAGTGCTTTAGAAGCTTCTAACGCTTGAAGAATTTGTTTAAGCTCGGCCTCCTCGAAGATATTTTCTGGCAATTCCCCTTTCGTATCCATCAAATTAGTTACTGTTGATAAAATCAATTCAATGTTCGATGAAATTTTCAAATCTGAAGAAAATAATAAATCCACCTCCATTTGCTGAACAACCAGACTTAGAATATCGCTTTCAGCTCCTGCAATTTCCTGAATTTTATTGATTAATAAACCTTGCTCTTCCTCTAACTTCAGTAACGGATCCTCACTCAAAGGACGTGGTTCCAGATAGCCATTTTCCTTTTTAGTACTCAGTAATACCCTAAAGTCATTTAATTTTACCTCAGCCTCTTTAATTTTTTCTTCAGTTGCAATCAACTGTTCTCTGATGACCTCTGGATTAGCTGATTTCATTATCTCAGCATAAGCTTGTGCTTCTTTTTCTTTCTGCAAACTTAGAGTCAACTGCTTTGTTATTTCTGCTAATTCTTGTCGTTTTTTGGGTATTAACTGCATGCACTGCTTAATTTTATCCTCACTTTCAGCATAACAGTTACTTACAGCCTCTTTGGTTATCTTGGCATGTTCTCGGTGTTCGCTCAGCAAAGTCGGGAATGAGACAAGCTGAGCCAGATATTCTTGTTGCGCTTCCGCCTCTGCTTGCAACTGGGTTAACGCTTCATCGTCTTTAGCCAGGCGCTGTAATTGCTCTTCAAGTTGTTCGAGCTTATTAGGCGAATCTTCAATTACTTCAATTGCCCCCAGATCGTTTATATTATCATGCAGTTTCTCAAAGTTTGAAAAGAGTTCTTCACCATTTTTGAGATGTAGGGAAATCAACGCTTCATTATATTCTAGGGATAACTGCGCTTCGACTGCTCTTAATTCCTTAAGCGCTAGCTGTTGCCAGTTCCAATTTTCACGAATAATTTCCTGTGCAAATCCAAATCCACAGATTGATTCTGTTTTAATAATTACCCTGGCTGGCAACGGCTTTTCAAGATCAAAATCAACCTTAACATTCATTTTATCAATAGAGGCGTGCGCTTGAAGCAATTTGCTAAATGGTTCAGTTGTGTAGGAGTTACCCCTTTTCTCTATTTCTTCAAGTAACCCGTGAATTTGATTAAGTTGCTGTCTGGCATTCTCAATAGAAGTCAGATTCACACTATTGGCAAGTACGTCTTTAACCTCTTGCTGTTGCTGCCGGATTTCTTCGATTCGTGCGTCAATAAGTTTCTTCTCTAAATCAACAAATTGCTGAGGCAGAGCCATTTTAGCAAGTTCTTGTTGCACATGATCGGCATCTGTATAGTCATTAAAATAATTTGCCAGGCTTTCAAGAAATACCTGAAATCGCTCTCCTTTATATTCCTTATATAATTGCTCAGCATCTATTTCGATTTTATTATCGATTTTATAACGATAACCATCACGCGTTATGTCTATAAGAAAGGGTATAGATAACGTAATAGAATCTGGATTAAAAAAAGAAATAAGGCTTTGCAGTTCCTCAGGTACCTGCTCAATTAAAGCCAAAACTTCCATCATCAATTGATATGACAGTGGATGAGCTATTTTAACTTCAAAGTCGATATTCAGAGTAAGAAGAACCTTTTTAAAGTCATTCTCTAAATTTTTTAAGTCTACTTTTAATCCTTTCTTACCATCAACAGAAAAATAATGAGTAAAATCATAGTCATCGATAAGCGTTCCAATGTCTTTTTCCAGCGCTTCCATCTCTTCTGTAAAAAGTGCCCTATAACCAGTAAGATCCAGATAAGACTGCCTTCGATTGCTTAGTCCGCTTCTTAATGCTTTTTTAAACTGTTCTTGAATAAATCCAGGTGATTTTTTTTCTAATTGCTTGTATCCCTCTGTAATTTTTAAACTTTCAGCAATTAAGTCGCCCAATGATTGCTTAACTAAAAGAATTAAACTAAGCTTCGGAGGAAACAAGGTTTTAACAGAATTCTCAATAACCTCTCTCAAGCCCCATAAGCTTTTTGCTGTACCAATCCCTAATGTCTTACCGTTATCAAAATGAGGTATGATTCCTTTGGCCATCTTAATCAGGGCAGAAAGCGCTTCCACCTGTTCTTTGGCAAATAATGTTGCTTCATCAGAAGAATTCAACGTCTTGAATGACGCTTGATACTTACTGACAATCTCCTCAAATCCAGAGAAAATTTTGCCTAGTTCACTCTCTACAAAAGAAGTATAGTTACCAGCGACTTTTACCATTGAAACCCCAGAATAAAGCACAATTTCTGGACACTACTTTATAGTACCAAGCTTAAGCAAATATTAACTAATGAAAATTTTTAAAGCCAAATTGATTGTTGCTAAGCTACTAGAGCAGCGATCGATTAAAATTTAAACAGATCGACATTTGTTTAAAATTATGATCAAATGCATACATTATCTACTATAAGGGTTATGTGTGT